>QEUW01000030.1 GCA_003577005.1 Chloroflexota bacterium | reverse complement strand
GTCTACACCGGCCAACCCACCTGGCTGACGCCGGTGCTGCGCCCGGTAGAAAAGCTCATTTACCGCTCGTCAGGCGTCAAGACCGAAGAGGAGATGCGATGGACAACCTATACTTCGGCGCTGCTTGTCTTTAACATCTTTGGGTTTCTCGTGTTGTTCGCCCTACAGCTTGCGCAGCCGTTCCTGCCCCTCAACCCGGCCGCTCTCCCGGCCGTCTCCTGGCATCTGGCCTTCAATACGGCCACCAGTTTTATGACCAACACCAACTGGCAGGCGTATGGCGGCGAAGTGACCCTCAGCTACTTCACCCAGATGATGGGGCTGGCTGTCCAGAACTTTGTCAGCGCGGCGACGGGCATGGCGGTGTTGATTGCGCTGACGCGTGGGCTTACCCGCCGCTCGGCGACTTCGATTGGCAACTTCTGGGTAGACCTGGTTCGCACGGTTCTCTACATCTTGCTGCCTCTCTCCATCCTCCTAGCGTTGGCGCTGGTCAGCCAGGGGGTGGTGCAGACCTTTGCGCCTTACACCCAGGTGCGTACACTGGCCGGTGAGGTGCAGACGCTCCCGCTAGGACCGGCGGCCTCGCAGATCGCCATCAAGCAGTTGGGCACCAATGGGGGTGGGTTCTTCAACACCAATAGTTCACACCCCTTTGAAAACCCAACGCCGTTGAGCAACTTTTTAGAAATGTTATCGATCTTGCTCATTCCCGCCGCGCTCACCTACACCTACGGCGTGATGGTCGGCAGCCGGCGCCAGGGCTGGGTGATCTTTGCCGCCATGCTGGTTCTCTTTGTAGCCGGGCTGGCGGTGACACTCTCCGCCGAGTACAGCGCCAACAATGTGCTGGGCATTGCCGGCCCGCTGGAAGGCAAAGAAGTGCGTTTTGGCATTGCCAACAGCGCCCTCTGGGCCACGGCGACGACGGCGGCCTCGAATGGATCAGTCATCGCCATGCACGATAGCCTGATGCCGCTCGCCGGGCTGGTCCCCTTGCTAAACATCATGTTGGGCGAGGTGATCTTTGGTGGTGTCGGTGCCGGGCTTTATGGGATGCTGGTCTTTGTCGTGCTGACTGTCTTCATCGCCGGGCTGATGGTGGGCCGCACGCCGGAATACCTGGGCAAAAAGATCGAGGCGCGCGAGGTCAAGATGGCGATCCTGGCCGTGCTGCTGCCCAGCGCCTGTATCCTGCTCTTCTCAGCGCTGGCTGCGGTGACGGGGCCGGGGTTGGCCGGTCGCACCAACGGCGGTCCGCACGGGTTGAGCGAAATCCTCTACGCTTTTTCATCAGGGGCTGGCAACAACGGCAGCGCCTTTGCCGGATTGAACGCCAACACGCCCTTTTACAATCTCCTGCTCGCCGTGGCCATGTGGATTGGGCGCTTTGGCGTGATCCTGCCGACTTTAGCCATCGCCGGCAGTATGGCCAGCAAAAGAGTCACACCGCCCTCGCCCGGCACCTTCCCAACCGACGGCGCCCTCTTTGGCAGTCTGCTGGTGGCTGTGGTGCTTGTCGTTGGCGCCCTGACCTTTCTCCCGGCGCTCTCACTGGGGCCGATTGTGGAGCATTTTCTGATGCAGGCGGGGCGAGTCTTTTGAACAATCCCCTCCACTCTCCTCAATCTCAACATCACCAGAGATTGAACAGAGTAGGGAGATTTGAGAAGATTGAGGTGATTCGTGTTAGACAAGTTATCCGTTGGAAAGAAGAAATCAAAGACAAGACCGCTCTTTGATCGAGCAATCATCAACCGGGCAATTCTCGATGCGGTCCGCAAGTTGGACCCGCGCCAGCAGATCAAGAACCCGGTGATGTTTGTCGTCGAGACCGGCGCGCTGTTGACGACGCTGGTGGTGATCCGCGAGTTGGCCGGTGGGTTGCTCTCCGGCTTTCACGTGCAGATCACGGTCTGGCTTTGGTTTACGGTGCTCTTTGCCAATTTTGCCGAAGCGATGGCCGAGGGTCGCGGCAAAGCACAGGCCGATGCTCTGCGCAGGACACGCACGCAGTTGATGGCGCGGCGGCTGGTCAACGAAAACTACGAGGAGAGTGTGCCGGCGACGCAGCTCAAACGGGGCGATCTCGTGGTCTGCGAAGCCGGCGATCTCATCCCCGGCGACGGCGAGGTGGTCGAAGGTATCGCCAGCGTGGACGAATCGGCCATCACCGGCGAATCGGCGCCGGTAATCCGCGAGAGTGGGGGAGACCGCAGCGCCGTAACAGGGGGCACCAAAGTGCTCAGCGACCGCATCGTCGTGCGGATCACGTCGGAGCAGGGCAGCACCTTTCTCGACCGCATGATCGCACTCGTCGAGGGCGCCCGGCGGCAGAAGACCCCCAACGAAATTGCGCTGACCATCCTGCTCTCTGGCCTGACGATCACCTTTTTGCTGGTGGTGGTTTCGCTGCGATCCTTTATGGCCTATAGCGAGGCCGCTGGCGGTGCAACAGGCGCCAGCGCGGCGACCTTGCCTGCGCTCATTGCCCTACTCGTCTGTCTGATCCCCACTACTATTGGGGGGCTGCTCAGCGCCATCGGCATCAGCGGCATGGACCGGCTGATCCAGCGCAACGTGCTGGCGACCAGCGGCCGCGCCGTCGAGGCCGCTGGCGACATCGACGTGCTCCTACTCGACAAGACGGGCACGATCACCTTGGGCAACCGCATGGCGACAGCCTTCCACCCGGCGCCCCAGGTTGAGGAACAGCGGCTGGCCAGCGTCGCCCAGCTCTGTTCGCTCGCCGACGCCACCCCCGAAGGCCGGTCGATTGTGATCCTGGCCAAGGACCGATTCAACCTGCGCTGGTGGGAGCTGGGGGAGACCGCCGTCGAGTTCGTACCCTTTACGGCGCAAACGCGCATGAGCGGTGTCAATTTTCCCCAGGTGGATGGTGAGCCACCACAGGTGATCCGCAAAGGGGCGGCCGATGCCATCCGCAAACATGTGGAGGCGCAGGGCAACTCCTTCCCGGTCGCCGTGCAGGAAACGGTGGACCTGATCGCCCGCAGCGGCGGCACCCCCCTGGTCGTAGCCGAAAACCGGGATGTCTTGGGCGTTATCGAACTCAAGGACGTGGTCAAGGGCGGCATCCGCGAGCGCTTTGCCCAGTTGCGCGCCATCGGCATCCGCACGGTCATGATCACGGGTGACAACCCGCTCACCTCGGCGGCCATTGCCGCCGAGGCCGGTGTCGATGATTTTATGGCGCAGGCCACGCCCGAAGACAAGCTCAAACGCATCCGCCACGAGCAGAGCGACGGCCACCTGGTCGCCATGACCGGCGACGGCACCAACGACGCCCCGGCGCTGGCCCAGGCCGATGTCGGCGTGGCGATGAATACGGGCACTCAGGCAGCGCGCGAGGCCGGCAACATGGTGGATCTGGACAGCGACCCCACCAAGCTCATCGAAGTGGTCGAAATCGGCAAACAGTTGCTCATGACCCGCGGCGCGCTGACCACCTTTAGCATCGCCAACGATGTCGCCAAATATTTCGCCATTCTGCCCGCCATGTTTAGCACGCTCTATGCAATGGGCGGCACTGTGGGTCCGCTGGCGGCGCTCAATATCATGCGGCTGGGGTCACCGGAAAGCGCCATCCTGAGTGCGACGATCTTCAATGCGCTGGTCATCATCGCGCTCATCCCACTGGCGCTGCGCGGCGTCAACTATCGCCCCCTAGGGGCGGCGGCGCTCTTAGCGCGCAACCTGCTGATCTATGGCGTAGGTGGCTTGCTCATCCCTTTTGTCGGCATCAAACTGATCGACTTGATTGTGACGGCAGTGGGGCTGGTGTAATGCGTGATGCGTAATCCGTAATGCTTGGCCGCTCATCTCACGCATCACGCATTACGCATTACGGACTACGCATTAGTGAACCTGGAGTCATATTATGGTAAGGCAATGGAAAACAGCGGTGCTGATGCTGCTCTGGTTGTCCCTCATGACGGGTCTCTTGTATCCCCTGTTCATCACAGGGGTTGCACAGGTGGTCTTTGCGCGGCAGGCAGACGGTAGCCTGATCGACCGCGATGGCGAACTGGTTGGTTCGGCATTGATCGGCCAGGCAAACCATGACCCGCGCTACTTCTGGCCGCGACCCTCGGCAGTAGGGTACGATCCACTGCCGTCGGGCGCCACCAACTGGGGGCCAACCAGTGCTGAGTTGGCTGCTGCCGTCGCTGAGCGAGCGGCTGCTATCCGCCAGGCAAATCACTTGTCGCCGACAGCGACCATCCCAACCGATCTGCTCTTTGCCTCAGCCAGCGGGCTGGACCCCCACATCAGCCCGGCAGCGGCCCGCTTGCAGATTGACCGTGTGGCTGCGGCGCGCCATCTAGACCCAGAGCAAGTAGCGGATCTCGTCCGGCAGCACACCGAAGGCCCACAACTTGGCCTACTCGGCCAACCGCGGGTCAACGTTCTCCTCCTCAATCTCGCCCTGGATGAGGTAGAATAGTTGCGAGTGGCGAGTTGCGTTCTGCGTTCTACGCTCTACAGTCTACGTTCCCATGGACATCTACCGGGCTGACCCTGATGTGTTGCTGGCGGCCGTGCAAAAAGAGGAGACACGGCGGCAGCGCGGCAAATTGAAGATCTTTCTGGGCATGGCCGCCGGCGTCGGCAAGACGTATGCCATGTTGGAATCGGCGCGGGCGCAGCAGGCCGACGGTGTCGATGTGGTGGTGGGTGTGGTCGAAACCCATGGCCGCGCCGAAACCGAACTATTGCTCCAGGGGGTGGAAATCATCCCGCGGCGCCAGATCGAGTATCGCGGCGCCGTGTTGACCGAGATGGACACCGATGCCATCCTGGCGCGGCAGCCGCAACTGGTGCTGGTGGACGAACTGGCGCACACCAATGTCCCGGAGGGCACCCCCCGCCACCTCAAGCGGTATCAAGATGTGCTCGAGCTGCTCCAGGCCGGCATCGATGTCTACACCACTGTCAATGTGCAGCACTTCGAGAGCCGCGCCGACGCCGTGCGTCAGATCACCGGCATCACCGTACATGAGACGGTGCCCGACTCGATCCTCGACCAGACAGACGAGATCGAACTCATCGACCTGGCGCCAGACGAGTTGCGCAAACGGCTGACCGAGGGCAAGGTCTATACGCCAGAGCGGGTCGAGGTCGCTGCCAACAATTTCTTTCGCACCGGCAATCTGACCGCACTACGCGAGATGGCATTGCGCCTCACCGCCGAGCATGTAGACCACAAGCTCCAAGACTACATGGCCGTCAAACAGATTGCCGGCCCCTGGAAGTCGAGCGAACGGCTGATGGTGGCCGTAGGTCCCAGCCCTTTTTCCGAACAGTTGATCCGTTGGACGCGGCGCATGGCCTATAACCTGGAGGCGCCGTGGCTGGCCGTGCATATTGAAACCCCAGACGCTCCCTCTCCGGCGCAGCAGGAGCACCTGGCGCGCAACTTTGCCCTGGTACGCAAGCTGGGCGGCGAAGTGGTGATCGCAGCGGGAGATGACATTGCCGCAGCACTGTTGCGCCTGGCCCGCCAACGCAATGTGTCGCAGATCATCGTGGGCAAGCCGCTTCGTTCGCCCTTGCGCGATCTAGTGCGCGGGGGATCGCCGGTGGATCGGCTGATCCGCACCAGCGGCGATATCGATATCTACGTCGTTACACGCGAATCCCGGCCAGACGGATCAGTCGCCCAACCGTACGTGTCTTTTCGTTCACCTTGGACCGATTATCTGTGGGCACTAGCGGTCGTCGGTGCGACGACTGCGGTCAACTTATTGTTGTTGCCCTGGTCTGGCTATCAGGCCAATGGCCTCATTCAACTATTGGTGGTGCAATTGCTGGCAGTCTACATCGGTCGTGGGCCGGCGCTGTTGGGTGCGGGGCTGAGCGCACTGGCGTGGAACTTTCTCTTTATTCCGCCGCGCTTTACCTTTGTGATCCATGCACCAGAAGATACATTGCTTGTCGTTCTCTTTTTTGCGGTCGCCCTCTTCACCGGCAATTTGACGGCGCGGCTGCGCACGCAAGAGCGACAGGCGCGCAATAACGCCGAGCGCACGATGGCGCTCTACACGCTGGCGCACGAAACAGCCGGCGCGGTGACCATGGACGATGTACTGCGCACGGCAGTGACGCAGGTAGGGCGCAGCTTTGACGCCGAGGTGGCGATCCTGCTGCCACACGGCGGGAAGTTGCTGGCGCAGCCGCACCCATGCAGCACCCTAACCCTTGATGAGAAGGAGCAGGGCGTGGCAACCTGGGTTTTTGACCATGGGCAGCCTGCCGGGCGCTTCACCGATTCGCTCCCTCTGGCAGCGGCCACCTATCTCCCTCTACTCACCACAGGCCGTACCGTGGGCGTGATGGGTATTCGTCTCCGTTCTGGTGAGCGCCTGGCGGTGGACCAGGAAGTATTGTTGGAAACCTTTACTAGCCATATCGCTCTCGTAATCGAACGGGAATTGCTGGACGAAGCCGCCGCCCAGGCCGCGATGCTGCGCGAATCAGAGCGGCTCTACACAGCGTTGTTGAACTCGATCTCGCACGAATTGCGCACCCCGCTGGCTACCATCAGCGGTGCTGCCGGTATCCTGGTCGAGGCGCAGACCGAGCCAAGCGGCGAGGCGCGGCGAACGCTGCTGGGCGACATCCAGAGCGCAGCGGAACGGCTCAACCGTCTGGTGGAAAACCTACTCGATATGTCGCGCCTTGATTCAGGCCGGCTCCGGCTCAAGCCGGAATGGTGTGATGTGAGTGAGGTCATTGCCGTGGCGGTCAAGCGGCTGGAGAAGAGTCTGGCTGACCATCCGCTCACTATCGAATATGCGCCCAACCTGCCCCTTGTTCAGATGGATTTTGTGCTTATGGAGCAGGTCTTTGTCAATCTTCTCGACAACGCCTGCCGTTACACACCTCTGGGGACGCCGATCAAGGTTGAGGCGACATTCGATGGCCGGTTACTTATTGTGACAGTCGCCGACAGCGGGCCAGGCATTGTTCCACAAGAGCTGGAGCATATCTTTGATAAATTCTACCGGGGCTCAGGGCCGACGAGCGAGGGCACTGGATTGGGCCTGTCCATCAGCCGGGGGTTGGTGGAGGCACACGGTGGCACCATAACGGCGGAAAATGTGTCAACGGGCGGTTCTCATTTTATCGTTCGC
Source organism: Chloroflexota bacterium (assembly GCA_003577005.1). Next base: position 29,054 of record QEUW01000030.1, on the reverse strand, counting down.
CTGCCGGCTGATGTGCCGTCCCCGCCGGTGCGTGAGGCAGTGCTATGAAAGAAGGATTGCACGTCTTGGTGGTAGACGACGAAGTGCAGATCCGGCGTTTTCTCAAGATCAGCCTGGAGGCCAGCGGCTATCAGGTCTCCGAATGCGCCACAGGCCGCGAGGCGTTGGAAAAAGCTGCGCTGTTGCGCCCCGACCTCATCATCCTCGACCTGGGTCTGCCAGACATGGATGGGGTAACAGTTATCACTCGCCTGCGCGAGTGGACGCAGACACCAGTCATTATTCTCTCGGTACGCGATGCCGATAGTGACAAGGTGGCCGCGCTCGACGCCGGTGCCGATGACTATCTGACCAAGCCATTTAGCGTAGCCGAATTGACGGCACGGCTACGAGTTGCGATACGCCACATAGCGCCAGAACCAGAGGTCACTTGCTTCCGTAGCGGCGATTTGCAGATTGATCTGGCGCGGCGTCTGGTGATGGTCAGGGGCCAGCCGGTCAAGTTGACACCAACCGAATATGCCCTGCTCCGTCTGCTTGTGCAACATGCTGGTCGGGTGTTGACTCATCGCCAGATCTTGCGCGCTGTGTGGGGGCCCGAATATGTGGACGAGACGCACTATCTGCGCGTCTACTTTGCCCAGCTCCGCCAGAAGCTAGAAGCCGACCCGGCGCGGCCCGAACTGATCCTTACAGAACCAGGTGTGGGGTATCGCCTAGCCGTGGAGGATAGCTAGTAGAACGCCGGTTCGTAGGTTCTGGTGCTAATTGGTTAGATCGCACGCGTAGACGCCAAGAAGCGACCCGAGCGACAGTATAGCAGTCCACCAGGTGGAGCATGGAGCATAACCCGACTTGTATCTAAACGTAGATATATGCCCATTGGCAATGTTTTATCTCATTCGGTATGTTTGACGAAAATGGAAGTTGCCCGTCGCTACCCCGTCGCTACACTGTCAATTTCCATTTGAGGTGATATGCGGAAAGGAGATGACAAGAGCATCCACCTAGTTGGAGAAAGGTTTACAATGCAACAAACTGTGGAAGAAGTGATCAAAGATTGGCCCAAGGAGCCTCGCGAATCGGCGAAAAGGCTGATTGAATACTATGGCCCGCCAGATGAATACTCGCAGTCGCGGTTGTTTTGGTACAACACGAAGGACGGTTGGAAGCGAACAGTCCTTGCGAAAGAAGAAGTGCCCCACAACTTTCCTGCACCGCACACCGATTTTCTGGAACAGTTTATCGACTACAAGGTGCCGGTCGACATGTTCTCCAAACTGGCCGAATTTGACGGCAGCGTGATTGCCGAGCGGACGAAGGGCGAACTATCCGCTCGCTGTGGCGGGACATCCATGAATTTTGTCGCCATCAACCTGGCGCATGACATCATCACCGGCAAGCGCAGCGTGGCTGAAGCGCGGCAAGAATACACGCGCCTATACGAGGCGTATCAGGACGGTGAAAAGCCACCTTACACGCAGGCCTTCCAGTTCCCACTGCCCAAAGAAGATACAAAGGACCTGGATACAGTCACCACAGCGTAGGCTACAACCGCATCCCTATGTTGCCTTCCGAGAGGGGTCGCAGAATCTGCTGAATGTCCCCAACCTCTCCGACCACCTCCCGGAGAGCGTCTGGGGCAGAGCGATGTGGTACTAGGAGAGGCTCTTTCGTGGCCTTGCCGTTGTAAACCTACGCCGCCATCACCTCTTGCACGGCCTGGGCGATCCGTTCCACGTTGGGGATCGCCGCGTCTTCGAGCGGCGGGCTGTAGGGGATCAGCGAGCCGCCCATGTTGACCCGCTTGACCGGGGCTTCCAGCCAGTAGATGCCCTTGTCCGCCGCCAGCGAGACGATGTCCCCCCCCCAACCGGCGCCGTGAGGCGACTCCTCGACCACCACCAGCCGGTTGGTCTTGGCGATGGAGTGCAGGATCGTCTCTTCGTCCAACGGAACCATGCTGCGCAGGTCGATTACTTCGACCTCGATACCCTCTTGCGCCAGCGCTTCCGCGGCTTCGAGCGAGCGATGCATCATGAGTTGCACGGCCACCACGGTCACATCCTTGCCGGTACGGCGGACGGTGGCTTGGCCCAGCTCCAGCGGGCCGGTATCGTCGGGGACTTCCTCGCTCAGGTTGTAAAGCCCCTTATGTTCCAATACAAAGACAGGATTGTCCTCGCGGATGGCGCCGCGCAAGAGTCCATAGGCATCGGTCGGCGTGCCGGGCGAGACGACCTTGAGACCGGGGATACTCATCAGCCAGGATTCAGCGCACTGCGAGTGTTGGGTGCCAAAACCAAAGGCCATCCCCTGAGCGGCGCGAATGGTCAGGGGCGCCTTGAACTGGCCGCCGCTCATATAGCGATATTTGGCGATCTGGTTGGCGATCTGGTCCATTGCCACCGGGATGAAATCGGCAAACATCAGCTCGGCCACCGGTCGCAGCCCGGTGATGGCCGCACCAAGCGCGGAGCCAATGATCGCCTGCTCTGAAATCGGCGTGTCGCGCACCCGGTTTTTGCCAAACTCTTCGTAGAGACCGGGCGTCACCTTGAAGACGCCGCCGGCCTCGCCCACATCTTCGCCAAAGAAGATCACGTTCTCATCGGCGCGCATCTCATCGGCCAACGCCTTGCAGACAGCTTCGCGATAGGTCATGACGGGCATGTTCTTGAGTCCTTTGCAAAAAACAGCAGTTCACAGAGAGCGCAGAGAAGGCACAGAGCACACAGAGGAACAACGAGAAACTATTGAAAAAGTGGTTGCCAGACTGGTGCGTTGCACGCTTGCGTGCGATGCACCTTTTCGAGTTGCCCGGCGCCCCAGGTGCATCGCACTCTCCGAGTGCAACGCACCAAATTTCAAGCAGCTTCTAAGAAACGCTTTTGCTCTCTGCGCTCTCTGTGTCTCCTCCGCGTTCTCTATGAACTGCTGTGGCTCATTTTTCATAGTAGATGTCGGTCAATAATTCTTCCAGAGGGGGGTAAGGTTCGCTCTTGGCAAATTCAATGGCCTCAAGGACAAGCGTTTCCGCAGCCTGTTTCATTTCAGAGAATTCGGTCACATCGAGCTGGCCGGCGACGATCATACGGTCTTTGAGGATGTCGATGGGGTCGCGCTTGAGCCATTCCTCCAGTTCGCCTTTGGGGCGGTAGGGGCCGGTGTCGGTGCGCGAGTGGCCGCGGAAGCGGTAGGTCTTGAATTCGACCAGCGTCGGGCCATCTCCGCGGCGTGCGCGGTCCAGCGCGCTGCTCATCTCAGCGAAGACCTTCTCCACATCCTGGCCATCCACGACCACACCAGGGATATTGTAGGCTTTGGCGCGGGTGGCAATATCGGCTACCGGTGTTGTTTTGTGCAGTGCGCTGTACTCGCCGTACTGGTTGTTTTCGCAACAGAAGATGACCGGCAGCTTCCAGATGGCGGCCAGGTTGATCGCCTCGTGGAAAGCGCCGATGTTGGCGGCGCCATCGCCAAAAAAGGTAACGGCGACGTGGGGTTGTCGCTTCACCTGGTAGGTGAGCGCGGCGCCTACGGCAATCGGCAACTGGGCGCCGACAATGGCGTTGGCGCCCAACAGCCCCACCTGGGCATCGGTCATGTGCATGCTGCCGCCCTTGCCTTTGCAGCAGCCGCTCTGCTTGCCCATCATCTCAGCCATCAGCGCATTCATGGTCATGCCCAGCGCCAGCGCATGGCCGTGGCCGCGATAGGTGCAGGTCATCGCGTCACCAGGTTTCATGGCCCAGGCTACGCCTACAGAACACGCCTCCTGCCCGATACAGAGGTGGGTCGTGCCGCGGATCAGGTTTTGTAGGAAGAGTTTCTGAATCTCCTCTTCGGCGATGCGGATCTCTAACATCCGGCGGAGCATATCCTGCCGGGTTTTCATCTCAAGTGCAGGCGCCATTTGCTTCTCCACAGATTTTGATCCACAGATTGCACAGATTACGCAGATGATTGATTCTATCCGGCATAATCGCCTATCCGCGGATAGTTCTATTTTTCTTGACTGAAATTGTCCAGTTCCGTCTGGAACGCCGCCATAAACTGGCCTAAATGTACGCCGTCTACCGCCCGGTGGTCGCCGCTAAGGGTCAGATGTACGGTATGGCGGACGTGCAACCCGCCATCGATGACGATGGGCCGTTGCTTGACCGTCCCTACGGCCAGGATCGCCACCTGCGGCGGGTTGATGATGGCGACAAATTGGTCCACCTGGCGAATGACGCCGAGATTGCTGATGGTAAAGGTGCCGCCCTGCAAATCCTCCAGTTGCAGCCTGTTGGCGCGGGTGCGCTCGATCAGCTTGCGGCTCTCCTGCGCCAGACCAGAGAGGGAGAAGCGCTCAGCGCCACGCAAGACCGGGGTAATCAACCCCTCATCCCGGGCGACTGCAAGCGCCAGGTTGATGGTGTCGAACTGATAGACCGTCTCGTCTTGGAGGATGGCATTGAGCGCCGGCGTCCTACGCAACGCCTGGACGGCCAGGTATTGGACCAGATCGTTGATACCGGGCTGGGGGTCCGGCATTGTCTTCAGCCGGCACAGCGCCTGCTCCAGGTCAAATTCGCCGGTGACGTAGAAGTGGGGCGCTGTGCGTTTGCTCTCACTCATGCGCTGGCCGATCAGCTGGCGGATGCGGCTGAGGGGAAGGGCGCGGGCGCCCTCAGGCGACGGCGCAGATTGGGTCTCCGCCTCTTGTGCGACCGGCTCCACCCGGCTGGTTGCAGCCGCTGGCGCCATGTAGGCGTGCAAATCTGCCAGGGTGATAATGCCGTTGGGGCCGGTGGCAGGCACATCAGCCAGCTTGACACCGGCCATCCGTGCGGCCTTGCGTACTTTTGGCAGGGCGCGCACTGTGCCTGCTCTCTCTACCCCGGCTGGCAGGGGTGAGGGCGCAGATTTGCGGGCGACCGCCGCCTCGACATCCTCACGGGTGATCCGCCCGCGGGGGCCGGTTCCGGTGAGGGTAGCCAGATCGATGGCGTGGTCGGCCGCCAACTTACGCGCCACGGGAGAGATCTCTACGCCTGCCGCCTCCTCGGCGGTTGGAGTTGCCGGGGCGGGTGTGCGTTGTTCGGCTGGTTCGCCAATTCGCGCAATCACCGCGCCGACCGGCGTCTCGACCCCTGGCTCTATGAACTGTTCGAGGAGCACGCCAGCGGCGATGCTCTCCAGTTCGACATTGGCTTTGTCCGATTCGACAATGGCGATCACTTCGCCCTTTTGTACGGCGTCACCGGGCTGTTTGAGCCACTCGATGAGCCGCGCTTGTTGCACATCAAAGCCCAGGTTGGGCATCACGATCTCGGTTGCCATTACTACGAAGTTCGCTTTCGTTTTCTTTGTGCGCCTGGTTGTTTGGTTTGTTACAAATGGTGGTTGCGACCCGTCGAATCGTCGAAGTAGGCGGGGCGTTCGCCGCGCCACACTTGAAACGCCACAGGGATTCGGAGCGCGTGGCCAGGATCGAGATCGTCCGGCAAATTGTCTTCGGCAAACCAGGCCATCCCTTTGACCTCATTGGGATGCGACGGCTCTACCGGTTCGACACCTGCTTCTGGCCGACACAAAAAGACAAACTGGTAAAGATGATGCTGGCTGACCGTGCCACAGAGGCGAGAATCAAAGACCCCAACCAACGCGAGCGGACGGCAACGGACGCCGGTCTCCTCGAATGCTTCGCGTACAGCGCCTTCAGCCGGGGTTTCGCCCACCTCGAAACCGCCGCCAGGCATAGCCCACAACCCGTTGTCAGCTCGCCGGATCAACAGAATGCGCCCATCCTCGTCAATGATTGCAGCGTCACCCACGGAAAAGGGTGTCGCATGCGTAAAGACCGTCGCCCGCAGCGGCTCCAATGTCTCGAACTCATTCCCGGTGGTGGCTGTGAGCATTTCGAGCGCCAGCGTCTGCACCTGGGTCCACCGATCTCGTTCGTAAATGTGTTCGGCATAGCGGAGACCTAGCGCCGAGAGATCGCGCAGCTTATCTGCCCACAGAGCAAGCTGCTGGGAAGGCGTCACGGCTGCCCCCTGGTGGGGGTCCTGGGTTCTGCATCAGAGGGGAAAGAGATTTCTTCCCCCTGGAGAGCTGCTACGATGTCGTCCATCGATTCGGCGCGCACAGCGACAGCAAACAATCGTTCTAATTTCGCCTCATCCTCTACCGCTGCTAATGCTTTTTCAACAGTGCGATAGAGTGTCACCGGCGGGTTGAGGCGCCAAACCAAAGTATCAAGAATATCTTGCCGACGCGCTTCAGCGCGACCTTCAGCGCGACCTTCAGCGCGACCTTCAGCGCGACCTTCAGCGCGACCTTCAGCGCGACCTTCCTGTAGTGCTCTCTCGCGTAGCCGTCGCAGATAAGGTGTATCAAGCAGCAGCTCATCAAGTTCGCTCAATTTTTCGACCATAGCGAGAATCTCCTCATCTTCGGTCAATGCCAGTAGACTGGCGAACAGCCTTTCTTGCAGCCGCCGGTCCTCGACACGGTGCAAACGGTCAACGATTGCCGGTGTCACAGTTTCCGGCCTTACAATGTGAGTCTGGCCGAAGAGCGGCAACAGCCCAGGCCGGTTGAGTGCAAGTAGCTCATCCGGCGACATCCTCCAGAGATGCACAACCCGGTATTTCCATTTCAGGCTGGCTGAGCCATCCGGTGCACTCACCTGATGCTCGCCGGTGTCGTTTGCGCCAGCGCCACGACCAACGTAAAACACAACGCTAAACAAGCCAAGCTCCGGCTCAGCATCGGCCAGACGGGACATGTATTCGAGCATCCGCCACTTGACGGGCCGGTGCGAACTTCGGCCTTGAAACTCGATATGGAACAACGTTTGCTTGCCGCTTGCCAGCGTCACCCGAAAAAGTTGGTCGACGCGAACAGCGTCGGCAGGTCGCTCCACGTTGATGGCTTGGATCTCGCGAACTTCTGCACCGAGGAGCCACTCGGCAAAGTCAGCGGCTGACGTTTCCAGCAGCCGCTTGAGTGGGCCATCCGTATCCGGCATGAATTACACTCGCCTCCTCGATCATCCTCTGATTGCGGTCAATCCATCTCGTAGCCACCATCCACATTCAACGCCTGTCCTGTAATATAGTCGGCATCAGCAGAACAGAAAAAGGCCACGGCGCCGGCGATGTCCTCCGGCGTGGCGGCGCGTTTGAGCGGCACGGTATTGATAAAGGCGGCCATCGCCTCGCCTGGCTGCGAGCCAAAGAGCCGACCCCGGTCCGCATCGATCTGTTGCCACATCGGGGTGGGCACAACGCCAGGGCAGACGGCATTGACAGTGATGTTGTACGGCGCCAGCGCCAGCGCGGCCGATTGGGTGACGCTGATCACCGCCGCCTTGCTGGCGGCATAGTGTGTTTGCAGCGGACGGCCCCGGCGGCCAGCGATCGACGAAAGATTGACAATCTTGCCGTTGTTTTGCAACGTACCGGGGGTCTGCGGCTGCGGCGCTTTGACCGCAACCACATCAGCCAGCCCCATCCTCGCCCGCACTTCCTCCGGGATCTGCCGAATCATCTGTGCCGCAACTGCCTGGAGACAGAAGAACATGCCGCGCTGGTTGACATCGAGAATGCCATCCCAATCTTCCTCGGTCAGTTCCATCATCGGCTTGGTCTGCACCCGGCCAGCGTTGTTGACCAGGATGTCGATGCGGCCGAACGCAGCAACGACATCCGCAACCATCTTTTGGGTGGCGCTGGGTTCGGCAATATCGAGCGGGTAGGCCAGTGCCTCCTGCCCCGATGCGGTGATCTCGCCGGCCGTCTCTGCTGCCGTTGCCGGGCTGCGCTCGGCTACGACGACGCGGGCGCCCTCGCGCGCCAGCCGCAGTGCGATCCCTTTGCCGATGCCCTGCCCCGCGCCGGTGACGACGGCAACTTTGCCGGGCAATCGCTCTGCCACGTGCAACTTCCTTTCCACTCAAACGGGTAATGGTGTCTCTATGATAGCGCACCTGCTGGGGAATTGGCAAAGCCAGATTTTCATGACAGGATCTGGTTGTCTCAAGCCGAGGCGCCCGAATAGTGGCGGATGCCAAAAAACCAGAACCAGCGCGCCGCGGCAAAAATGGCGACCGCCAAGCCCACAGCGCTGACCAGGGTGACCAGGCTAAGCCGGCCCACCGCAGCCTCCGCCGGTACAGTCACAGCAAAGGCAATTGGGACGAGAAAGGTGAGAATGGCGCGGAGAAAGGGAGGATAGATGTTGACCGGCCAGCGCCCAGCCTGGTACATGCTATCGAAGATGACCAGGATGTTCTCGATCTTGATAAACCAAAAGGCCAGTGTAGCAAGGATAAGCCAAAAGCTATAGACGATGATGACCCCGGCGGCCAACGCCAGGACAAAGCCGCCGATCTGACCAACAGAGATGGCTCCGGCGAGCCACACAAGCGCCATCCCCAGGATCGTTCCACCCAGCAAGACAGTGATAAATCCCCAAATCGAGACGCGGCGAATGCTGACCAGCAACTGGCTGTCTTCGGGCTTGGTGAGCACAAAATCAAGCGTCCCCTGGCGCACATCTTGCAAGAAAAGTTCCATACTCGGCTGGATCACCGCACCGATGACGCCAGCCATGATGTAGTAGACGCCAACCAGCGCAACCAGTTCCATCGGCTGCCAGCCGGCAAGTACATCCGTATGTTGGAAGACCACCGCCAATCCACCCAGCGACATCGCAACCGTCAGCACCGACTGCAGCAGGTTGACCCAAAAGTTCGCCCGATACTGGAATTCATTTAGTACTCCCAGGCGGATAAAGGTATAGATCAGATGAAGATAGTGCATACTTTTGTCGATCAGTGGACAGAGAGTGGGTGTGGCGGAAAACTCCCCGCTGCCCCTCTACCCTTTCACGAGCCCACGGCGGAAAATTGGCGTACCCCTGCGCGCCAGACGAGGTTGAGCAGCACCAGGATGATGCCCAGCCAGAGCGCCTGCATCCCAAGGCCGGCCAGCGCCGCCTGGACGGTCAGACGCCCCAGCAACAACTCCACGGGGAAATAGACCATCCAGCGGAAAGGCAAGACCGTCGCCAACGTCTGCACAAAAGCCGGAAAGAGGTCGAGCGGGGCCAGACGCCCGGCGAGAAAGAACATGGTGGTCATATAGGCCTGGTTGAGCGCGCTGGTGCGCGTTGTCCAAAACGCTGCCATCGCCAGCGTCCATTCCAACAGAAAACGCAACAGATAGGCCAGGATCAGCGCGGGAACAAAGGCCAGGAGCGCCCACCACTGAAAGTTGAAAGCTGGCCGGAAGGCGACTACCAGCAAGGCTATGACTGGTAACATAGCTCCCGTCGTCAACACCTTGTAGGCCAGGTTGTCGGCAATATCCCGGTGGATCGGGTGGATCGGTCGCAGCAACAGACCCGCCAGCGTTCCCTCTTTGATATAGTACTCGTACTCCCACATGATCCAGGTGAAGGTCAATTGGTTGACCACCATAAAGGCGATATAGTAGGCGGCGAGGTCGGCTACCGAAAAATCACCCACCGAGCCCCCTTGGGAGCGCGCAACCGTTGCCCATACCACCAGATACATCACCGGCTCGATGATGCGCCCCAGCAGCCAGATAAACATGGCGACCCGGTACTGGAACTGGACCGCAAGTTGTGTCTTGAATTGTACCCAGTAGATTTCGGCGAGCGCAGGCATGGGTGTAGATGAGGGACAATAGACGGTGGGTGGTGGACGTAGCTATCCCCCCACCGTCAAAAGCTGTCACAGGAGCGCGAGCCGCTTTTGGCGTTTCTTGACGCCGAAGCGTTCAGCCTCGCGATTGGCTAGCAGGGCACTGGTCTCAAAAAAGCCATAGGTCCGGCGTAGTGCCCCGTAACGCCGTTCGACCAATCCTTGCAGGTCGCCAGCCATCAACTGCCAGAGCATCTGCTCTAACTCCTCGATGCGCCAGAGCATCTCGCCGGCGCTGTCGGGCGAGAGGATATCTGAATAGGTGGGCGGATTGCTGTAGCTGTAGGGAAAGGTAATTTGCTCAGCCGGCAAGTGGGGCAAATAACCCAGCGCCACCGCGGCCATGCTATAAGCCAACAACTGCTGGCGGACTCGCTCTAGTCTGCGCGGCGCATCATCCGTCTGCTCCTGCTCAGGTCCCTCGGATGCCAGCCCTAGCTCTTGGCTCAGTGCCTTCCAGTCGAGCAGGACCCGTTCGAGCAGAAAGTGTAGTTCGGCCTCGCTTTCCACCCGAGTGGTGCGGACGCTCAGGACAAACCCCTCACGTACCTCAGAAAGATAGTCGCGGGCCTGTTGTAGGACGATTTGCTCCATCCGCTCCAGACCACTCTGCCGGGATACCGGCGCCCGGCCGCTGAGCCTGGTCTTGTACTGAAGCCCCAGCGACAGCATCTGCGTCGTCGTCTCGGCCAGTTCGCCGATACTGGCAAACTTATAAACTCCCGATTGCTCGTCCACAAATACCTCCTAGACACGTACCGTTACAACCAGTTTCGACGGCGCCAGGTTGATTGTATCTCTTGCTCAGACGCAATCCGGCCTGGCAGCGCCACAACCGTGGTATGAACCATAAGCAGAACAGATGTCTACTTATTAGACTATTTTACCAGGAAATTTGGGAGAACAAAATCGTAGTTTTTGCTGATTTTTAAGCGAATATGCGCTGTGCAAATTGATCCTGTTACGCCTCTCAGTCGCAATCTTACAGCACATCTAAACCAGCCAGGAGAAAACGCCGCACCCAATCATCAACAGGCCGGAGGCTGGCGCTAATAGCAAATACAGTCGATCGCTTCCTTCACCACTTTTACACTGGCAAGCAGCGCTTGTTCCTCATCTGCCCGGAGCGGTTGCAAAAAGGTGCTGACGACCCCGTCACCGCTGAGCAGGTTGGGAAGCGAGATCGTTATATCATTCACACCCAATACGCGAGGCACCGGTGTACAGACCGTGAGGATCGACCGTTGGTTGCGAAGAATCACATCGACGATGCGAGCTAGTGCAGCGCCAACCCCGTAATAGGTCGCCCCTTTGCCCGCGATAATCGTGTATGCCGCCCGGCGGACCCTCTGGTCGATCTGCTGGCGGGCTTCGTCATCCAGCACAAGCTGTTGCTGCCGGCAGAAATCATCAAGCGGCATGCCACCTACCGCAACTTGCGACCAGGCGAGTACCTCCGAATCACCGTGCTCGCCAATGACATAGGCGTGAATATGTTGCGCATCGACCCCCAGATGGCGGCTCAACAAGGTGCGAAAACGGGCCGTATCCAATGTGGTGCCCGAACCAAGCACCCGGCTGGATGGAATACCCTCTTCCCCAGCCAGTTGCGCTGTGTAGTGGGTCATCACATCGACCGGGTTGGTGGCTACCAGGAGCAGGGCGTCGGGTGCGTGGGCCAGAATCGAAGGCACCACCTGGCGAAAGACGGCTGCGTTGCGTTCCAGCAACTGCAGACGTGTCTCCCCCGGTCGCTGGTTGACCCCCGCGGCAACCACGACGGCACGGCAACCGGCCAGGTCAGCGTACTCCCCAGCGTGGACATTGACCGGATAGGCAAAGGGAACGGCATGGCGGATGTCATCGGCCTCCGCTTCGGCGCGTGCATGGTTGAGGTCTACCAACACGATCTCGCGGCCGACGCCGCGTAACACCATGGCGTACGCCGCCGTCGAACCAACAAATCCAGTGCCGACAATGCCCACCTTCCCAACGGGGCTCCCCTGTCTGATCATTGTCATCGTTCACCCGGTTGCAGATTTTGGTTATAGATTTTGTTTGATTTGTAGGATTCTGACGCTGCCCACAAGTGGTATACAAATTGGGCTCTATTGTATCGCAGCCCGTTCGCTTTTTGAAATCTGCCGGCCTACCCTTTGCTCAACCGGAGCCTGGGTTCAATGATTTACTGATCCAGGACTATAACATCCAGCCCCTGACGAGCCAACAGCGCGGCAGTGGTTAACCTACCGATGCCAGCCCCAATGACGACAACCTTATGCGACATTACACCTATTTTTACAGCGGCTGACTGTTTGTCGGCCAGCCCGATGGAGCGATCAGCGAGCTGTAGTGCGGGCGTCTTTGAGCAACCGACGCGTGCGCCAGCTTCGGTAGGCAAAGAGCAGCGGCATTCCACTCCACATGGCTACACCGATGAGCTTCCAGAACAGATTATGGCTGAATTGCACTTTTACCATGTCAACGACGTGAGTTGTGCCATCCTTCTTTGGAATGAAGGTGTGGTGGTGGAGCCAGCAGGCAAAGGGGCCACGCACCAGGCGATCGACAAAGCTGACCGGCGTCACCTGCTCGATGCGCGCCAGCCAGCGCAAGGGCAACGGGCCGAGCCAGAGCGTAAACTCCATCTCATCGCCTTCGCCAAGTCGCGCCGGCGCCCGGTGAACCTGCACAAGAATGGGCGGGGGGGTGATTGCAGCCATGCTCGTTGGCCGGCTGTGAAAATCCGCCACAGCCGAAACAGGGGCGGATATTGTGTACTCGTGGCGATACTTTAACGTCTTATCCATTGGTCCCAGTTACCTGAGCAGGTTGCGCAGCGCCTCTTCGGCCGTCGGATAATTGAAGGTAAAGCCAAACTCCAGCAAACGTTGGGGAATGGCGCACTGCCCATCCAACAGGACGGTAGACATCTCGCCAAAGAGGGCTTTCATAGCAAAACCCGGCGCAGGAAGGAGGGCCGGGCGCCCCATCACCTTGCCGATCGTCTTCGCCAGCGCTCTGTTGGTCAGCGGATTGGGCGCGGTCAGGTTGAAGGGGCCGGTGGCGGACTCATGCGCCAGGAGAAAGAGGATGGCGCGCACTTCATCTTCGATGTGAATCCACGGATACCACTGTTTGCCACTCCCAATCGGGCCACCGGCAAAGAGGCGGAAGGGCAAGACCAACTTGGGAAAAGCGCCTCCCTCCTTGCTCAGGACAATTCCAGTGCGGATCACAGGCCGGCGCAACCCCAGCTTCTCGGCCGGTGCGGTAGACGCTTCCCAGTCAAAACAGAGCCGCGCCAGGAAGTCACTGCCCGGCCCGCTCGCTTCGGTGATGATCTCATCTTGCCGTGGGCCATAATAGCCCACGGCCGAAGACTGGATCAAGACGGCTGGTTTGTTTGGCGCCTGCTCAATGGCCTGGAGCACCGCCTTGCCGGCGTTGATCCGGCTATTGAGGATTCGCGCTTTGCGTTCGTCTGTCCAACGCCCGTCGGCAAGCCCTTCACCGGCCAGATTGATGACGGCGCCGGCCCCATTCACAGTATCCCCCCAACCGTTGGCCGTCTTGCCATTCCAGGCCAACAACTGGACACCGGCGGGCATTGCCTTAACCCGACTAGGGTTGCGACTGAGAACAACAACATCGTGGCCTTCTTTGAGTAGTGCTGCGCAGAGCGGCCTGCCGATCAGACCGCTCCCGCCGGTGATGATTACCCGCATTCCTCCCGTTCCTTTCTCGTTGTGGCCGCGGCCTACCGGCGCGGCTCCGTCGTGATAGGCGGAGCGCCGGCTGGATCCGACCGGGAGGCCCCGCCATCCTTAGCTCCGTAACCCGCTCGCCGCAGCCACGAGACGATCAGGTCGCCGCGGCCGTCAAGCTGTTGGCTGACAGTATCTGTATAGGCCACCACATACGTAGCGAACAACTCGCTGGGCAACAGATCATGGGTCCCTACTAACTCCTTCATCCACTCTAGCTGCGGACGGAGGTAGTCCAGACTACCGAGGGCAAGCGCCGCGGCAAGATTGTGTCCCAAATGATGATTTGCTTGTTCCACTTGCTCCGGTTCCAGACCGGAAGCAGCCAACTGTTGCCAGACGGCGGCCTCGATCTGTGGGTATTGAGCCTTGAAGCGATGCAACACTTCCTGGTATTCAACTGAGACGGGTTGTGGCGCTGGCTGAGTCCGCGGCAGGGCCATGATGTTCTCTACTATCTGGGAGGCGCCGCCGAGCTGGTCGCCCAAGTAATGACCCGGTATGCGCTGGCGTAGTTCAGGCAGCTCGACAAAGATTCTCCCACCAAATGCCAGCGGGACACGTTCTTGAAGGAGTAGCCGGCCCATCTCGTGTAGTGTTGCCGCGGTGAGCAACTGCTGCGCCGCCAAAATCACAAGTTGGGGGCGAGCCGTGTGCGTGGTAGCAATGAGATCCTCCAACGGGACATCGGCGCCGAGGAAGAGCACTTCCCACCCCCGCCGACGCAACAGCAGCGTCAACAGCATAGGCGCAAACACATGGGTCTCATCCGGCGGGCAGCCCACTACGATGCGCCCGGGGCGGGTAGGAGCTGGTGTAGCGGCAAGAATGGCTTCAAGCCGGCGCGTGGCCAGGGCAGAGGCAAAATGCTCCTGCTGCACTGTGATCTTGCCTTCAAACCACCCTTGTCCCACAGCAGCCAGCCCTTGTTGGAGCAACTCGCTACAAACAATCTCGACCGGAAAAAGCGCAAAGGCCTGGGCGACGACCCGTTCGGCCGCCTGTTCATCAAAGTTCAGACAGGCATTGAGCCAGGCATCCCGCAACTCGCCCAGATGGTCGGCAGTGGGCGCTGGCGCGCTTGGGATAGGGGATACATTGACAGCAAACGATGGATTCAGGGTAGACGGATCGGCGTTTGTCTCTGCCAGCCGGCGCCACAACACCACCGCCCGGCTGATACTCATTCCCTCATTCTGGCGCGCCACCAGCCATTTGAGCATGGCTATATCGTTGTGTGAATAAAGACGGTGCCCGCTTTCGGCGCGCTGCGGCTCTGGCAACCCGTAGCGCCGTTCCCAGGCCCGAATCGTGTCGGGCTTCAGACCCGTCTCGCGCACGACCGCTTTCAAATTGTAAACCGGAGCATCCGGCGAAGCATTCATGATCATCCTTTACAGCAAGTTTTGCATCTCATCGGCGTCTGACGCTTAACAGGCCAGAGTTACCGCCCGAGCATACCACAAACGCCAGGATTCGTCAAGCCTTCGTAGAATATTTTACTACATATTATCGATGATTTGTCAGGATATAGTCGATAAATGTATAAATTATACCTTGACAAAAGCAGTATGCCATGTTAACTTCGTAACGCCTGTTACCTAGCCTACGGTCTCAAAGTGGACAGGCTGTTACACAGGCAGCACGGGGGTTTTCAGACCGGACACTTACCGGAATACAGCAAACCAAAGCCGCTCGTATCAGCAGTCAGCCGGGCGCTGCTAACGCTTCAGCACATCAGGTCGCCCGTCGTTAAGTGGGGCATAGGATTATGCAAGCACAAACGCACGGCTGGGAACACGCATTGTTATCGCTCGCCGCCGAGGCACGCACCTCGACAGTCGGTAGCAAAATGCCGCAGGTAGATCGGGCGCTCCTGGATGAGGCTTATCGCCACTGTGAAGCCATCACCGCTGAACAAAGCCGTTCGTTTCACTTTGCTTCGGCGCTGTTGCCACCGGCCAAGCGACGTGCAGTACGGGCTCTTTACGCGTTCTGCCGCACGACTGATGATATCGTTGACCGCCGCTCTCACCGGCGGGCAGAACGATTGGCCGCCTGGCGACTTCAGGTGCTCTCGGCCATCCCCTCAATCAGTGACCCTGTCGTACTCGCCTGGACCGACACGCGTTTGCGATTCAATGTTCCGCTGCGCTACGCAGAGCAGTTGATCGACGGCGTTGCGCGCGACCTGGTCACCGTCCGTTATGAGACTTTTGAGCAGTTGGCTGCCTATTGTTACGGCGTGGCCTCCACCGTCGGCCTGATGAGTATGCACATCATCGGTTTTACCGGGCAGGAAGCGTTGCCCTACGCAATCAAGCTGGGCGTGGCGCTGCAAGTGACAAATATCTTGCGCGACGTTGCCGAAGACTGGCAGGCCGGCCGGCTCTACCTGCCCCAGGCAGACTTAAACCACTTTGGGCTTTGTGAAGCCGATATTGCGGCAGCCAGCACCACAGGAGAGCCACCCTCCGGATGGCAAGCGTTTATGCGCTATCAGGTCGCCCGCAACCGTCGTCTGTACCAGGAAGCCCTACCTGGTATCCACTTGCTCGACCCGGATGGTCGCTTTGCCATTACCGCGGCCGCTTATCTTTATGCCGCGATCCTGGACGATATCGAGGCACACGGCTACGATGTCTTTAGCCGCCGCGCCTATACAACCACTTGGAATAAGCTGCGGCGTCTGCCCCTCATCTGGTGGCACAGCCGCACCAGCGCCAGATCTGCCCCCTGACTCCTTCCATCGCGCCTGCTGATGCCACTTTGTTCCTCTTGCGAAGGATTTCCACTTTACTTGCCGATTAACAAGATCGTAGGGCTTATTCATAACACTGTAAAGTTTGGCTCCACAGCACCACTACCTTTACGCGCCGGTACTTGCGCGTTGCCGAATTCGACTGCACAGTGTAGTTGCGCTAGCCGCCATTTGTACTTTACGTTTTTCTGTCATCTTTGCATATTGCGCGAAGGAATTGAGTAAGTTAAGCGATAAACACTATGCAGGGAGCGCCTGGCCGTTCGCTGGGAGTTGATTTGTCAAATCGAACTTACGTCAGCCATGCTGGCAAACAGCCGCACGGCTTGTTGCTGTGGGGGAAGAAAATTAAGGTAAACCCAAGGTAAACTGAGGGCGTACACGTTGTTGGTGACGGCATTTGCTCGCAAAGAGTAAATCTGCTATAAAACTACCGTCTCACCAAGTTGGATTTGCCTGGCAACCACAAAACCCTGGAACTTGACTGCGTTCAAGCATGATGCGTCGGCCCAAACAGGTCCGTCCGCCGAAAGGCGACGAGGCTGCACACGAACAAAAATTGGAGCAGGAGCTTGCCTTCCTCCGCCGGTTGCAGGAAGGCGATGAGCTCGCCTGGACGCAGTTTTTCAACGAGTGGAACCCACGGCTCTTCAGTTACCTGAAATACAGCTTACGCGACGCCTCAGAAGCGGAAGAGGTGCTGGGTGAAACGCTATTGGCTTTGGTCGCGGCCATTCGCACATTTGATGGCAAGGTGACTTTGGCAACCTTTATCTATTCGATCGCTTATCGGAAAGTAGCCGACTATTGGCGCCGGCTACGTGTGACGCACGAACTGACTGAGTGGATCGCAACCAACGAATCGGCCCACACGCGGGTTGAAGTCTACGAGGCGCTGGCCGAATTGCCCGAACAATCGCAACAGGCGCTTTTATTACGTTATTATGTTGGGCTGAGTGTAGATGAAATCGCAGAAGTCATTGGTCGCTCCTACAAGGCTACTGAATCGTTGCTCAGTCGTGTGCGCCGTCAGTTTGAAGTCGCCTTTAACAGTGTAGAGGCTTAACCGAATATGGCCGAGGATCATAACGAGCAAGAGCTATTCGACCTCTTTCAAAAGCGGCTGCCACACGAACCCATCCCGCCCGATGTCGATCGTCGGGTACGGGAACGGGTGATGATGGCTGTCCGTGCAATGAAGGCTGGCGAGCTTGCTGAAGAGACACCGATCGCACATGCCAAACCGCTCCGGTCACCGGTGCGGACGGTGAAGCGCGCCACCAGTGGTGATGCGTCAAAGGCGCCTGGGCTTTGGAGTGGTTTGCTGGCGCAACTGCGCAACCGCCTCACATTAGCGCCGTCACTGACCTTTACTCTGGCGACTGCTGCGGTTATCTTCGTGCTGGTCTTCTATGGCCCTGACTTTCTCAATGCTCTGTTTGGCGACCTGAACAGTCAGTCTACTACGGGCAGGTCAGTCATCGAGGTGATTCCAGGCGACGATCCAACCGCAGAACAGAGAACACCTTCCGAAATTGGAGTGGCGCCAGAGACACCTACAGATGAGGTGGAGCAGCCCGGCGCTGCCACAGAGCTGCCGACCGACACCATTCAGCCACCAACCGATGCGCCTGGCGTATCCGACCCCAGCACAGAGGGCCAGCCCACGGCCGTTAGCGAGATTGTTACACCGTTTGAACCACTTGAAGACAGCGCTCCTGGTGAGGGGGGTAGCGGTGCGCCCACGGTTCCGTTGCCCACCCTGACGCCTTCGCCCACAAACATGGATGAAGCCACTGGCGTCACAGCCGGTCAGCCGGCGATCTCGACGAGCCGTCCGACTTCCACCGCGCCAACCACAAATGGCCAGAGCCAGCGGACACCCACCGCATCCACATCGGGGGAAGGGCCGGTGCTCTTACCGACAGTCACGCCTGTGCCGACGAGGGTCAGCAGCCAACAGAATGGGGGCTCGGGTCAGACCGGCACCACGCCGATTCTTGCACCGACCGCGACGCCCAGGCCCAGTGTGACACCCTCGCGCACACCGCCCCGCCGCCCGTCGACAGCCACCCGTACAGCCACGCCTAGCCGTACGCCTACGCGCGTGCCGACACGCACGCCAACGCCTAAAGTTCAGGTGGTGGACAGCTTGCCGACCGCGACACCGACGCCTGGACACCAAAGCACGCCTACTATCGGACCCATTGTAGGCACACCGATTGCGCCCACGCCGGTACCGACGCGGACGCCAACCAACACGCCGACCTTTACACCGACGTTTACGCCCACACCGACGTTCACACCGACGTTCACACCGACGCCCACTGATACGCCGACGTTCACACCGACGTTCACGCCGACACCGACCTTTACGCTGACGCCCACCGATACGCCGGTGCCGCCGACACCAACATTCACGCCGACACCGACCTTTACGCCGACATTCACGCCGACGCCCACCGATACGCCGGTGCCGCCGACACCAACATTCACGCCGACGCCCACCGATACGCCGACCAATACGCCGCTGCCGACCGACACGCCGACCAATACACCGCTGCCGCCGACGCCGACCGATACACCGCTGCCGCCGAACAGCCCACCGGTCATTAGCGGCGAAGGAAGAATTGTCGTCCCCGTAAATGGTACGTTGTCCTACACCGCCACAGCGCACGACCCAGATGGTGACGATGTTACTATTTTGGTAGAGAACAAACCTGCCTGGGTGGTAGAGCAACCTCGCAACGGCGACACTAGCGCCATCGTGCTGGAAATCGTTCGGCCCCAGGGCCCTCCAGAAAGCCACGAGATCAAACTCCGAGCGACCGATTCACGCGGCGCCCAGGCAGAATTCACCCTCACGATAGAGGTTGTGGTTCCCCCGGAGGCGCCGCAAGAAACGCCAGGGGAAAACGGTGTAGGGGCGGCGAGCAACGATAGTACAGAACCGCCGACCGAGGAACCGGTCCCGACCGAAGAGCCAGTTCCGACCGAAGAGCCAGTTCCGACCCAACCTAGCGACGCTAGCGAGCCTCCCCCTAGCGAACAGCCAGGGGAATAGCTTCACTGCCGCGGGCGAGCATCGCCCAGGTAAAACGTCTTATACAAGGGCGGCCTCCGGTGAACCGGAGGCCGCCCTTGTGTTTCTCAGATGACCGTTAGGGATAGCTGGCCAGTTATACAGGTAATGCTTTAGCTAGAATTCAGCGGGCGCACGATCACAGCGTCGGTTGCCGCCCGTCCCTCCTCGCACACCAGCGCAACGGCGCCGCTCAACAAGGGGCGTGTATGGTCTTCGACTTGGAGGATAGTCTTGCCGTCAATCTGGGCCGTGAGCGTGGACCCAGCTACCGCAAGGGACAGATCATAACCCTGCCCTAATTGCCAGTCGAACGGCGCCTCGGCGAGTACGTGATCGCCGTCCAGCGCCTTGACCAGACGCACATAGTGGTCGTCACAGAGCAGCAGCGCATAGAAACGCCTTAACCCTTGCACCCGAACGGCGATCCCGGTTGTTTTGACCAGGTGCGGAGTGATGGTCGCACTGGCTGCGTAGTCACGCCACTCGCGTGTTCCCTGGATGAGCAGGCCGCGACCCTCATTTTGCGATAACCGGTAAGCCTCGGGCCAGCGCGGGGTGTATTGATCCACTGCATCGACCCAGGCAAAGCGCCACATCTCGCCATTGTGCTGCGGCCGGCGGAAGACCACATGCGGTTCACCGCTCCAGGTCAGGTAGTCGAGGTAGACCACCCCATCTGCTCGCTGCTCATGGCTGAGTTCTACCCCGATGGCCACAATTGGGTCGCCGCCGGTCTCTTCCATGCGCCATGTAAAGGTGTGTCTTGCACCCGGCGCCAATTGCACCGCCGGGCTGCGCCGGATCAATGGTTGGTCGTCGGCCCCGTAGACCTGAGCGTAGAGATTGCAAAGCACTGTCTCGCCGTTTTGCTGGTCGGCCGTGATCGCGGCGGTCACAATCTGCCCAGGGTAAAGCGTGGGCGAGGCGTACAGCGCATAGCCTCGCCGGCGGAAGTAGTCGGCGATGGCGCGGGACGGAATAAAGGTGGGCGTAGCAACGCGCGCCCGGACGCCGGACGCTACCCCCTGATAGCGAAGCGCCAGCGAACGGGCGCCTTTGTGGCTGTGCCCGGCCACATTCGATACTGTCACGACGCCCGTCACCTCGGCGCTCGCCTCTGCTTGAAAGCCTTGCACCGCACCGGGCGCCTCGAAGTGAAAGCGCGCCCCTTCTTTTGGCGTCAAAGAGGGTTGGCCGTTGAGCGCCCGGCCGATATTGGCAATATGATACGCTTCGGTCAGGGCATCAGTTATCGCGCGCCCTCCATCCGCAGTGGCGAGGTAGAGACGGTCGGCCACGGGTGTACGCCAGTCCGGCCCATCATGGTCGATGCCGGCCAGCCCGTTCTTGACCCCGAGCAGACAGCCCACATTGCCAGAGTTGCAGTCGGTATCCCAACCGGAAGTGTTGACGATCATCAGTGACTTTTGGAAGTGGTCGTCGCCGTAGAGCAAGGCAAGGATGATCAGGGCATGGTTGGGGATGATGTGACAGTTCCCACCATAGCGGTCATAGCCATACTTGCCCGCAATCCGTTCTCGTGTCTTGCGCCAATCGGGCTCAGCGGTGTGCCAGGCGCGGACATCGTTGATCAACGCATAGATGAGCGAATCTTTGGGGATCAGACCAGTCGCCGTATCGAGCAACCGGTTGAGGTCGCGCTCGACAAAGGCGTACGCAACCATAGCAGCCACAACTTGCGCGCCGTAGATAGCCTCACCGTCGTGGCTGACACTGGCGGCTCGGCGCGCCAGGTCGGCGGCCAGTTCCGGGTCACCCGGCGCAACCATGCCCCAACCATCAATAAAGATCTGGGCCCCGATCTGCTCGGCAACCACCTTCCCGTTTAGGGCGATCGAACCGCTATGGGGCGCTTCGACCCCCCGTTTCAAGCGGAGGTAGGCTGTGTGCTCGGTGGAATTCCCCATCCCGCCCCACCAGAGAATCGTGCGGCGTTCGATGATGTAGTTGAGCCAGGTCTGGCCGATCTGGACTGGGGTCAGGTCGCGCCGGTTGTCATAGTCGGGCAGGGCGCGCAAAAAAGTAAAGGTGCCCGAGATGTCATCGTCCGTGACGATCAGCGGCACATCAAAATGCTCGTGAACATAATAGTTTACCTCACCCAGGGTTCGAGAGATGTCCTCATAGGACCAATTCTCAAATGGGCGCCCAAGATAGACCCCGATCAATTTGCCGAGTACGCCGGCATAGACACGCTCAACGTAGTCATGAGGAACAGACATTGCAGGTTGTAATCCTTTTCTGGTGAATGTCAATGAGCCAGATCATAGCCGCTAGCTAATCTCACCCTGGCCTCTCTTCAAGCGATAGCCTGAGCGCCAATCCGCCAGGATTCATGGCCTATTATATACCAGAACCCGTAAGTAACCTACTCGCCTTCGACTGCCGGTTAAGCAAACGCATTGTTGGACAAGACGGCGCCTGGTCCTGCCAGCGTATCCTCTGGCTCGATCTATAGGACGCACAACATTGCCGGCTGCGGGGGGATTGCTGTACAATAACAGCAAATTCACCGCTATACCATTCTCTTTGTGCCGGCCAGCGCATCCAAATCGCTGAAAGCAGGCCCCGCCAGGCACCAACGCTGAATGGCCTGCGAGAGCGGTCCGGCAGCCATACTCAGGGAGAAACAAGCCATGTCTGATGTGCTCAATTTGTGGGAACAGCCACCGGCCAGCGAGACCTATATGATCGCCGGCTGGCACCAATGGGCGGATGCCGGTGCGATATCATCGGGTCTGCCGCAATATTTGATACAGGTCACCAACGCTCGGAAGATCGGTGAAATTGCCGCCGATGGCTTTTATCTCTTTCAGGTGCCCGGCGCCCACCACTTTTTGCGGCCGGAGATCAAACTCGAAGATGGCTACCGTATAGAGATCCGGCAGCGGCGCAATGAATTCTTCTATGCCCAAGTCAATGGCAAAGGATTGGTGGTTTTTCTTGGCGAAGAACCTCATCTCAACATCGATGCCTACGCCGCCGCGTTCTTTCAGGCGGCCAAGCAACTCGGCGTAAAACGCGTGGGTGTCTTGGGCGGCGTTTTTGGCTCGGTCCCCCACGACAAGGATCGCACTGTCTCCTGTGTCTATAGTCTGCGCCGGATGAAAGCGGAACTAGAAAAGTACGCCGTTCGTTTCTCTAATTATGAAGGTGGCGTTTCGATTGGTTCCTATTTGGCCGACCGGGCGGAACACGAGGAGATGGAGTATTTCACCTTCTACGGCTTTGTGCCGGCCTATGACTTTTCGCAGTCTAATGCTCCTATGCAGGGACTTCGTATCGAACAGGATTACCGGGCCTGGTACGAAATCCTGCGCCGCTTTAACTTTATGTGGGAGCTCGGCCTTGACCTGTCCGAACTGGCGCGGCAAAGCGATGATCTCGTGACCTCGATGGAAGAGAAATTTGATGAACTGAAACGTAAGATGCCGCAACTTCGCCTCGATGAGTACCTTGATCGCCTGACGGAAGAGTATGAAGAGATGTCGTTTATGCCGCTAGATGATGTCTGGGCGCGCGAACTGAATGATATTCTGCGCGACCTTGAGGAGTGAACCTGGGTGTGCCAAGTTGCTGGCCGAGCAAGCTGAGCCTACAGACGATTCTCACGCTTGTAGTACGTGTGACAGGTAATCGATCCTAGCCAAAAGGAGTGCTGCTAGATACAACATTTGCTCTACACCGATAAGTCGAACGTCCGATGTTTTGTGTCCAGCTTTATGGTATGCTACGTTCAAACAGTGTAAATTATGACGCTATCGTTAGTAGGATCGGGTAGAGGACACAAGAATGAGCATACTTACTTTGGCAATCGTTGCGTATTGCGGCTTATCGATCTTGGCAGCACTCGTGGTTTACGGGGCCTGTGTCGTGGCAGGCCGCGCCGATCGGGTGCGTAGAGAGGGGCCGTCTACAAATCCGAAGTCGGTAAGCTCTTTGACGCTCAGACCACAACCGATCATGCTGCGTCGGCGTTGAACATAGTGCTGCATAGCGCAAGCATGGTGAAATACGCTGCGCTCTCCATACATCAGAACATGAATCCGCTGTTATGGGTGGCGACGGAGTAGATAGGATCGCCGCCCATAACAGCGGATTTTTTGAGTACACACACTATAGAACAATAGAACAAAAAAAGCGGCTCGCCAGTTTGGGCGAGCCGCCTATGGTGGAGATGGCGGGAATCGAACCCGCGTCCGAAACATTCGTTCAGAGACATCTACAGGTTTAGTTACACCTTTGGTCATTCACCGGGCGGACTCCGTGTAACAGGATTCCACTGCCCGGCTAGCCGATTGCCTTAGGCGACGCTATCGGCGTCCCGTCGCCGCATCTCACCAGTTTATGTCAGCGAACGCCGGGCCTGGGAGCACCACCGCGGCGGGCCGTGATCTTCGCTAGAAGATCAGGTTCTTCTCTTAGGCAGCCAGAGCAGCCGGAGCAGTCTGGGCAAAGCCGAAGTTGAAGAGTTTGCCAGTGTTGGCATTTATAGGGTTTGCGCCTTTTTTACGTAGTCGACGCTCTACGACCTGCAGTCAAAGAACAGCCTGCCCCGTCGAAACCGTACATCCCCAAACAAAAACTATCAACAGGAATACACTTTTATCGGCTAGACGAGTCCACAGCTAGACCCCTCTAACGACAACCACAGTATACCATAGAGCAGCCGATTTGTAAAGTATTTCGGTCTCGCCATCAGCAATTCCCAATTTACCTACGATAGATCGCGGATTGGGCGGATTCACGCGGATTTTTATGTGTACACGTAGACAGATGGGGGTTCATGGTCTGTGGCCGGATACTTGATACAGCGGGCTGCTTTTTTGTTGGCCGCTCAAGAGATCTGTAAAGCCGTCTGGTTATGAGACCAGATGGATCGTGTTCTGGGCCGGGTCGCGCGCGAGCCAGCCCGTGCCAATTTGCTCGCTGGGCAGACCGGCAGTCCGTACCCGTTCGACCACCTGTTGTAACGCCTCTGCGCTGGGCAGACGAATTTCGAACCAGTTGAGGCGTGCGCTGTCTTCCGGTGGGGGTGGAGCGCCGACCCCAGCCCACGTGTTTAGACCCATATGATGGTGATAGCCGCCGGCCGAGATAAAGCTGGCGCTGTTACCATAGCGCACCATCAGGTCAAAGCCCAATACATCACAGTAAAATTGCTCGGCCGCCGGGATGTGGGCCACATGCAGGTGAATATGGCCCATGACTGTGTCTGCCGCGATGCCTGTCCACGGCGCCTTGCGCGGGCCCAGTTCCTGTAAAACACCCTCAAAATCAAAGGGATCGACCGTCATCTTGAGGGCGCCGTTGGGGAACTGCCACTCCTCGCGCGGGCGGTCGCGGTAGATCTCGATGCCGTGGCCATCGGGGTCGCTCAGATAGAGCGCCTCGCTCACGGCATGGTCGCTGGCGCCGCCTAGAGGAGTGCGCGTGTCGATGAGGCGGCGAAGCGTGCGCGCCAATTCTTTGCGCGAGGGCACAAGCAGGGCAAAGTGATAGAGCCCGGTGTGCCCGCGTTGCACCGGCTGCGCCCCAGGCTGCTCATCGAGGATCAGCAGATCCCGCCCGCCGGCGCCGAGGACGGCCGTACCGTTCTCCCGCCGGTAGAGCTGGAGGCCGAGATTGTGCTGGTAGTAGTGCAGCGAGCGTTCCAGGTCGGTGACGATGAGCGCCACCGCGCCGATGGTGGTGTTGGGGTGGATGGTGGTAGACAGCATGGTCACGATCCTCTTGAATTGTTCAACGTGGACCTGAATACGTTCAGCTCTGCCTTGGCTTGCTGCCATACCATCGGCATGGACAGCACCAAGGGTTCGAGTCGCTCCCAGCTAATATAGAATGAGTATGAATGTCGAAAAAAGTGACGAAAACCAAGAAATTGAGAAAGTGCTTCGACCGTGTTAGCAGTTAGAATAGGTTGGCGTGTGGCTGTAGCTTGCTGCATCTGGTTCAGGAGGTCACGATGCGATTGTCTGCCGCCTGGTACACGCTGGTCGAACTGCTTGGCGATCGTGAGTAAAATGCTTTCCAAGCCATTGTAAAACGAGTGAACAACCGAGCCGAGGGCGGTGATTTCAGTCGAACTAAGCGGTACACGTGACCGTGCGCGTTGCAGTAACTCGGCATGGAAGCCCAATAGCCGGTCGATCTGTTGTATCTCGAAATCGATCAATTCAAGTAGCTCGTTATGCAATGCGTCTTAGCCTGTCTTTCTCAATCAGGAAGTGAGCAAGTGGATCATCTGAATCCAGATCAACCAGGTCAACCGGGTGCTCCAGGTCCATAAGCAGGCGCCCCAATAACGCAAAAAATTGCTGCGGTGAGCAGCCGCGCACGGCCAGATCAATGTCAGATTGTGCACTAGGGGCCCCGGCAGCCAGCGAGCCGAAGAGATAGACTTCTGTGCAGCCGCCCTCTTTGAGCAGCTTGACAGCTTGCTCGATGTTGCGCCGGTAATCAGCCGGCAATTGATCGATGGGCGGTGGCAGTGTGCCTACGGCGACTGTATCTGATATTTGTCTGCTCATGAGATTGACGTTTGGGAACGTACTGCTACCGGACTTCGTACACGGTTACCGGATATGACTAGCCCCGTCCTGTTTTGTACTGATTGAAAATATGACTTAGTGGTTGATGGCACGAGGCAAACTTAATATCCAATCCACCCACGCCAGAACAGTTTGCGCCCTTCTTGGGATGGTTGTTGTCCCACTAATGTTCAGACTGGCGTTTTGCATAATTGTAACCACTGCTTCTCTTGATGGGCGAACACTATTCTTAAAATACAATTCTGTTACCTTGTAAAACACTTCATGCTGAAGAATCTGTCGGACGATTGCTAAATACTTCTGTTTCGCTGGCATCTGTAGAATTGATTTGCCAAGCTCAGAGAGCGTATAAACTGGAGATGTATCAGTAAGTCTATTTACCAGACCCAAGTACATTGCTGAGCGGGTATAGTATTGGGTTTGCCTTTGATCAAATTGATATTCAAGAGTTATGCTCTGTGCTGTCAGATCGCTGTGATATAACAGTCCAAGTAGATCAATTACTCGACGAAAATTATCGGCCTGTGGAAAAGGCACCCCAATGGGTTCGGGAAGAATTTGAACTTGCTGAAATACCTCGAATATATCCTCAAGTTCGATGCTTTCAGAGGCTATTTTGTAAGAGCGTTGTTCAATCAGTTCTAGTGAATTGTAGTTCTCTACATCTTTGAATTCATATATCAGAAAATTGAATACATCATTCGAATACGACATAAAAATCGGTAAAATCCATTTTTTGATTTTGCTCTGCCACAGTCGATAGGGATAGTAGAGCTGGCGAATCAAGAAGTCATCTGCAATATAGGTTTTCGCTTCAACGATTGCGAACTTTGTACTTCCCTCAAATCCTCCATCTATTTCACATTGAGCATTTTCAACATTGATGTTATACCAACTATCCACCTGTGTATTGCGAATACGGTACGCGAACCGGGATGTTGACATCCTTCCTAGAACCGTAAGATTTACCGGCTCGCCGACAACGTCATCAATTATGCCGCAATTATAGGCGCACAGCAGTGCCGAGGCTTCCGAGTAGAGATTCGTATAATCTATCGATTCTATAACTGGTGGAAACGAGATTTCAATGGGATTCACTGGAAAATCTGCACGTATTGTTTGGTACGCATCAAAATGGCCAATAAGGTAAGCGCCTCTGGAATCAGGCAAAATTGTAAGATTGTGCGCTCGAAAGATATTTGGCAGATTGACACTGTGGTCAAATTTTGCCATTAGCCTCGCCTCGCGCAGCGCGTTAATTTGAGATGAGGATATCCGAAAATATTCGGACCGCTGAATCTTGTTGAGAATATCATGACGCTCAAACAATTCGGTCCAGGCCGCGTCATTTTTTGATATCTGGGTCATAATTTAAGATCAGAAACTCGTCAATTTGCCCCCGGCCGGTGGCGACCGAATTGATATTCCTACTTGCCCTGATTCTGAAGACCTGGTAGTCTACGTACAAAGCCTCAATAAACTCGGTGGATGAATTGCTTAATAGCACCTTGCATCCCCTCGCGGTAAGTTCATCGAAGACAGATTTAAGTCTACGCTGTTCATCTCGACCAAATTTATCGAGGTTGTACCCTGTGAATGAAGATGTGTCTGATATGGGATCGTAAGGTGGATCGAAATAAACAACATCTCCACGCTTTGCCGTCTTTACGGCTTCAGCAAAGTCCAGATTTGTAAGGGTAATATCATACTTGTTCAAATAGCTGCTAATTGCCCTAATAACAATTTCATCAATAATAGTTGGGTTCTTGTAATTTCCGTATGGAACATTAAAGTGTCCCTGGCTATTAACCCGAAACAGGCCATTATAACAAGTCTTGTTCAAGAAAATGATTCGGGATGCCCGCTGAACTGGACTTAACTTTTCATAGTCAGGGCTCCTATCAAGTTCTCGAAGTTGGTAATAGTACTCACTGGTGTTTTCGTGTCGCCGAATATCTTCAATCAAAGCTTCCGGGTTGCATTTGATTACTTCATAACAATTGATCAACTCTGTGTTGGCATCATTTACATGTGCCTTATGAGGCTGAAGATCAAACAATACTGCCCCTGCACCTAAGAAAGGCTCAAAGTAGGTAGCGCGGCTGGAAAACTCTGGGAAATAATCTCGAAGATACGGCAGCAGCTGTCGTTTGCCGCCAGCCCACTTCAAAAACGGTTGTAATAGTTCATTTCTGCCAGCTTTTCTTCGAGTACTTTTACGCATATTAGAGATCACGATTGACTCTGTTCTACAATGTTTATGGAAGTGATAAGGAGTGGCGCGGCAAACTTGGGCTTACACCTCTACTTGTGGAACATTGACTTCGGCTTCAAAAACACCAACTTCGTCATCCAGAGGATTACATGCCTGGAGCAATCTGTGAGAACGCTGGTTTGCACGCCAATGATTATCGTAGACTTCGGCAAGAACCGGAGGCCCCCTCCACACTTTGACCACAACCCACACTTTTCCGGTGGCAACATCGGGTTGTTTGGAAGACGGCTGGAGCCCTTTATAGTTTGATGATTTTTAAATATCACCGCTCATAAAGTGTGTCTTCTATGTATGCTATTGGTATTGTAAGGGTAGAACAAAATTTCTACATCAGTTATACTGATTTTAGTAGTAACATGCAACTTTGGGGAGTGGCAGTCGACCTTTATCATATACTGGTGATTGCCTCCTGCATACGGGCCTTCAAATCCGAGTTGCCGAAGATTCTGGATCAGCCTCTGTCGCTTGATCGGGCCAAGTTGCGCCATTACGCCGGCTCCAGAACGGGGTTCAACTGATGACCATCCACTGTAGGCAACAGATGTCCAAGACGTAGCCCCAGTACGATCCATCCCTCTAACACTTCCTGTAGCTGCTCGCGGCAGCTTTCTAGCGTGTCTGCATTGGCAAAAACGCCTTGAAAACTAGGAATCTCTCCATAGAAAGTATTGTCTTCAAGCAACTCATAATGCGCATGACGCATCGCTGCCTGGATGTAGGCTGTCAACATAAGACCTCCTGCTCTTAAAATAACTGCAACTATCTTATCGAAGAAGTCAATGGGCGTCAATTTGGTTCCTAGACGCTGGCCTACTCGTGGCGTTCGGAGGCCAAAATACTTAACCCTACCAACAACAAGAGGACCCCTGCGAG
>QEUW01000438.1:6118-7163 GCA_003577005.1 Chloroflexota bacterium | reverse complement strand
CCCGCTGGGCGCGGAATGCGGGTTCCAGAGGCACATCGCAAAGTTCTGGATTGCCCCGCCCCCTGCGGGGCAATCCAGGAGCGTCTATCTTTACTCCGACGACCCTTGGATCATCCATTCCAACATATCCACATGTTGTTGAATCGACTGGGCGGAGTCATTTGCGGATATCGGCAAGCCGCCAAATTCGTCGTCCAGTAGCTGGCCAATCATCGCGCTTGCGCTAATGCCAAGGGCTTCGCTGTTATTTCGGAGCATCTCTACTTGCGTATCCGATAATAGATTGGACATATCCATGCTAGCACCTCAATTCTTTGTATGTAGATTAGATATACCTTTGACAAGCTACAAGACCGTTGGTACGTTAGCCCGTGACCTCGCCAATGATGACGCCGATTTTGTCGAAAAGTTACGCTTCCATTTTTCAAAAAGTGTGTTATAATCAGACCGGATGTCCTGCCAGCACCCCAGGAGTAGGCATGGCATCCTCCTTCCCTTTTGTGCGCTGGCCCCTTACATCCCGGCGCATGTTCTACCTTTAAGTTAACGAGCTGCTTACCGGCGATTAACCAAACATTAACCGCTTCTTTTTGACTTGTTAAGCTGGCTCCATTTGAATCATCCAGTACATGCTGTGGCGACTCGACGGATGTTCTTCGCCCATGCACGACCAAAGGTGCTGAACAGTGCATTTCTCATCTTCACTTTCACGAGGTGCGGCGCGGCGAATTAGCAGTGGGGAACGGCGTGAATGGCTACTCTTTCTTTTGTTGGTTGGCCCTAATCTGTTGCTCTTCTTTGTCTTCACCTACTGGCCGCTCACCTACAATGGCTATCTGAGCTTTGTGCGGTGGGACATGCTGGCGCCGGTAAAGATCTGGGTCGGGCTCGATAACTACCGCTACCTCTTTACCTCACCCAATTTTGGTCGTATCCTGGCGAACACGTTGGGTTTCACGCTAGCCTCGGTGGGGTTGACCTGCACCTTGGGGCTGCTGATGGCATTGCTGCTCAACCAACCGCTGCGCGGGCGCGATGGGGTGCG
>QEUW01000438.1:0-6108 GCA_003577005.1 Chloroflexota bacterium | reverse complement strand
ATGCTCAGCGGCGCGGCCATTGGCCTGGTCTGGATCTATATCTTCGACCCACGCTATGGCTTGCTCGATGTCTTTATCCGCGCGGTCGGGTTGACCTCGCCCAACTGGCTGCTGGACACACGCTGGGCCATGCCTGCTGTGATCATCGTCTATGTCTGGAAGAATGTGGGGTACGCCGTGGTCATTTACCTGGCAGGGCTCCAGGCCATCCCGCGGGAGCTCTATGAGGCAGCGCTGGTAGATGGCGCCTCTACCTGGTCGCGCTTCCGCCATGTGACGCTCCCCGGCCTCTCGCCGGTGGTCTTTTTCCTGGTGCTGACTACGATCCTGGCCGGTTTTCAGACCTTTGACGTCATCAAAGTGATGACCAACGGCGGCCCGGTCAACGCCACGACGACACTCGTCTATTACCTCTACGAAGAGGGCTTTGTGGGCTTCAACGCCGGCCGCGCCGGTGTCGCCGCCGTGGCGTTGTTTGGCATGATGCTGGCGATCACACTGGTGCAGATGCGTTACACCGAGCGTTCCGTTCATTACTCATGATTGGAGGAGATGGGAGGATTTTCTCGAACCCCGTGTCTCCTCAATCACCTCAGTCTTCAATCATCATGGCGCAGATTGACCTAACCGAAACCCAACTTCCCCGTGCGCCGGCTGGCACCCAGGCCGCCAGCCGGTGGGCCGGCCAATCGAACTACTGGTGGGCACAGGTTGCAGGCTATCTGGGCATGGCTTTTTGCATTTTGCTCATTGGCTTGCCTGTTTACTGGATGATCATCGGCGCGTTCAAACCGGCAGCAGAGATCTACCGGGTGCCGCCCACCTGGTTGCCTGCTGAGCCCACGGTCTTTAACTTTGGCAAGGCATGGAATTCGGCCCCCTTTGGCCGTTACTACATCAACACCATCATCACCACGCTCTTTGGCAGTGGCTTTGAAATCCTCTTTGCCGTCACCTCGGCCTATGCCTTTGTCTTTCTCCGCTTTCCCAAGAAGGAGTGGGTCTTTCTCATCCTGCTCGCCACGTTAATGGTGCCTGGCCAGGTGACGATCCTGCCAAACTATCTGACGATTGCCCGCCTCGGCTGGATCAACACCTATCAAGGGATCATTGTACCCGGCGCATCGGTGGCCTACGGCACCTTTCTTTTGCGGCAGTACTACCGCACACTTCCGCTGGACATTCTCGATGCCGCAAAAGTGGACGGCGCCGGCCATCTGCGCACGCTTTGGTCGGTGGTGTTGCCGCTGGCGCAGCCTGCCATCGTCTCCTTTGGCCTGCTCAGCGTCGTCGCCAAGTGGAACGATTTCCTCTGGCCGCTGATTGTCACCAACACCAAACAGATGCGCGTCTTGCCCATTGGCATCTACTGGCTGCGGGTAGAGGAAGGGACGATTGACTGGGGTGTCATTATGGCCGGGACCCTCTTTGTCGTGATCCCGGTTGTGGTCGTCTTTCTTTATGCCCAGCGCTATATTGTCGATGGCATCGCAGCCGGCGCCGTGAAAGGGTAATTGATGAAAGCATAATCGCTCATTCTGGTTCCACTGCTTGTTATTGAGGAACAAACGATATCTGGTCGCAAATTTATTGGAAAGGAAATCAACCATGACAACCGTTCGCATGAATCGACGACAGTTGCTCAAGGGTCTTGGCGCTGGCGCTGGTGTCCTGGCGTTGGCAGCCTGTGCGCCGGCGCCGCCCGGCGCCAGCCCGGCAGCCAGCAGCGGCGCAGCGGGCAGCGCTCCCGCCGCTGAGCCGGTGACTGTCGTCCTCTGGAGCAGTTTTACCGGCAAAAATGGCGAGGCCGAAACCGCGCTGGTGGAACAGTTTAACGAGAGCCAGGGCGATGTATTTATCGACTACCAGTTCCAGGGCAGCTATGAGGAGACTGCCCAAAAGGTGACGGCCGCCCTCCAGGCGCGCACCGCGCCCGACATCTCTCTCCTCAGCGATGT
Source organism: Chloroflexota bacterium (assembly GCA_003577005.1). The sequence continues at coordinate 4,150 of QEUW01000438.1, read as the reverse complement.
CTGGTGGTTCAAGTTCTATCTTAACCAGGTGCTGGTCCCCTTTGACGATCTGGCCGCCGCCGCCGATGTCGATCTTACGGACTATCAAGACCCGCTCATCAACGAAGGGTTGCGCCAGGGCCAAAACTGGTGGATCCCCTTCGCCCGCAGCACGCCACTCTTCTACTACAACAAGGAGAAGTGGGACGCAGCCGGTCTGCCCGACCGGGGCCCCGAAACCTGGGACGAGTTCATCGAGTGGGCCGATCAGCTGGTGGAGTACGAGGGCGACACGATCAAGACCGCAGCCTTTGCCCACCCCGACGGCGCCAGCTACATCGCCTGGCTCTTCCAAGGCGTGGCCTGGCAATTTGGCGGCAAGTATAGCGACCCCGACTTCACCATGCACATGACCGATGAGAAGACGGTGGCCGCCGGCCAGTTCTATCACGACACCGTCCACACCTACAAGTGGGCTGTGCCCAGCAAGGATGTGGCCGCTGATTTCATCGCCGGCCTCACTGCCTCGGCCATGATGTCTACCGGCAGCATGGGCGGGATCAAGGCCAATGCCGAATTCGAATTTGGCACCGCCTTCTTGCCCAAGAAGGAGCAATTTGGCTGCTCCACCGGTGGCGCCGGTCTGGCGATCCTCACCTCGTGCCCAGAGGAGAAGCGGCCTGCCGCCATGCAGTACATTGCTTTTGCGTCGAACCCGGAGAGCACGACCTTCTGGTCGCAGAACACCGGCTACATGCCGGTGCGCAAGAGCGCGGTGGAAAGCGAGGCCATGCAGAGCTATTTTGTTGAGTTCCCGCAGTTCAAGACCGCCGTAGAGCAGCTTCCCCTCACCCAACCGCAGGACGCCGCCCGCGTCTTTGTGCCCAACGGCGACCAGATCATCGGCAAGGGGCTGGAGCGGATTACGGTGCAGAATGAGGATGTAGCCACCGTTTTCGCCGAAGTCAATGCCACGCTGGAAGAAGAAGCAGCGCCCGTAATCGAAGCGCTCCGGGCGGTGGAAGGATAGCGAGAAGCGAATCGAGTTGGCCAGCAGGGACACGATCCATCGTGTCCCGCTTTTTTGTGCCGTGGGCTGCTAGCGCCACCAGTGGGGGCGCCCGCGCGGGTCGAGGAACTGGCCGTTGTCGCGGATGGCAATGCGGATCATCTGGCCTTGGGCGCGGCCAAAGGGCTGCCCGCCCCGTAACGCCGGCAACTCGCCGCGCCCGGCCTGGTCGAGCGCTGTGTAGCGCGCCAGCAAGCCAGGTTCAACGCAGATACCTTCCACGTGAAGCGTATAACCGCGCACCACATTGTCTTCCCGCGTAAACTTGATCGTGATCCGGTCGGCGGCGGCGTAGAGTACCAGCGCCTCGTAGCCGCTGCCGATTGTGCGTGGAGAATCGGGTGTGAAGATCGGCTCCCCCAGCGCCACCTGTAACCCCACCAGCGTAACTGCTGATGCGTCGATCAGGTCGCCGTGGCAATCGCATTCCCAATCCCAATCGTAAACCTGATAGGTGGTGCCCACCGTCGCGTGGCGCCGGTCGCCAAAGAGGCCGGTCAACTGGGGTGCCTGCTCATCGACCGGGCCATCGATATGGATCAGCGTGGCAGGGGCGATGGTGGGTTCGTAGCCGCGAACGGCCAGGTTCAAGTCGGGATGGACTGCAGCTGGCCGCTGCGTTGGCGGGCCGGCAACCGTCACAGCGCCATAATTTTCACCGGGCAACCCTCCACAGTCGCTGGGGGGGGAAGGTGGCTGTGAAAGCGGCTGGGGGGTGGGCTGAAGAATTTGTGTTGCTGCGCCCGGCTGTGGAGAGAGGGTAGCAGTCACCTGTTCCAGCGAGACGGCAATCGGCGTCGGGCCGGCCACGGACGGCAGGTCGCCACAGGGTCTGCTCAAAATGACAAGCGATGCGGTAAGCCACCCTTCGCCCTTGCCGGGCCGCACCACCTGCAACCACGAACAGTCGAGCAGACGGCCAATCACGGCCACTGTTTCGCCCTCCTGAACCGTGTCGAGGACGGTAAAACCGGCGCCGGGCCCGGTGCGGATGTTGACCTCCGCCACGCGCACGGTTGCGTAGGCGCCCAGGGCGGTCGCGCCGTGGACGGTGAGTGGTGTGGCGCTTTGCACGGCCAACAGCGCCAGCCACCCTAGCCAGGGCAGCGCTCTCAGCCAGCGCCTCACGCGGAATTGCCCTCCAACCCAATCGAGCGCAGATAGGTGCGGTTGCGGGCGGCGCTCTCCTTTGGCGTTCCCATGCCGGGCAGCACATCCTGTTCTACCGTGATAAAGCCTTCATATTTATCTTCGTGTAGCCACGCCAGAACTGCAGGAAAATCTACGCAACCTTGCCCCAACTCGCAGAAGACCCCGTTGCGCACCGCCTCGAAGTAGTCCCAGGCGTGCTGGTGGGCGGTCGCCAGCACGCCTGGGTGGCAATCCTTGAAGTGGACATACCAGATGCGGTCGGCAAAGCGTTCGAGCGCCGTACCGATGGTAGCACAACCGCCGGCGCCATACGCATAGTGACCGGTGTCAAAGACGATCCCCAGCAGGGCCGGGTCGGTCAGGTCCAGGAAGCGGGCGATCTCATCTGGCGTCTCGACCCAGCCAGCGCAATGGGGATGAAAGGCCGTACGAAGGCCGGTCTGGTCGCGCACCGCGGCGGCGATGCGGTTGGCGCCGTCGGCAAAAACACGCCATTGCTCCACCGAGAGCCCCATCTCTGGTGTGATGCGACCGGCCTGTTGAGTGCGGAGCGGGTCGCTCCCGTTGTCGCCGGCGAGCACGAGAAAGGGGCGCACAGCCTGCCCCGTCTGGCCGGCCACGGCGGCGAGCAACCGTGCAGTGCGCAGGACGGTGGCTTCACCGTTATCATGGTGGGCGGGGTCTTCCAGCCTGACGCCGACATAAGCGCCAGTGAGCGTAAGATTTCGTGTAGTCAGAATGGAGCTTAACTCAGTAGGATCGGTAGGCATAAACCCCCAATCCCCCAGTTCTGTGCCTGTGTAATCGGTCTCAGCCAACTCGTCGAGCATTTGGATATAGGTAATCGGCTGTTGCGCCAACCCCTCAAATTCAAGCGTCCCCCACGAACAGGGGGCGTTGCCTACCTGGATTGAACTCATCGTGTGTACCCTCTCCGCACCATGATAGAGCGAGGCGTTCCCACGCCCACATGCGAACCTCTTCCTGTGTATGCTCAAGCAAGCAATCGCATCATATCGACACACGCCTTACCGTCGCTGTTGGAAAAGCGGCCCACTTCGCCAAACCCCTGTTTCCGGTAAAAAGCCAGCGCCGGCTCGTTGTTTGCAAAGACCCCACCCCAGAGAATCATTCGTGATTTGCCAAAGCGACGGGCGATAGCAAAGGTCGGCGCCATGAGGGCAGAGGCAATCCCGCGACGCTGGTCCGCATCGCGCACACAGGGGCCAAAGCGACAGTCATGCGTCTCATCCAACTCGACCCCGTACTTCGTGTAGCGATACAAATCACCAGACGGAATACCAAAACTAAACTCAAAAAGCGCCACCACATCGCCGGTCTGATCCTCATCCAAATCGGGTGGGTCGACGGCGACCAGGCGGAGTTTGTCATAGCGCCCGATGTCCGCACAGAGCGATTCAGCCATGATGCGGTCGTAGCTATCCAATGTCCAGCGCTCGCGCGTGTGCGGCGAGAGCGATTCCAGGAAACCGGTCAGTGCTTGCCCATCACGAGCCAGCAGGGGGCGGTAGAGCAGCGCGGTCCCGTCGCGCAAACGCACATCATAGTAGAGAAGTTCCGGTTGGGTGGCCACGGCGGCCAGCGTCAGCATAGCTCGGCCACTTTGACAGGCCGCTGCTCACGGTAGGAGCGCCACGCCGCCAGCCCCAACACCGTGGCCGCACGCCCATCGGCGCCAGTCACCGGTGTCGGTTGGTCCTGCGCCACGGCATCGACAAAGGATTGCAATTCGATCACATAGGCATCCATGTAACGTTCCAAAAAGAAGTAGAGCGGTTTTGCTTCCTGCACACCTGCGGCGGTGCTATGGCGCGTGTTGTGTGGTGTCTTATTGAGCGCCTCCACCGCTCCAGCCGAGCCAAAGACCTCGGCGCGCTGGTCGTAGCCGTAGACCGCCTGGCGGCTGTTGTCGATGACCCCTAGCGCACC
>QEUW01000437.1 GCA_003577005.1 Chloroflexota bacterium | reverse complement strand
GAAGGCATCAGCACCAGCGGCGATATCCTCGATCTGGCCGTCGAGTACGACATCCTCTCAAAGCGGGGCGCCTATTTTCGCTTCAATGAAGAGATCATTGGTCAGGGGCGAGAGGCGGCGAAGGAATTTCTCCGCGCCAATCCTGCAATCGCTCAACAGATCGACGCTCTGATTCGCGCCCAGACTGGTCTTGTGCCAGCCGATGTGTCCCAACCGCTCAATGGTGAACTGGCTGCTGCCAGCGCCGTTACCTTGAGCGTCTAACCTTGTCGAGTGCCAGGGCGTTATGCGCCCGTGTGAGCCAGTTCCAATGCAATCGCCAGGAAGTGAATCGTTCCTGGTTAGAACTTCCATCGTCGCTCGTCTCGTTGAGCATCGAGCAAACGATGGCCGTTGCGCTGTGGCATTCCGCTACAGCGCTTTTTGTTTACCAACCTGGCAGGACTGTGGTTTGGCATTCTTATCTATCCACCACTATCTGACCAACAGCCAGAGGATCATGATATGGACATGAACGCTGTGCTGGCCCTTGTGCTGATTGTGCTCTTTTCCGCCGTCAGCGCAGCCGTGGCCGGCAAAATGGCCTACGAGCGTGGGCGCCGGCTCGGTCAACAAGCCGAGCAAGAGCGCCAGAGCAAGCTCGTGCAGGATGCTCAAGACAAGGCCGCTCAAATTCTCGCCGCCGCCGACAGTGAGATCAAAGAGCGGCGCTTGGCGATCAAAGAAGAAGAAGTTCAGAAACGTAATGAGTTGGAAGCCGAAGTCGCTCGGCGGCGCAAGGAATTGGAACGGATTGAAGAGCGGCTGCAAAATCGGCTCGATAGCGCTGAACGCCGTCTGGAACAGATGGAGGGGCGCGAACGCAAACTCAACCAACGCCAGAGTCAACTCGACCAGCGCACCGCCAAGCTTGATAAAATGGAGGAGGAATGGACCGAAGAACTCCAACGCGTCGCTCAGATGAGCCTCGATGAGGCCCGGCAGACCTTGCTAGCCGAGGTAGAGAAGAACACACGTCAGGAGATGGCGCGCGTCATCCGTGAGGTAGAAACGCAGACTGCCGATGAGGCCGACCGCCGCGCCCGCGAGATCATCACGCTGGCTATCGAACGGGTCGCCAGCGACCATGTAGCCGAATATGCTGTCAGCAGCGTCGATCTGCCGTCAGATGAGATGAAAGGACGGATCATTGGCCGCCAGGGGCGCAATATCCGCGCGATCGAACAGGCGCTAGGGGTAGACCTGGTGGTTGACGATACCCCTGAAGCCATTATCATCAGCAGCTTTGACCCCATCCGCCGTGAAGTGGCGCGCATGACCCTGAGCAAACTGGTGGCCGATGGCCGCATCCACCCGGCGCGTATCGAAAAGGAGGTCGAGAAGGCGCAACAAGAGATCGACCGGGTGATTATGGAGGCGGGTGAACAGGCCATCATCGAAACTGGCGCCCAAGGTCTGCACCGCGAGATTCAGAAGCTGCTGGGGCGTCTTAAGTTTCGCACCAGCTACGGGCAAAATCAGCTCTTTCACGCTATCGAGACCTCGCACATTGCCGGTGTCATCGCCAGCGAGTTGCACGCCAACGTTCGCATCGCCCGGCTCGGTGGCCTGCTCCACGACATTGGCAAGGCAGTGAGCCACGAGATCGATGGGCCGCACGCCATTGTTGGCGGTGAGATTGCCCGGCGCTTTGGTGTCAACGAAGCCGTCGTCAACTGTATCGCCAGCCATCACGGTGAAGTCGAACCTCAATCCATCGAAGCGGTCATCGTGGCGGCGGCGGACGCCATCAGCGGGGCCCGGCCGGGCGCCCGCCGCGAAAGCCTGGAGACCTACATCAAGCGCGTGACCGAACTGGAAGAGATCGGCAACAGCTTCGCTGGTGTCAGCCAGACCTTCGCCATCCAGGCCGGTCGCGAGATCCGGGTAATCGTACGACCGGAGGAGGTGGACGATATGGCGGCGATCAACCTGAGCAAAGAGATCGCCAAGAAGATCGAGGACAATTTGCAATACCCTGGCCAGATCCGGGTTACTGTTGTGCGGGAGACGCGCGCAGTGGAATATGCGAAATAGCCCGTCCATCCCCCAGCGATTCTTGCACCCGAAGAGCGAAAGATGCTCTTCGGGTGTTTTTCTTCTGCGAGCGTAACGGACCGGGTCGTACAACGTATACTCTTCAGGCTATATCCCCTTGTTGCCACTCAGACGATACTGCGGTGTACTATATCTCTTCACTCACCAAACATTACGAGTTTTGAACGAAAGTGAAAGCAACCGGTAAGCACAAAGTGCCAAAATCTACTCTATAATAACATCATGCGCTGGTGTGGCAGGTGAAAAAAAATATTCCTAAACCTCCAGAAAAGCAACAAAAAACTGTAAGCTATTTTCAAGCGAACTAGCGTATCTTTTGACCGTAGATCACGTCACAACATTACGTAGGCAAGCAACTACACCACGGCTTGCCCAGTACGACCGGCATGCATCACAGATCTACGTTCTATCAAGGAGGCACAACAACATGGCTGAGCTCATCAAAGTCTCTGCACAATCACGTTCAACAGCCGTGGCCGGCGCCATTGCAGGGGTAATGCGCGAGGAGGGGTACGCCGAGATGCAGGCTATCGGCGCCAGCGCCGTGAACCAGGCAATCAAAGCCATCGCCATCGCCCGCGGCTATCTGCGCGATGATGGCATCGACCTCATGACCGTTCCCAGTTTCACCGAGGTAGACATCGAGGGAAGCGAACGGACGGCCGTGCGGATTGCCATCTTCAGGCGAGCCCCTATCGCAGAGCAGATTGCCTAGGCAAATCCGAGGTGCAGTTGCAACCGTAGAAACTGCTTGAAGAGGGGATCTGCTACCGGTGCATTGCGCTCTTCGGGTGCAACGCACCGGTAGCGTTGGGTGAGTCCGAGATGTATCGTACCAACGATGTCCTCGATCTTTTAAACAGTTTCCCCGTGCGAGGGCAGCGAAACGGGGAGAGTAGCCTGTACTCTCCCCGTTTTTAATTCTATTCTGTTTGCGTGTCTGATGGTTCCACCGGAAATGGTGGGGCGCCTTTACCGGCGCCCCCTGCGCCGGCGTGACCGGTGTTCGATGGCGCCGGTCGAGTCATCAGGCGCAGGCGTTTGCTCTTCGTCCGCCTCACCATCATGGTCTTTGTCTTTTTGAGTGCTCCGGGCGGCCATTTGTTGGCGAACGCGGGCGTTATCTTCCTCGGCGCTGGCGCGGCGTTTGACTGTACAGCCGCCACAAGTGCTACACCCGCTCCCGCTACCGCTCTTGCTCAGAATCAGTTCCTCGACGCCAAATTCGGCCAGCGCCTTGTTTTCGAGCATCACCGTAACCGTCTCTTTGAGTGGGTGGATGTGCCGAACACGGCCAATACCCTGTGGGGTAGTGACCTCAGCGCCCAGTTTGGGCATCTTCTTGTTCTGTTCCTTGTATGTGGTGTCTTCGTATGAGAGGCAACAGAGCAGCCGGCCACAGACGCCACTGATCTCCTCCGGATTGAGCGGCAACTGCTGGTTTTTCGCCATACGAATGCTGACAGGCGTAAACTCGCGCAGCCAACTGGTGCAACAGAGCTGGCGACCACACTTGCCCACCCCATCCAACAACTTGGCCTCGTCGCGCACGCCGATCTGCCGCATCTCGATACGCGTGTGGAAGATACGCGCCAGCTCGCGCACCAGGGCGCGAAAATCGACACGTGCTTCCGACGAAAAGTAGACCAGCAACCGTCCACCAGTAAAGTTATAGTCGCAGCGGACGATCTTGATCTCCAGGTTATGCTCGCGCGCCTTGGCCCGACAAAGGGCAAGCGCCTCCTGCTCTTTGCGCGCCCACAGATCCTTCTGTACCATGTCCCACGCCGTCGCTCGCCGCAAGACACTCTTCATTTCGCCCACCACCTCTCGTTCGGTGATATGATGGGGTGGTTCCACAACCTGGGCTACTTCGATTCCCTTGGCTGTGTTGACGATGACATAATCTTTGACCATCAAATCGAGCAAGCCGTTGGGGTCAAAGTGGTAGACCTTGGTGACCGGCTCGAACTGTAAACCCACGACAATGGGCATGCTTGTCTCTTCTCCTCAACGCAATCTCAATCGTTACCCAAATCCATTGGCGCAACAGCCCCGCTGCTATGGAGCATTCTTCAATCGAGGCAGGCGCAACAACAACACATCGAGCGCCAGACGGGTATTGACCGTATGATGCAAGTATCCTTCGATGCGCCCCAACAATGCCAGGGTTTGCTGGATGTCGGCCATTGTAACCGAGCCGGCTTGTTGGGCCAGCCGGGTCTCCTGATCGATATTGGCGCAGTGAACGCCACACCCGGCCCGTACCAACAACAGGTCGCGCAACCATGTGCCCCAGGTTTCCAACAGGCCAAAGAGCTGTTGGCTGTTGCGGTTGGCGGCCAGTTGTTCGGCTAGCGCCAACCGCTCGATCCGGTCAGCAGCCATAAGCTGCCAAAGGGTCTGAAGTTGAGCGATCCGCTCCTGTTGACCCTGGGGCTTTGTCAACTGTTCCACCGCCCAGCCAAGCCGCCCGTTCGCCAGGCGGGCCAGGAGCCTGGCCTCCTCAGGCGATGCCTGCCAGTTGCTGACGAGCGCCTCGGCGATGATCTCGGGCGCAAGCGGGCGCAGTTCAATGAGGCGGCAGCGGCTCACAATCGTCGGCAAGACCTGGCTGCGATCAGTAGCCGTCAAACAGAGGATGACAGAGGCAGGCGGCTCCTCCAGCGTCTTTAGTAACTTGTTGGCAAAAGCATCGTGGGCGTTGTGGAAATCCTGGATCAGGAACACTTTATAGCGACCTTCGACCGGTCGCAACGCCGCATCGTGAATCAGTTCGGCCGCCTGGTCGGCGCGCAAGGTGCCATCGAGCCGGTCAACGGCGCCATTCTTATCCACCGGCTGGAGCAAACGAAAATCTGGGTGGCTGTGCCTCGCCATCAACCGGCAGGAGCGACAGTCGCCGCACGGCCGCCGTTCTCTGTCGGTACATAAAATCGCCTGCGCAAAGACCTGCGCCAGTGTACTCTTGCCCACTTGCCGAGGGCCAAGCAAGAGCGTAGCGTGATAGGGCGTACCGGCGCCATGCCCATTTTGTGCGGGTTGCCAGATGCGTTGGAACTGGGTCACGGCGGCAACGTGACCGTAGACGGGCCAGTGTGCGGTCACAACAACGGTTCTCCCCAAGATGCCACGGTGGAGATTTTAACATAGCCTGGCAACGCCGACAAATGGATAGTGGGGCGCTTTCGAGGCTATTAGGTCTATGCTATACTAGGTACACGCCCAAGCAGATACTCCCCACCTTCTGGAAGCTGGCAGCTTGTGGAAAAGTAAGCTTCGAGCATAATCGACCGCAGTGTCTGTGGGCACAACATTTTCCCAAGAGGCAGATACAAACAGATGAGGTTCTATCGATCGGCTTGCTGGTTATCTCTGTGGGTCCTGAGCGCGCTCGTGGCGCTCTTCGTTATTACAGCGTGCCGGCAGCCTGCGCCGGCAGAGGCGACTGCGACGCCGGTTACGTTGGCCCAGCCGGTTAGCGGGCCAGCGCTCACACCAGCAGCTACAGCCATCCCCCGCGCCAATCTCGTGCAGCGACCGCTCACCGTTTGGATGCCAGCCCTACTGGCTGGGGAAGCCCGGCCTGGTGCGGAACAGATCATTGCCGCGGCGGTCGACGATTTTACGCTACGTTTCGCTGGCCAGACGGTCGAACTTGTAGTAAAGGCGGATGAGGGCCAGGCCAGCCTGCTCAACTATCTGCGCAGCACACAACGCGTAGCTCCCACGATTTTGCCCGATCTCCTGCTGCTTGACGCCAAACAGATCTGGCAGGTGATCGAACTAGGGCTGGCCCAACCTCTGACGCCAACACAACTGACCCAGCGAGATGGATTCTATCCCTTTGCATGGGATGCAGTGAGCATCCACGACCGCTATTACGGCGTGCCTTATTTTGCTGCACCGGTGCATCTTGCCTACAACGTTCAGTTGGTCGAGACAGCGCCGACCATCTGGTCAGAAGTAGTTGCGTCCGGCCACCGTTTTGCCTTTGCTGGAGCCGGTTCTAGTGGTTACGCTGACGAGTGGGT
>QEUW01000436.1 GCA_003577005.1 Chloroflexota bacterium | reverse complement strand
TCGGGCATCTTTGGCATGTTCCGCGTCGCCCTGCCCATCACCATGCCCAGCGACCGGGCGGCGTTGGAAGTGGCCTTGCGCGGCTGCGCCCAACCGCAGCCGGCGGCGCGCATGGTCTTTATCCGCGACACGCTGACGCTGGATCACCTCTACGTCAGCCCAAACCTGCGCCGGGCCGTCGAGGAACACCCGCGCCTCTCGATCCAGGAGGAAGTGCCGTTGGAATTCACGGCGGATGGAGTAATGCGCCTGCCGTGGGCGTTGGCATAGCGTTTGTTACAATCATCCTATAGCAACGAGGTCAAGCCACATCCGGTGGATGTACGTCTAAACGTACCCAAAAGCTACGACTCATTACCACAGTTGGATGATTCATGTTGAGAGCGATAATCGTGGCGCGGCCAGCGCGTGTGCGACCGGTGATAAGCACGCCATCAAGGCTCCAGGCAAAATGACGTGACCATCGCTGGATGCGAGGGTTAAAGAGGGCAACCCTGCGATTGCTAACAGGATCGAGGAAATGCGTTCGTTTTGCCTTGTGCAAATTACAGCGGGCGCAGGCATAAGCGAGATTATCAAGACGAATAGAACCACCCGCGGCAGTCGGAATGATATGCTCAATAGGCATCGGCCCGCTGGTGATGCGTTCGGGACTTTGGCAGTACTCACACCGAAAGCAAGCCCGCTCGGCGACTTGTTGGCGCAGCACACGAGAAATATGGGCCATTGGTTATGCAAGTGTGGCCTTTACGAGATCATCGGGGAGGGCGTTGCGCTGCTTGAGCAAATAAAGCGCCTTCGCTTTTCGTAACGTCAGCAAATCCTCGAGCATAACCAATTGTTCGGCCTCGCGCCGCTCAGCGACCGACAACGACCGTTGTTTCTGCTCGCTGAGCAGAAACTGCAATCGCTGGGAATCGGCTGTTGGCGGTCTTGCCGTTGCAATTCGTATCAACTCATCACTTGTATAACGTTCCAGTTCAGCAAGCTGCACTTCGACATCGTTTTGTTGTCTGTCGGATGGTATGCCAACCGGCGGCTGAATCCATTCAACAAGAATTTGTTCGACGGGGCGGTCGCTCGTCTGGGCGGCTCTTAGTGCATGTTCATACAGCTCTTGTGGAAGGTCTAGTAGGACCGTTGTCATAACGAGAATCTCCGGCGCACAAAACTGAAACTGTCATCCTGCACATCGGCTGTATCGATTATACGTGATCTGCTGTACAATGGAAATCACTGCCAATGATGAATTCATCCATCCGACCTCTCTTAGCCATCACCCTCGGCGACCCGGCAGGCATTGGACCAGAAATCGTTGTCAAGGCACTCCGGCACGGCAAGGTCTATGAACAGTGCCGCCCACTGGTCATTGGCGACCGGCGGATTCTGGCGCGGGCGGCGTCATGGCTGGGTGTTGCAGCGCAGGCATATGAGGCCGTACAGACCCCAGCCACAGGCTCCTACACACCCGGAACCATCACCCTGCTCGACTTGGGCAATGCTGACCCCGCCGAAATCCAGCCGGGGCAGGTGAGCGCGGCTGCCGGTCGGGCAGCGGTGGCGTACGTCTTGACCGCTTGCGACCTGGCGCTGGCAAGGAAGGTAGATGCGGTCGTCACGGCGCCGCTCAATAAAGAGGCGATGAACCTGGCCGGCTTCCATTATGCCGGGCACACCGAGCTGCTGGCCGAGCGCACCGGCGCCGAGAAGGTCAGCATGTTGCTGACCGGGCCAAAGCTGCGCGTCGTCCACGTCAGCACCCATGTCTCGCTGGAGGAAGCCATCCGTCGCGTGACAACAGCGCGCGTGGCCGAAGTGATCGACCTGGCGCAGCGTTCGTGCCAGGCGTTGGGTGTGGCGCACCCGCGTATCGCTGTCGCCGGCCTCAATCCCCACGCCAGCGAGGGTGGTCTCTTTGGCGACCAGGAGGCAAGGGAAATTGTACCAGCCATCGAACAGGCTCGCGGACGGGGCCTCGATGTCTCAGGCCCGTTGCCGCCTGACACGGTTTTTCTGCGGGCAGTGAAGGGCGAATATGACATCGTCGTCGCCATGTACCACGACCAGGGACACATTCCCATGAAGCTATTGGCTTTCGACAGTGGTGTCAACGTCAGCATCGGACTGCCGATCATCCGCACGTCCGTGGATCATGGTACAGCGTTTGACATCGCAGGCGCCGGCCAGGCGCGTGAGGAGAGCATGTTGGCGGCTATCGACGTGGCCGTGCAGATGGCGAAAGCAAGAGACGGTGGGCGGTAGACGAGAGGCTATCGCCCACCGTCTATCGTCCATCGTCCATCACGGCAGATTCTCGATCGGCACCGGTTCGATCTCGTCTGCCGGTTCAAAGCCAAAGACTTTTCCATAAAAGTATAGTTCGGCCTCGGCAGCGCGGATGATCGTTTCCGCCTTGCGGAAGCCGTGCTGCTCGCCTTCAAAGGCCAGGTAGGCGTGCGGCAGCCCTTTTTTCTTGAGCGCCTCGACGATGATCTCCGACTGCGACGGCGGCACGATCTTATCCTCAAGCCCCTGCAAGACGATCACGGGTACGTTTAGCTTGTCCACAAAATTGACGGGCGAACGCTCGTAGTAAAGGTCCTTGCGCTCCGGGTACGGGCCGACCAGGGTGTCGAGGTAGCGCGCCTCGAACTTGTGTGTATCGTCCACAAATGCCTCGAGTTCGGCCAGCCCAAAGTAGTTTGCCCCCGCGGCAAAAAAGTCTTGCCAGGTGAGCGCCCGCAACGTTGTATAGCCGCCAGCGCTGCCCCCGCGAATGGCAACTCGCTTGGCATCGGCCAGCCCCTGCTCGATGAGATAACGGGCGGCGTTGATGCAGTCCATCACATCCACAATTCCCCAGTTGCCGTTGAGCCGTTGGCGGTACTCGCGGCCATAGCCGGTGCTGCCGCCATAGTTGACATCCACCACGCCAATTCCCCGGCTCGTCCAGTATTGGACGCTCAGCGACAACTGCGCGGATGTCGCTCCCGTCGGCCCACCGTGGCAGATGACTAGGAGCGGCGGTCGTTCATCCGGTGGCGCCGAAAAGTGTGGATTTGTTGGTGGGTAAAAGAGCGCGTGCGCCGTCTTCTCCTCTTCGGTGTGAAATTCGATGGGGTGGGGGGCGGAAAAGAAGGACAGGTCCACGTCGGTGTGCAAACCACGCTTGATAATCTCGACTGTTCCGCTCTTGGGGTCGAGCGCAAAGACGGCGGGGCCGCTGGTGGGGCTGCCGCCGATAAGCCAGAGCCGCTCCCCATCGCTGCGGAGCCAGTGCAGCGCCGTATAGTCGCAGGGAACTGGCTCGACCGCGCGGCTGCCGGGCTGGATCAGCCCGAGATAGTCCAACCCATTCTGGCTGTAGAGGCAGGCGACCCGGCCATCGGGTAGGAAGGTGTAGCGCGACTGGCCAAAGACCCACTGCGGTTCGCCAAATTCGGCTTCCATTGGAGCCACCGGCTCGAGTGCATTGTCCACAACCCGATAAAGATTCCACCAGTTTGTCCGGTCGGAGATCACATAGAGCGTGCCGTCCGGGCTCCACTCGGGCTGGAAGAGTGACTCGGTGGGGCCGCCGGCGATACGCCTGGGGTTGGACAATTCTGCATCGGCTCCAAGGTCGGCCATCCACAGTTCGGTACCATCCCACGGCATTTGCGGATTCTGCCAGCAGAGCCAGGCAAGCGACTTGCCGTCGGGGCTGATGCGCGGGTTGGAATAGAAGGCGTACCCTGCGGCAATGGTCCGGCCGGCGCCTGAACCGTCGAGGGCAATGGCAGCCAGTTCATTGACCACCCCCGTCTCTTCATGGCGTTCGCGCACACAGATGAGGAAACGCCCATCGGCGGTAACACGACCATCGGCATAGCGAACTGCGCGCGGGCTGGGCGGCTCTGGCGTGATTGGGTTCGGGGCACCACCAGGTGTTTGGCGGTAGAGCCGTTGGTCGGCAAAGTTTGAAAAGTAGACGACACCCTCGTGGACCACATACGCTCCGCCTCCATACTCATGCACCATCGTACGAGCGTTGAAGTCGGTGGGGGTCACATCGCTAATCTGGCCGTCGGGTGTGCGTCTAACGAGCACCGAGCGCCCTTTTTCCAACGGGCGGCCTTCGATCCAGTAGACAACCCCGTCGGAGACAGAGAGCGCGCTCAGACTCACGGCCGCGGCGGCCAACATCTCGGCGACAATCGGTGAGCGCCAGGTGCCATAGGGGGCAACGGTTGTATTCATTGGCATAGCCTTCGCCTTTCGAATTGACAACGGTGGGCGGTTGATCGGTGGCGTTATCTTACTTGATCACGGCTGCGAGTGTCTAATCGACTGCGGCTTTGCCCAATGAAACGGATTGCGCCTCCGCATTTATCTTACCTGCTGGAACTCCCCATCGACCACCTGATAGATCCAGATCTTCGGTTCGGCCAGGTCGCCATTTTCCTGATAGCGCAGACTATTGAGCAGCGTTTCTACCGCATTCTGGCGCAGCGCCTCTGCAATCGCAGCAGCATCGAGCGAATCGGCCCGGCGGGCGCCCGCGGCCAACACCTGCATGGCGACATAGCCGTTGACCGAATAGGTGTCGGGGTTGCGATATTCGACGGCCTGGTAGGCTTCGATCCAGCGGGCGTCAGCGACGTTGCGCGGGCTGGGTGCGAAGGCGCTGACATACATCCCTTCGGCGGTTCCATTGGATTCGTCGATCGTTGCGGCGAGAAAGGCGCCGTCGCTGGCGAGCATGGGGAGAGTGACGCCGGCCTCGACCAATTCGGCGCGTAAATAAGGGGCCTCGATCTCATAACCGGCATAGAAAATGGCATCGGCGTTGGCGGCTTTGACCTGTTCAACCTCCTGCGTATAGCGGCTCTGGCCCTCGGCAACCTCGATCTGAATGGCTGCGGTGGCGCCGCGCGCCTCCAGTTCGCGCACCAGCGAGGCGGCCAGTCCCTTGCCATAGTCGGTGTCGTTGTGGATCACAGCCACCCGGCTGGCCTCTAGCGTCTCCACCAGAAACTCCGCATCTACCGCAGCCTGGACGTTGTCGTTGGCATTGACGCGGAAGAAATTCGTGTAGCCGCGCGAGGTCAAACTCTCTTCTGAGGCAGTGGGTGTTACTACCACCAGCGGCATCGTTTGGTAACGGGTCATGGCCGCCGCAGTCTGCCCGCTATTGAGATGGCCAATGACGCCAATGACGCGCTCGCCGCTATTGAGCGCCTGCTCGATGGTGCTTACCTGATCCACCGCCACATCGCTGTCCGACTCGTCATCGAGCGGGCGGACGACAATTCGATAGCCCAGCAAGCCCCCGTTGCGGTTGATTTCTTCGGCGGCCAGCCGTACGCCGCCCAGCACCGTCTGCCCACCATTGGCCTGAAAGCCACTCAATGGGACAGCTACATAGACGATTGCGTCCCCGCGCGTGGGCGTCTGGCTGCCGTTGCTGTTGCGACAGGCTCCTAAAACCAGCGATAAGATGAGCAGGATAAAGATAGATATCCGGTAGTTCATAGCATTTTTTGGTAGGAAAACTGGCAGATCGTTGGAAATCCAAGAGATTTGGAGAGACTGAGGAGATTGGTGGAGATTGAGGAAAGTATGGATAGAAGCCCATCCAATCTCCTCTAGTCTCCCCAAGTCCCTCAATCCTCAATCCCTTTTGTTTGATAATCGTACACTTCATTGATGCTCGCCACCAGGTCATTCAAGCGCGCCACCTGTTCGCGGATGTCTGCTTGCAGCCGTTCGGTGCGCCCGCTGTCCACGCTCTGCGCATCGATCAGTTGCACCTGGCTGTACATGGTAGCCAGCGCCGTGAGGCTTTGCTCCAGTTGGAGCACCGCCTGGGTCATGCGGGCGTCGAGCTGGCGCAAGGTCTGCCAGTGTTTGCCCTTGCTTTCGATGACCTGGTCGATCTGCGTCTGGACGGCTGGGTTGCGCTCCGCCTTGCGTTGTGCGTTCAGCCGTTCGATCTCTTTGGGCAGGGCGCTGCGTTCCCGATCCAACAGATCGTCATTGCGATAGGCGTCCAGACGGAGGGCCAGTTGGTAGAGATTACTGAGCCAATCTGTGATCTGATTGGCTGTGGCTTCCAGCCGGTCGCGGATAAGACCTGGGCGCTGGCGGCGGATCTGC
>QEUW01000029.1 GCA_003577005.1 Chloroflexota bacterium | reverse complement strand
GGGGCCTTCCGCCATATCGTCGGGTGCGTCGACGACTGGCCCATAATAGTAGCTCGATTCGCGCACCAGGCTATGGTAGGTCAAGACTGATGCCGGCCGGCGGCCGTAAAAAGCGTCAAAGAGATCGCCCGACAAATCGGGTTGGAGGGCAAAAAGCGCCTCGTCGACCAGCGCCAGGCTGATACGCGCGCTCACCGGCTGATCGTTGGCGTCGGTGACACGCACGGTCAAAGTGGCGGCCTGGGCTGGCCCGTAGCGTTGCGCATCGGGACTGATCGACACCGTGAGCCGCCGGTCAATTGCCGGAACGACCAGTTCGGTCTGCGCTGTGAGCAACTTGCCCTCGGCGGTGGAATCACTTGCGCCAGCCTCCGTGCGTGCGAAAAGATGCACTTTTGCGTAGACATTGGGCGCAAAATCGGCGCTGATGGGGATCTCGACCGTGGTCATGGGCCCGCTCAGGTTGATGATCCGCTCCTGATGGACACCGGCGCGCTCGAGCGTGAGCAGCGCAACACCCTGCACCTGAGACTGGATGAGGAGGGTGGCGCTATCGCCGACTGCATAGCTGCTGCGGTCGGCGCTGACAGAGAGCCGGTTGTCGGAGGAAAACCACCAGTCATCGGCAGCGTCAGCATAGATCCAGAGATAGCGCGACGCCGTCACGGTACGGCCGCGCTCATCCACCCCTGTGGCGATCAGCCGGTACCACCCCGGTGGGAGCAGACCCAATGTAACTGTTGCTTCTCCGGCGCTGTCGGTCGTCACTTCCTGGGGCGGGATCACATCGGTTGTCGTATTGGCTGGCCACTCGTCGCGTATAAGGCGAACTGTGATCGGCTGGCCAGACAGGGCCGTATTGCTGTGGGTGCGTGCCGCTACGTGCGCGGTGACCGGTTCAGTGTTGCGGTAGCCATAGCGTTCGGTGGCAACGGCAAGTTGGTAGCTGTTCCAAAAGACGGGGATACTTTGCTCGCCCGCGACGGGCAGGCCGCGCGCGTCGGTTACAGTCGCCTTGAAACGATACTGGGCATCGGTTGACCCTGTGGTATCGACCGTGACCGTCGTGCTCCACCGGCCTGCGCTGTCTGTTACCCCAGTCAATTCGGTGATCAACTCGCCGGGCGTTACAGCGCTGGCGTCGGCTATCCACCCACCGTCCCAATAGTTCCAATAGTAAGGATTACGATAGATCTGAAGCGTCACCGCGGCGTCGGCAACGGGCTGGCCAAAGAAATAGTCGGCCGCCACCGTCACCACAACCGGGTCGCCGGCAATGGCATGGGCGGATGGAAGCGCAATCGAAACCTCGTACTCCGGTTTGCGATAGTCTTCAACGTGCAGCGGCTGGTGCTGGGTCTGCCCCTGTATGGCCAGCTCGAGCTGATACTGGCCCAAAGGTGGCTCGTCTGCCAGCCGAAATTCGCCGGCCAGGGCGCCAAATTCGTCGGTGTATTTTACCTGAGTGGCGACGAGATTGTGACGAGAGTCTCGCAATGTGATTGAGATCGGTATACTGGGATCTGGTACACTATAGCCCGCGTTCTGATTGGCGCGTAGAATTGCGTTATAATAGATCGTATCGCCCGGTCGATAGAGGGGGCGCTCGGTATGCAAATAGATAGTGTAATCTTGCTCTTCTGCCACCTGCCAGTAGCCGTACCCATCGTTGGCGCGCCACTGCCAGTCCACCCCGGCGATGGTAGTGTCGTCGCCTGTCTGGCCGAGCACGAGCGCTGGTTGATCAAACCCCAGTTGGATGCGGGCGACGCCATTGTTATCGGTCGGCCCAGTGGCGATGACCTGGGCCTGGGCATCGTAGACTGTGATGGTCATGTCACTGATAGGGCGGCCTGTTTGCAGAGAGGAAGCCCAGGCCAGCAACTGGCCGCTGCTGCCCTGTTTGACCACGAGCACCGAGCGGCCGACGGCCACGAGCGCACGTGCCAGACCAAGGGAGGGGTGGCTTGCTTCGATGACATAGATACCACTGGGCATGGACGGAAAGGTGACGGAGTGCTTGGTGAAGGGTTCGGCGGCGTCAAAATTCTGTTGCCAGGTTGCCGCTACGGGCAGCCCCGCTACCTCGATACTCGCCTCCGCCCAGGGCTGTTGGTCGCGATACCGTTCCAGGAAGGTGGCCGGGGTTAATTCGTAGAGGGTAAAATTGACCGCTGTGGCGGAACCACTGAGCCACAGGGCTGCCTGGTTGCGACCAGCAGGGTCGACAAAGAGGATGCCTCGCCCCACACCAAAACTTAGCATCGATGCCTGAGCGGTCAGTGTCGCAATAGACAAGACACTGATGACCAGGAACCCGACAATTGCTATTAGAGCGGATTGAATCCACCATCGTTGTGGTTGTTCTGAATGTATGGCGGCATACGAACTCATAGATAGGCTCCCATCAGCAACGCGATTCTATACGGTCAATCAACTCAGTCGGGCAGCAGGAACAACGGCTATAAGATGCTGGGTTCTGTTGACATTTCAGCTAGCCTAGAGGTGCGATGCACTTTCCAAGTGCGTTGCACCTCTGGCCGAGGATGTTGCACGGGTACGTGCATCGCACCTTGCAGGTGCAACGCACGGTTGCAGTTCCCGTCGCACCCATCAACGCCGCGCAAATGTCAACAGAACCTAATGAAAATAGCACAATTGCGGGCGAGCAGGATCGGCCAATTGGCCGATCAGACCTGGCAGCTAGAGCGATCTAGGGGTTGTTTTCTGCGGACAGTGAAAGAATAGCGTGTTTATGAGTTTGGCCAGGGTACTTCCCGGCGTAGAAAGACTAAAGTTGAAAGTCTCGCCCGTTGTCGGGAACAACTTTGTGGTGATAGTTCGTTACGTAGTTCGTCAATCTGTCATAGAGCTTCTTCCAGCCATTGCCTTGGAGGATCTCGGCGGCCCTTTCCCGGCTTTCGACCACGCCAATCGCCAGCATTTGCGGACCTGCACCATACATGGTATACAGGACTTCGCTGGGCTGGACGCCAAGTTGCATCAATTTGGGCGCAAATTCCCGCACAACGAATTCAGAGAATTCTTGCTCGCGGCCTTTTCGGATGTCCCATTGCATGATTAGCTTGACCATAAGATCGGTTTTGTTTTTATCTGTCTCTGTTTGCAACCTGTGAGCTGTCACGATACCAAAAGCAGTGCGGAAATGCAACTTTTTTGGCGCTATACATCTGCAACGACGAGAGCCTCCGAGATTAGACCAGGCACACCGCTTACGCACCCGACAGATGACTTGGGCGCCAAACAACGTAGGCGGATTATCAACCGCGGCCAGATCTGGCAATTGGGCGTGGCGCTGTTTGCCGTGATGGTGCTGGCGCAGCCAATCTACGGGCAAGATAAAGCGGCCACCGTACACCATTTTTATCTCGTGCCGGCTGCCACAACCAGCGTCCGCCTCCACACCCATACCGCCGATATCGACCTTGGCTATGACGGTGGGCCCGTCGTGGCTGCCGTCGCTGCCCTCTACCGGTTACAAAATACCAGTACGGAACGAATCGCCCTGACACTCAAGCTGGTGGCCGAACCGGCGGCCGGCGCACCGCTGCTGCCAGACAATCTGGTGGTGATGGTCAATCAGCAGCCACTGGCTGTGACCCAGGCCGAGGATGACAGCCCGGTCGTTCAGGTGCAGATACCAGCCGACTCTACCATTGCTGTCGAACTAAACTACAGCCTGCAGCTTGACGATGAACCGCTGACGACATTGGCATACAGCCCGCGGCCATTACGCCAGTGGCTCGGTGAGCCCAGCCTGCGTGTGAGCCTGGGCGGCAGCGATCTCGTCCCGGAGGAGGGTTGGCTGCGCATTGCACCGGAGGGGTGGAATTTTGCGCCCGGCGCCACCGCCGCCCCTCGTATCCGCTGGCTGTACGACGCGCCGCTCCCGACCGAGACCTTTGTCTTTTCCTTTATCCATCCGGCAACCTGGCAGTCACTGGTGCAGGCGACTGCCGATGTGCGGCCTGGTGCGCCGGTTACCAGCTTTCTCCGGCTGGGTGAACTCTATTCCCAGTTGTCTGTCGCAGCCGCCGATCAGGCGTTGCGCGACCGGTTTTTCGCCCAGGGTGTGGCCGCCTACAGCGCCGGCATTGACAGCGCCGCAGCGACCCAGGGCGAGTTGGCCGCGCTCCATGCCGGTCTGGCGACGCTTTACCGTACCCGGTCGGTAGGCGTCGATGGGACAGTGGACCGCACCTATATGGATCTGATGACCGCTGAGGCCGACCAGGCATTGACCGCCCTGCCACCCGACGATCCACAACGTACAGAACTACTCCAATGGCAGGTGGAAGGGTTGACCCTACAACTCAACGAAGCGCGCGACCGCCGCGACTGGCCGGCCGCTTTTGCTGTGGTCGAACGGTTGGCGACCTTACCGCCACACGCTGTAGATGGGAATACACTAGCAGAGACAAAACGTGCGCTCGCCGTCCACCAAGCTTTGGAGTTGTTGGAACAAGGCGATAACGAAGCAGCCATGCGCCTGGCCGGTGCCCAGGTGAGCGATGCCGAACTGCAACCGCCGCCCGCTGCTCGCCCGCTTTTTGCCACCTGGCAAGTAACAGTAACCATTGCACCCGGCCAGGTTACTCTGGTCTGTACCGTGCAGCCGGTTCCTGGCCGCACCGATGAGGCCCATTCGGCGCTCGACGCGCTGGTGCGAACATGGGAAACTGCTGATAGGAGTAACCAGGTGACAGTGGTGCTCCAACCACTCTCTGCTTCTTCTGAGCCGGAGGACAGCGCTGAAGCGATTCGCTTGACGCTCACCCTGCCGGCGAATGTCGGCGCCAACAACCTGGCGCGCGTCACACCGCCTGGGGCAGACTGGGCGCTGGTTCGCACGTTATTGGCGCAACTTGCGCCGGAGGTGGAACAGACGACACAATTGTTACGCCAGCAGGTTCGCGTCTCACAGCCGCTCGATCTGCGCAGCACACACGAGCAGTGGACCAGTATTGCCGCCACGCTCGACCAGCAGGCCAACCAGTTCGAGGCACAAAGTCCCAATATCAATCTGGCCGCAGCCGACACAGTGGTGGCGGAAACAGCATTGCTTGCTCGCAGCAAGGCCGCCAACTATCGAGCCGCGGCAACCGCTTGGCGGACACTGGCCCGCAACAGCCTGGTGGCTGTGCAGCTCTCAGCCGGGATGGGTGTGCCGCCTGTGACACGCACCTGGCTCGCCACACCCGAGACACCGCTTCAGACCTTGGAACTGGCGGCAGATTTTGTCAGCGCCGGCCGGTTGTTGCTCCTGGCCGTCGCATCGTTTGCCGGGCTCTTTCTGTTGGCTGGTGCGCTCTGGTGGCTGTTGTAGGCAAGATGCCAGGTTCTGTTGGCATTTGGCGAATTTACTCAGGTGCGATGCACTTGAAAAGTGCGTTGCACCTCTGGCTTGAATCGAAATGTCAACAGAATCTGGCTTGCCTTACCGCACCGCAGTTGAAGGTGTAGTTTTTTGTTGTTTGGATTACAATATCGCTATGGCAACCACAACCCTTTCCCGCCCGACCCATCTACCTCGCTACCGCGATAACGTCTACTTTCAAGACGGCGCGCTCTTTACCGGCATCCTGGCCACACTGCTCTATCTGACAGTGGCGGCATCGCTCGATGCTGCCGGCCATGTGCCAAATATGGCCTTGCTGATTCCGGTCACCGTCGGCGCCACGCTTTTGGGCATTTTCATGTCGTACAGCCGTTTTGATGGCTTCTTCGCCCTCTCGCACAGCATGTTCACCGGTCTGGCGTGGATCCTTTATCTCATGGCGGGGTTGGTCTCGGCCAGAGAAATCGAATCGTTTCTCGATTTTGGCATCCCCGAATTACAGGCCAAAGTCTATTTTGTGTTGTGGAAGTTGCTCAATTGGGTCGATGCAGCGCTCAACAGCTCGGCAAGCAATGACAATTATGTCTTTATCTTTGAGATCGCTTTTCTGGTCTGGTGGCTCACCTATCTGGGCGTTTGGGCGATCTTTCGCTATGGCTACACCTGGCGCGCGATTGTGCCGGCAGGGGTTGTGCTGTTGATCAACACCTATTATGCGCCCCGTTCGGTCGTCGGTTTCTTGGTGGTCTTTTCCCTGCTGGCGCTGATCTTCCTGGTGCGCACGAATCTCGCCGAGCAACAGTTGCGCTGGCGCGAGCATCAGGTCTACTTCAACCAGGATATTGCGCTCGACTTCTTGCGCAACGGCTTCTATTACAGCGTGATGGTGCTCTGTATGGCCTGGCTGGCGCCGGGCCTGGGGCGGAGTGGCGTTGTGCGCAGCGTGTTGGACCCGATCAACCAGTTCTACGAACAGACAAACCAGCAGGTGAGCGAACTCTACGGCGGGTTGAACCGGCAGCCGCGCAGCAGCGAAACGACCTTTGGCAAATCGCTTTCGCTCGGCGGCGAGCGTATGGTGGAGAATACGCCGGTCTTTACGGTCAACACGCCGGTCGGTCGCTACTGGCGAGCGGTCGTCTATGACACCTTTGATGGCCGGCAGTGGCGCAACACGCATGAAGACGATGAGCGCTTTAGCGCCAGCATGATGCTGCCTGTTCCTAGTTGGGAATTACGAAGGCCGGTCACCCAAACGCTCACCCTGTTGGCGCCCATGGGCAATGTCATCGTCGCCGCGCCCGACATCCGCCAGGTCAGCGTAGCGATCGAGGCGGTTGGGGAACCTTCACCGGCCGCCGCACTCACCGCCGCCCCGATGGACCTGAGCCAGCCGGTGCCGGCAGGGTACGAAGTCACCCTTGCCCGCGCCGAACAAACGCTCGAACCGGGTGACAGCTACACCGTTGTCAGCCACTTTACCCAGGTGACGCAACGGGCACTCGAAGGCGCCGGTACTGCATACCCGCAGGCGATCCTCGACCACTATCTGCAATTGCCGGAGGAATTTTCGCCGCTCGTCGCACAAACAGCCATCAGCGTTACGGCAGGGCTAGAGACCCCCTACGCCAAAGCCAAGGCGGTGGAGACCTTCCTGCGCACCTATCCCTATGATGATGCTATCCCCGCACCGCCGCCGGATCGGGACCCGGTGGAGTACTTCTTGTATGAGTTGCGACGCGGCTATTGTGACTACTATGCAACGGCTATGGCTGTCATGTTACGCTACCTGGGCATCCCGGCGCGCACGGCCAGCGGCTATGCCGAAGGCTATTTTGATGAAGAGACCGGCTACTATTATGTGACCGATGCCGACGCCCACACCTGGGTAGAGGTCTTTTTCCCCAACTTTGGCTGGATCGAGTTCGAGCCAACCGCCGGCGAAAGCCCGTTGAATCGGCCAGAGGGAACTGACGAAAACGCTGCCGGCCAGCTTGACGGCTCCATCACACCCAGTGCGCCGGGCCCAATGGAGACCGGCGATCCCTTTATGAACGAAATGCAGGACAACTGGATGGAGCAGATGGCGGGCGCCAGCATGACCCAACAAACGAACACTTCGCGCTGGTGGCTGTGGGCGCTCTTGACCCCCATTCTGTTGGTGTTGGGTGTGGTTGGTCTGCGGCGTACCCAGTTCTTTGGTCCACTGGCTTTTACGCCTGAACTGCCCCCCATTCTCTACGAGCGGCTGCAACGGTGGGCCGAACGGCTTGGGCTGCGCTTTCATGCCAGCCAGACACCGTACGAACAGGCGCGCACCTTTGGCCGCGCCCTGCCGGAAGGTCAACCTTTTATCAGTGAGATCACAGAGACCTACGTGCGCTACCGCTTCAGTCCCCAATCCGCCACTGAAGTGAGCGCGGTGAGCAGCGCCCCGTCTCCAACCGCCACCCGTCTGGTAGATGCCTGGCAGAAGTTGCAGCCCCTGCTCTGGCGCGCCTGGGGACGCAAGTTGGTCCCTGTACAGCGCAGACGGCGCAATCCATTCGGGTTGAACCAGGAGTAGCTCAACAAGAACAAGAATTAGCAGGTTTGAGGAGCGTTTAACTGCGTCTGTGTACGCAGCAGATGCTGACGGAATCAATCCTCCAATCCTGCTAACTCTTGTTTTACAAGGGGTAAAAAGAGTTCATGGGCTCCCGCAACTAAGGGGCGTTCCTGCCATGCACTCACACGACCTACACCATCGCGGGCGCGCAGACGTGCGTACAAGACCCCCTCTTCCTCCACGGCAAAGCTCAGACTTCCCTCAGCGGCAAAAGGTGAATTGATATGAGGCGCCCAATCGTCTTCCGTGCGCACTTCGACTTCCACCGCGGCGACGCCGGTTGCATCATCCTGCGCCAGCCATGACCATTCAACCACACCGGTGGTGACCTCGGTCTGGGTCAGCGTCACGGTTGGCGGCGCCAGATCCACCACCGTGGTGACGATGGTAGCAGGGCTGACATTGCCAGCGCGGTCAAACGCCGCCACAGCGGCGCGTTGTTCACCCGCAGTGGCAGACAGCGCCCACAGGACCGGCTGCCCATCCTGCCAGCGTTCATCCGGCAAGGTCCAGATTTCGACCCGGTCCAGCGCCAGGTCGACCGTCCCGCGCCAGGCGATGCGAAATTCCAGCCCTTCTGGCTCGGCGAAGATGTGAAAATCCACGGCCACGGGCTGGTAGGCGGCGCTGGCAAAATCACTAGCCCAGACATCACGCAGACCAAGTTGTACCTCCCCGCCCCGGTCGGTCACATCCAGGCGCGCAAGCGGCGTGGCCGGCTGGACCGCTTCGTCTTCGCCGGCGGGCAGGATGCCGGCGCGCAGCCAGAACAGGGCGCGGTAGCTGTAGCCAGCCGCCAGAACCGTAGTGTACGGCCCGTACCAGACCCCTGCCTGATGGACGCCGCTCTGCGCCAGCCAGGCTAGGCCGTCAGCCGCGGCCAGATCGACGGCCAGCGCACCGCTGTTGGCCGTGTGAAAGAGCGTCTCGCCCTGCCAGACCCAACCGCCGTGAAAGCCAACCCGTTCGCCAGCCGCCGCTGTGATCGTTAAGGGCAGATGAGACGCTGTGACGACAGCCGGGGCGGAGATTATGGGTGTCAAGGGGGAGGATGTATCCACGGTCAACGTGATTTTATCTGTTTGCACGCCGTCCACCCACAGGTGCGCCGTAAGCGACACACCATCGGTCAAAGGAAGCGGCGAACGCCAGATGCCCCTGGCGCCTGGAAGGATCGTAGGGGAGATCACACTGCCTGTGCTTGTTAGCTCGACAGAGATAGCGTTTGCCAGCGCCGGAGCCAGTGCCTGCCAACGCATGGCGTTTGTGGTGAGCCAATCGCCGGCTGTAGGTGCGATCAGCGCGCTCAACGATGCGGTGAGCGTCTGCGCATTTTGCAGGTTCACCCCGCTGTAATAGTGGCCCAGGATCTGCCGGTAATTCTGCCCGGCGCGGGCGCGGCGTTGGGCGCCCCACTGGCTCATCCCATAGCCGTGACCAAAACGCTCCCGGCCCAAACCAAACAGGTCGGGCACCGCACGTAGATAGTTCGCATTCGGATTGGTGAGCGTCGGGTGACCGTTTTCGGCGCTGTACATGGCGAGGATCGGTAGTTGATGCGCGTCTCCTATCTCGCTCAGGTAGACGCCGGCGGTGGCGACGGTGGCGACATCGGTACTGGGATAGCGGGCGTCACACATGACCTGAAAGTTGGCCCAGTCCGTGACATCGTAGATGGGCCGCCCAACCAGGATCTGGCGCCAGGCATAGGTACGGGCGGCGACGGCCTGGGCGGCCAGCGCATCGAATTCCCAAAAAGCGGGCGCCTCGGCCGGCACCACGCGTGCCACATACTCCTCGAACGGGATCACATCCACCTGGCCGGCGGGCACATTGCGACAGCCGTTGCTCGCGTGATGAACGACACGAATAGTTTGCGGGTAGACAGTAGCGGCCACAATGTCAAGTCCGGCTGCCAGCGCGGGGTCATTTTCGACCGGTTCATTGGCGGCGCTGCGCACCAACTGCCCGCGATCGATGTCATATTCGAGCAGATCGCTGCCGGCGCGCCACGAAAGCACAGCGGCGGCCGTCCAACTTGGCGAGTGGCCAGGCCAGTCACCGAGACGGCGACCGCTGGCCGTCTCAAAGAGATGCACACGCGCCAGGTAATCGGTCTCGGTTCCGGCGGGGACGGCAACTACGGCCACCATGTTTTCATCGGGGCTAAACTGTGGCGGGCCGAGGTGCGCCCCCGGCTGGTCGAGGAGCAGATGGCCGTTGATCTGCAAGAGACCCGCAGCCCCGGTCTGGCTCATGGCGACAGATTCCTGTGCAGCGACCCTGGTTGCGGCATCCTCGGCAGCGTGGGCCGGCGGTCGGTTGTCGAACAAGGCCAGCAATAGCGCCAGCAATCCGGCTGCAACACCGATCACGGCGCCTGTGTGGCGCCGTCGTAAACAATTTTTCTGCATGATACTTATTGGACTCGTCCTTCTACGCCAGTTGGCAACAACAGTTCACCTGAAACACTGACGCCCCATCTCCCCTGTTCGTTCCCAACACTTGATGGGTAGATAGATTCGCTGCTACTTGATGTCTGCCTCTATAACCAGACACGCCTCAAGATACATTTTGGTTACATCCTCCCTGTCTACTGGAAGTAGTGTTCCAGAAGAATAGCGAGAGAGCCCCTTAGATCGGCTGAGACGGCAACTCAATTCTCCTGATCGAAAGGTGTTCCTATGGCCTCACCTGCTCTGCTCGTCACCCTTACTGTTAACGATGTTGACCACGACCTGGCGCTCGAACCGCGGCGGACGCTCCTCGACGCGCTGCGCCACGATCTGCAATTGACCGGCGCCAAAAAGGTTTGTGACATGGGCGACTGTGGCGCATGCACTGTGCTTGTCGATGGCCGCGCCATGTACGCCTGTCTGTTGCTGGCCGTTGATTGCGATGGCCGCGCCATCACAACCATCGAAGGATTGGCACACGGCACGGCGCTCGACCCGGTGCAACAGGCTTTTATCGACGCCGACGCCTTCCAGTGCGGCTTTTGCACTGCGGGTCAAATCATGAGCCTGCGCGGGCTGCTCGACGAGACACCGCAACCGTCAGATGAACAGATCTTGCGGGCAGTTACCGGCAACCTCTGCCGCTGCGGCGCCTATCGCAACATCTTGCGTGCAGGACAGCTGGCGGCTGGTCAAAACGGCGAACGAGAGGAGGTAACGGATGCCGCTCCAGCACGTTGAAGTTTTGCGCGAGGGCGCCAGCGACAGTGAAGAGCTTCAACTGGTAGCGCCCCATAGCCCGCCGGCCTGGAGCGCCGATGCGGACCTGGCAGTGGTGGGCCACCCCTATTCCCGGCTCGAGGGTACGGAAAAAGTCACCGGGCGCGCCCGCTATTCCTATGACATCCGCCTGCCGGGCCAACTCTACGGGCGCATCTTGCGCAGCCCGCATCCACACGCCCGTATCCTGCACATCGACCTGACCAAGGCGGCGGCGCTGCCTGGCGTCCACGCCGTGCTGTGCGCTTTCAATGCGCCGGAGATCGACTGGTACAAAGAGAAGAGCAAACTTTTCGACTGGACGGTCCGCTTTGCCGGTGACGAAGTGGCCGCAGTGGCCGCCGAATCCGAGGAGGTCGCCGAAGATGCGCTGCGGCTGATTGCTGTGGAATACGAGCCTCTGCCGTTTGTACTGGATATGGAGGCGGCACTGGCGCCGGGTGCGCCGTCACTTCACAAAAATGGCAACGTCGCCGGCGAACCAAAAGTCTACGAGCGCGGCGACATCGAGGCCGGTTTTGCGGCAGCCGATATGGTCATCGACGAAGTCTATACGACACAAACCGCCCTCCACAACGCGCTGGAACCCCACGGTTGCACTGCTGTCTGGGAGGGTGACCGGCTGACCCTCTATGAATCGACACAGGGTATCTTCGAGGTGCGCGAAGAGGTGGCGCAGAAGCTGGGTCTGCCGGAGGACCATGTACGCGTCATCAAGCAACACATGGGGGGCGGTTTTGGCGCCAAACAGGTGGCCTGGAAACAGACGGTCATCGCCGCCCTGCTCTCCAAACAGGCCGGACGCCCGGTGCAACTCATGCTCGACCGAGAAGGGGAGAATCTGGCCGCCGGCAATCGCGGCGCAACCATCCAACACCTGCGCATCGGCGCCAAACAGGACGGCGCCTTGACCGCCATCGATGTCCAGATCAGGATTGCGGTGGGCGCCTACATGGTGGGCGGTGAGGCCAGTAATGTGAGCGGCGCCTACGAGCGTCTCTACCGCTGCCCCAATGTGCGCACCGAGCAGATCGGGGTCTATCTCAACGCCGGGCCGGCTGTGGCTTTCCGGGCGCCGGGCCATGTGGAGGCGGCCTTTGCCCTGGAATCGGCCCTCGATGAGCTGGCCCACGCGCTTCACATGGACCCCATCGGCCTGCGGCTGCGCAATTATGCGGAACACGACCAGAAAAAGGAAAAACCCTATAGCTCACCCGACAGCTTGCGTCTTTGCTATGAGCGCGCCGCCGAAACCTTTGGCTGGCGTACCTACCATCGCGCTCCAGCGGTTGGACCGCTGCGCTACGGGATTGGCATGGCGGCGCACGATTGGGGCGGCGCCGGCCATCCGCCGGGCTATGCCTGGGTCAAGCTCAACAGCGACGGCACAGCCGATGTGGTGACCGGCGCCCAAGATATCGGCACCGGCACGCGCACCGGGTTGGCCCAGGTAGCCGCCGAAGAATTGGGCCTCTCGATGGACTGCATCAGCCTCCACCTGGGCGATACGGCGCAGGGACCCTATGCCCCCACCAGCGCCGGCAGCGCCACCCAAGCTACTGTCGGCCCGGCCATCCAGGCCGCCGCCGCCGATGCCAGACGCCAGTTGTTCGAGGCAGCCGCCAAAGTGCTCGAAGAGGAGCCCGACCGGCTCCGCGTGCGCGCCGGGGTGATCTGGGTCGAAGGTGAGCCGGAGAACCAGGTGACTGTAGCCGAGGTGATGGGTCGGCTCGCACCCCACATGATCATCGGCCAGGGCGCTCGCGGCCCAAACCCCAAAGACAAATCGGTGCGCACCTTTGGCGCCCAGTGTGTTGAAGTGGCGGTGGATATCGAAACCGGCGAAGTGACTGTGGTGCGTGTGGTTGCCTCCCACGACTGTGGCCGGGTCATCAACCCCATCATGGTGGAGAGCCAGGTGATCGGCGGCATCACCCAGGGGTTGGGCTTTGCGCTCACCGAAGAACGAATCGTGGATGAAGGCCGCGGCATCGTCCTCAACCCCAATCTGGAGGAATATAAGGTGCCTACTGCGGCAGATATCCCGACTATGATCAACACACCGCTCGATGTGCCAGATCTGGCGGCCAACCCCACCGGCGCCAAAGGAATCGGCGAACCGCCGCTGGTGCCGACCGCACCCGCCATTGCCAACGCCATCTACGATGCCACTGGTGTGCGCATCCGCCATGCACCATTGAACCGGCGGCGGCTGGTCGAGGCGCTGACAGCACAGGCCGCAACCCAGCGCGCAGGAGGTGAGTGATATGCAACCATTTGAGTATACTCGCGCCACCGCCATCCAAGAGGTGATCCAACTGTTGGATCAAGATGGGGATGACAGCGTCTATCCGCTGGCCGGAGGCACCGACCTGCTGACGTTGATGAAGGCCGATATAGTAGCGCCGCGCCAGTTGCTCGATCTCAAGCGGGTCGATCAATTGCCAGCCGGAATCACAGAGACCCCTGACGGCATCACCCTGGGGGCGCTGACGACGCTGGCCGAGATCGAACAAAGCCCGCTGATACAAGAACGTTGTCCCCCTCTGGCCCAGGCGGCGGCAGTGGCGGCGACTCCCCAACTGCGCAACATGGCGACGCTGGGCGGCAACCTGCTCCAGCGCCCGCGCTGCTGGTACTATCGCAGCCCACTCTTCCACTGTTGGCTCAAGGGGGGTGACGAATGCCATGCCTACGATGGCGAAAACCAACTCCATGCGCTCTTTGGCGGCGGGCCCTGTTACGCCGTCCACCCCTCTGACCTGGCGCCGGCGCTGCTGGCGTTGGATGCTGAGGTTCACTTCGTAGGCGCTCAGGGCGAACGGACAGTTCCACTGGCGGATTTGTTTGCTCTGCCAGAGGATCATCGACGCCGTGAAACGGTGCTAGCCTTCGACGAACTGATCCACTCCGTGCGAATCCCGGCTACGGCCTTGGGTAATAAGGGTCACTTTCTCAAGGCGATGGACCGCAAAGTCTGGGCTTTTGCCCTCGTGAGCGTAGCCACGGTGCTCCACCTTGACGGCGGTCGCATCAGCGATGCTCGCATCATCCTCGGCGGCGTGGCGCCCATTCCCTGGCGTGTGCCCGCCGCTGAACAACGGCTTGTTGGCTCCCAACTCGACGCCGAGCGGATCGTACAAGCCGCCGAAGCTGCTCTCGCCGGTGCAGAGCCGTTGCGCCACAACGCATACAAGCTGCCACTGGCGCAAAGCCTGGTCCGCCGGGCGCTGACCCTGCTTGCAGATAGCGCAGAGAGCAATGCTTGACCTTTTGTGTTTTTCTAGCTACGGAGAATAAGGAGAGAAAACAATGAAACATTTGTCTGTTCGAGTGGCAGTGAGTCTAGGCCTGATGCTTGTCTTGATGGCCTTTGCCTGGCCGAGTCAGATTGAGCAGCCGCTCTTCGCTCAACAGCCGCCAATAGGACCAGAACCCCAGGCGCGCTCGGTCACCGTGTCGGGCAGTGGGCAGATCAATGTACAGCCCGATGTGGGCGTTGTGGTGGTTGGTGTTCAGACCGAGGCAGCCGAGGCGGGGAATGTGTTGGCCCAAAACAATGAGCAGATGCAGGCTGTCATCGACGCGCTGACAGAAGCCGGTGTAGCCGAAGACGACATCCAAACCCAGACGGTCCAGTTGCAGCCGATCCGTCCTGTACCGCCACCCGATCAGCCTTTCCCCTCTCCGGAAATGACCCAGGCCATGACACCCACCAGCTACATCGCCACCAACCTGGTTGAGGTTCGTGTACGCGAAGTTGAGGATTTGGGGTCCATACTCGATACAGCCGTACAGGCCGGCGCCAACCGGGTCGAAAGCATCCGTTTTGAAGTGAGCGACCCGCTCCAGGCGCTGGCGCAGGCGCGCGACGCTGCCTGGGAGGATGCACGCCAAAAGGCCGAGCAACTGGCTGGGCTTGCCGATGCAGAGCTAGGTGAGGTGCTCATGATCAACGAGGCTGCCACCCTGCCCTTCCCGACTATCGAACGGGTTGCCGCCTTTGATGTTGCCGCTGCCGTGCCGGTTCAGCCCGGCACTCAGATGGTTGGGGTGAACATCCAGGTGACGTGGCGGTTGACCGAGTAACACCGTATTTCATTGACAATTGACAATCGTCAATGTGCTCTGCCAAGTAGCCAGGAGACCGCCTGGCTTGCAACAGTCGATGGTACCGTGTGCGAACCGCCAAATTCGTGATAGTGGACCTCGCACCCAGCCTGCTCGACGCGCGGGACGATCCAGCGGCTACAGCGGTCGATAGGCAGCACCTCGTCGTTTGTCCCGTGGCTGACAAAAACACGTGGCCTCCCCCAGCGGGCGGCGGGGGCAAACAGGCCTGGTGAAAAGGCAATGATATGGGTGAAGAGGTCGCCATTGGTCAAACCAAGCGAGAGCGCATAGGATGCCCCGTCCGAAAAACCGCCAATGGCAATGCGGGCCGGGTCTACAGCAAAAAAGCGAAAGACCTGCTCCAGCGCCTTGTCGATGGTGGTGACATCCGGCCCGTAATCATCCACAAAGAGATCCCAGGTATTGTAAAAAGAAGCAGGGGCCAGCAGCAGCACCCCTGCCTCTTCGGCGTGGTCGCGCAGCAAGTTGATCCCGTGCTGCGCATTGCCACCAGCGCCATGCAGCATCACCGCCAGAGGGGCCGGACGGTTTGCCTGATAGGTCCTCGGCACCAAGAGCAACGCATCTCGTTCAGCATCGAGGCTCAACTGCTGGATGCCAAAGGGCGCGACCTGTTCATCTTCGATGGTGGGGGCGCAAACCAGGCGTGCGCGCAACCGGCCCCGTGAATCCTCGGTTGAGCCTAGCTGCTGTCGCTCTGTGTTCATAGTACCTCTGCCGTATTTGATTATCCGTGGACCTCACGTTGCCTGGCTCAGATTTGGACTCAAGGGTGCGGACTACCAGTTACGATTTGGCACCCTGATCAGACTCACCCAGGCTCGGCTCTTCGGGGGTGGGAAAAGGCGGCTCGTTGCCCAAACTGCCAAACGCTGTATCGCCATAACCGCCGGTAACACCGGGATCTGTATCGCTGCCAAGACCTGCGGTCTCCACCCGCTCTATTCCCTGCCCGCTTGCCAGCCGGGCTGCATTGCCCAGCACCTCCCAGATCGCCGCCTCGGGCAGGCTCAACTGTTGGGCGATCCGGTGGATATCTTCCCCGGCCAGCGCCCGCCGGACGATCTCTCCTTCCTGGGCTGGCAACTGGTCGGGCAGGGTAGGGTCTTGGTTCAGCGCCTGCCGGATGGCAGCCATCTGCCGGTCTGATGGAAGCGTCATCTGCAATCCTTTCTCCCGGCGCCTCTGCCAGCAGACCCGCTGTTCCAGCACGCCGGGTGATGATTTCACACCGACATCATTGCAAAGAAGACGCAATCTGACCAGTATCGCAGGTATCGTTTTGTTCACTCATTGGGATACAGATTGGCGGCAGTTCGGACAAGAGGGCCCGCAGGTGTAGTAACTGGCGGGCCTGTGAACGGCTCCTGGCCGA
Source organism: Chloroflexota bacterium (assembly GCA_003577005.1). The sequence goes on along the minus strand of QEUW01000029.1, from coordinate 19,669 downwards.
GCTCCCATTGGTCGGTGCGCTGTTGAGCGCGGACCAGACGGGCATAGTGGCCGTTGCGCGCCAGCAGCGCCTCGTGCGTCCCCTGTTCGACAATGCCACCCTGGTCGAGCACGATGATCGTATCGGCGTGGCGGATGGTGGAGAGGCGGTGGGCGATGACCAGCGTGGTGCGGCGCCGGGTGAGACGCGTAAACGCCTGTTGGATCAGCGCCTCAGTCTCGACATCCACGGCAGAAGTGGCTTCGTCCAACACGAGGATCGGCGCATCCTTGAGCAAAGCGCGGGCGATGGCAAGACGCTGTTTCTGCCCGCCCGAAAGACGCACCCCACGCTCGCCGATCACCGTGTCGTATCCCTGGGGAAGCCGGTCGATAAACTCGTCCGCATTGGCGGCGCGCGCGGCGGTGACCATCTCTGCCTCGCTGGCCGTAGGGCGCCCAAAGAGGATGTTCTGGCGTACCGTGCCATGAAAGAGAAAGACATCCTGCAACACCGCGGCGATATGGTCGCGCAGCCACGCCAGGTCGAGCGTACGTACGTCGCACCCGGCCACGAAGACAGCCCCCTCTTGCGGGTCGTAAAAGCGGGCCAGCAGCCGGTGGACTGTGGTCTTCCCGGCGCCTGTCGCCCCAACCAGCGCCACCATCTGCCCCTCCGCTACCCGGAAGCTGATGTTGTGGAGCACGGGTGTATCTGCCTGGTAGCCAAAGGTCACGTTGCGCAACTCCAACGTCCAGCGGGGCGCTGCCGGCGTCACGGCGTTGGGTGGGCTGACGATGTCTGGCTCTACATCCAGCAGGGCAAAGACCCGTTCGGTGCTACTAGCGGCCTTGTGCAGGATGTCGCCCATATCGGCCAGCTTGAGAAAAGGTTGGTAGATGTGGCCCAAATAGGCGATAAAGACAAAGAGATCGGCCACGCTCAGCCGCCCTTCCAACGCAAAACCGCCCCCGACCCAGACTGCCAACAAGATGCCCAGGCCGCCCGTCACCTCGACGATGCCGGCGGGCAGCAACGAAATGTTGTTGGCGGCGATGGAGGCGTCGCGAAACTCGGCGCTGCGACCGGCGACGAGGGCGCTTTGTTGGCGTTCGCGGCCAAACGACTTGATCTCGGTCATACCGGAGAAATTGTCCTGCACCTGCGCCACCAGTTCGGCCACACCGCTGCGCACCCGCCGCCACATGCGCCGGATGTCGCCTGTAAAGCGGTAGATCAAAAAACCCGCCAGCGGCAGCGGCGCAACCACGATCAAGGTGAGCGGCGGGTCAATCGTCAGCAGGACGGCGATCATCGCTGCCGGGACCATCACTGCCAACACCAGGTCGGGGATACCGTGAGCGACAAAGTCTTCGACGGCCTCGATGTCGTTGATCGAGCGGGCAATGAGCGAGCCGGTGCGCTGGTCATTGTAGAAGCGGTGCGAAAGCCGTTGGAGGTGCTCATAGACACGGACCAGTAATTCGTGTAGTACTCCGTAGGCGGCGCGGTGCGAGAACTGCCCATAGTAGTAGCGACAGATTCCCCGCAAAAGATAGACCCCCAACAGGAGCAGGGCAACGGCGAAGAGCGAGCCAGCCAGTTCGCCCTCGGTCAGCCACAGGATCAGCCGGCGGATCAGCAGCGGCGGGATGAGCGTTGTGGCGGCAAAGAGGAGGCCAAACAGGATCGATAGAGCCATCTGGCGGCGACGTGCGCCGTCCAGGAGTTGGATCAAACGCCAGATCGATGACATAGTTTCTCTTAGTCTGGTGGGCTGTTAGCGGATTTTGGGAGCGGATTGAGCGGATTCTCATTGCGCAATCCGCCCTCCAAATCCGTTGTCAGCAGTTCACGTCCGCACTGGCGCGGGAGCAGGCCGGTGCTTCAACGTCTCCGGCACAAAAAAGCCGAGGATAGCGGCCGAGAGCATCCCCACGCCGGCGATGGCAAAGATGGCCGGGCCCAACGCCAGTGCATCGGCGACCGCGCCTACCAGCAGCGGGCCACCCAGCGCGCCGCCGTCGCCGATCAGCCGCCAGACGCCTAAAAATTCACCCATCGCCTCGCGCGGCGCCAGATCTGCGCCCAGTGTCATCATCGTGCCGGAGCCAAGACCGTTGCCAAAACCGATAAGCGACGTGGCAAAGACCAGGCTGCCAAAATTCCAGGTCAGCGGGATCAGCGCCATACCGATGCTCTGGATGAGAAAACAAGAGACATAGGCGTACTTGCGGCCAAAACGGTCCATAATATAGCCGGCTGGGAAGAACATCAGGGCGTCGATGGCCGAACTGATGCTCATCACCCAGCCCACTCCCTGCACACTCAACCCCAACACATCCACACCGTAGAGCGGCACCACGATATTGCGGCCGGAGCGGATCATCTGCGCAAAGAGTTGCCCCACACCAGCTGAGAGCAGAACTTTGTAATGCGCGCGAAGGACGCCCAGCAGACCCAGCCTGACGTGGCCGTGGCCGCCGTGCGGAGGTGTGCTCTCTTTGCCATACAAGATTGGGAAGATGAGCGTCACGGCGGCGATCACGGCAAAGGCGGCAAAGGGCGCCCGCAGCCCCAGCAGCGCCCCGACCGTTCCGCCCATGGCCTGCCCCACCAGCCCACCGGTGCGGAAGATGCCCCCAAAGGTGGCAATGGCGCGACCGCGCTGCCCCACCGGCGCCGCCTCGGTAAGGTAGGCATGGCGCGAAATATTCCAGAAGGCGCCCCCCATCCCCTCGACCAACCCATAGATCACCAGCTCCCAGAGTGTCTGCGCCATGCTCATGGCCAACCCACAGAGGGCGATGGCAGCCAGCCCGGCCACCATGAGCCGCCGCTGTCCCAGCCTGCTTAACAAGATGCCTGCCGGCATGTCGCCAATGATCGTGCCGAGCCCACGGCTGGCGATGACCACCCCAATCCAGCCGTACGAGGCGCCAAAACCGGCAGCATAGAGCGGCAGGATCGGGATCAACATGCCTGTGCCAAAGGCCACCAAAAAGGTCGGCGCATAAACAGGCAGGACAAGCGGATTGCGGAGAATTGCGCGCATAACATGCCTTGTGATTGGAGACTATAGACTGGAGATTGGAGACTGATTGGTCAGCGAACCAGTCTCCAGTCTATAGCCTCTTTTTATACTTCCCAGCCGGCGCTTAACGTGTGGAGCACGAGCAAGAGATATTCACTGCGTTCGGCGCCCGACTCTGCCATTCGGGCGCCACACTCGGACAGGACGATCTGGCTGGTGGGCGCGGCGGCGGATGGCAGCTTGCCTAGAGCGGCCGTCAGGTTGTCGATCCCCTGATTTAGATCATTGTGCGCAAAGGCGTCGGCTGAGGCAGTCAGCAGAGCGCTGATCTCGACGTTGGCTTTGGCGGTGCGCTCTGCCTTCCGTTTGAACGCAGTGAGCGCCCGCGCAGCCGTCGTGCCTAGATCCCTGCGCGCAGCCCGCACAAGCTGGACAAAGGCATGTTCATCGCCTACCAGCCGGGCCAGCGCCAGCGCCAGTTCCAGCCGGGCGCCCCGGTTTGTCGCTTCGTAGAGGATCTCCAGAATCCTCCCAGCCGCCGGCCTGGCGTCCAGATTGCCCAGCGCCGAAGCGTAGGCCATCTGCAAACCCTTATCGGTCTCACGTTCCAGCCGCTCCAGGAGCAGAGGAGTGATCTGTTTATCTTTTAGTTTGCCGAGGGCACGGGCACAATGCAGGCGGATCGAGGCGTAGGGCGAGTCGAGTTGCTCGCGCAGGTAAGGCCGCGCCGAAGGGTCGGCCATACGCCCGAGCGCCCAGGCCGCCACCCCCTCCAGCGCCAGCTCGGTGCCGTTGAGGATCTCGACCAGCGCTTTGATCAGGCGTGGGTCGGGCGGCATGCGGGCGATGGTGACAATGGCCTCGAAGCGTACGTTGAAACGGGGGTCGGCCAGGGCCTCGAGCAGTTCATCCACCGTGAGGCGGCTCTTGGCCTCGCCCAGTTGGGCGGTGGCGCGCACGGCATCCTCTTCATCGTGGGCAAACTGGTAGCGGATCAGTGAACTCATTGCCAGAAAGGGGTTGCCGCGCAGAAAGATGCCGGTAAACTGGCGCATCCCATACTGGTTGTCCCCGCGTACGGAGCGAAAGATCCAGTTGCAGCCGAGCAACAGCACAAAACCGGTGAGAAAGAGCGGTGTGTAGGCGTTGAGGCTGAGCAGCCACCACTGGCCGGAAAGCCCCTCTGTTGCATCCAGCACCCAGCCGCCACCGAGCTGGCTGAGGCCGCCGATGATGCCGATCCAGGCCGAGTAGAGAGCGAGGTAGTCCCCCTTTTTTTCGGGTGGCACTACGCTTACATAGAGCAGCCTCGTCGAGGCGACACCCCAACCCATGTCGGCTGCGCCCAACAGAAAATAGATGGTCAATGCAAGGGGCAGACTCCACGTCGCGACTGCGGGCACCAACAGCAGCAGAGGCATCGCCACCATCCGTAAGTTGATCCCCGACAACATGACCGGCTTGCTGCCATAGCGATCGGCCGCCCATCCCCACAGATAGCTGGTGACCAGCCCGCCCAGCAGCGACCCCATCTGCAACAGCACGACATTGCCGGCGGCCAGGCCTACTTCTTCCTGCATGTAGAGCGGGAGGAATGAACCAATCGGCGTGGTGGCAATGATGATCACACCCACACCGATCAGAAAGAAGAGATAATTGCGATCGCGCATCGCCTCACCCAGGTTGCGCTTGGGTCGTTCACCCGCGATGCGGGGCGCCGGTGCGCCGCCGGGGATAAAACTGGTCAGCCAGACACAGACAAAACCAAAGAAGACCCCCACCCCCATCAGGAGCATAAAGCCGGAAAGGTCGTGGCTTAATCCCAGCACATAGCCAGCGACGGCCACTGATAGAAAGCCGGCCAGCGAGGTAAAGATGTTGTTGGTGGCCGTGTATTTGCCTTGCGTCGCGCCGGGCACATACTCCTGTACCCAGGGAACCCGTGCGGTTTCAGCAGCCGCGCGCGAGATGGCAAAGATGGCGGTGATGACCGAGACGAAGATCAGCGCGCCCTGCACGCCAAAGGCAGCCAGCACCCAGGGTGTCAAGAGCAAGAACGCAGTAAAGGTTTTGCGCGTCCCCCAGAAGACCATGTAGAAGTTTTTGTAGCCAAAGCGGGCGGCCACGGGGGCCAGAAAGGGCGCCAGCAGCCCGCAAAAGGGCATGAGCGAGAAGAGAAAACCCATCTGCCCTTTGCTGAGACCTAACTGGCTCAGAAAGAGAGGAAAGACCGAACCAAAGAAGGTAAATTGGCAGTAAATGGTGTTGGCGACGTTGGCGGCGATACTCCACGGCAGCCCACGCAACTTCTCCACCATCGTCAGTTCGTGGGCCTGAGGGGTAGTGCTTGCGCTCACAGTCATCGAAAGAGAATCCTCGTCGGGTATTTATCCTCCTATGATACAAAACGAACCGGCTGTGGGCAAACAACTACACAAACAGACGCGTGATCTTGCGGCGCGGTTCGCAACCTGCTAACATTAGACTATGCACATGATTTCACTGCGCCGGTTGCGCGACTTTTGGAAGAACCGCCCAGATGAACTATCACCGGCTGAGGAAGAATATCTAGATTTGCTTGGCACATTGCTACGAGAGTACGAGGCAACTACCGAAGAGCGAGGCGACTATGAGTTGCGCGGGATCGAGTTGCTCAAAGGGTTGATGGAACTACATGATCTAAAGCAGACGGATCTTGTTCCCATTTTTAAGACGAAATCGATTGTTTCAGCCGTCCTCAGTGGCAAGCGCCGGCTCACGGCGGAACACATCAACAAGCTGGCTACATATTTTAGCGTCCCTCATTCGCTATTTTTCGAGCCTGTAACGATGGATTCGCGAGCAGCCGTCGCTACAACTTAGCTATCCCTTGCCTACTTACCAGAGCAGTGAGTGCTCGCTCTGCGGGTCGAAAAACTGGACTTTCTGCATGTTAAACTGGAGTTGGACGGGTTGCCCCATGCGCAGATCGAGCACCGGGTCGGCCAATACGCGGAGCTCGTTGTTGTCGCCGCCGCCAGGCAGCCGCACATCGATGAGGTCGTCGCGGCCCAGCGGTTCGACCACGTAGATCTCCCCTGGCACGCCCTGCTCGGCCACATGTACATCCTCCGGGCGAATACCCATGATCACCTGGCCGCGGCTGATCGCTTTTTCGCCCCGCTCCGGCGGTACGATCACATCGAGGCCGGGCCGGCGGGCGTGATAGGCGCCGTTTTCGCGCACCACTTCTACGTCGATAAAGTTCATGGGCGGGTTGCCCACAAAGCCGGCCACAAAGAGCGTGCGCGGCTGGTCGTATAGTTCGCCGGGTGGACAGTAGGCCTGCAACACGCCGTCTTTGATCACGGCGATGCGGTCGGCCATGGTCATCGCCTCCACCTGGTCGTGGGTGACGTAGATGGCGGTGATCCCCAGTTCGTGTTGCAACCGCTTGATTTCGGCGCGCATGGTCAGACGCAGACGAGCATCCAGGTTGCTGAGCGGCTCGTCGAAGAGCAGCAGGTCGGGCTGTTTCGCCAGCGCCCGTCCCAACGCCACACGCTGCTGTTGCCCGCCCGAAAGCTGGCCAGGGCGCCGGTCGAGCAGATGGCCGATCCCCATCTTCTCGGCTACCTCTGCCACCCGCTGGCGGATCAGCGTGGCTGACTCTTTCTTGAGCTTCATGGGGAAGGCGATGTTCTCGTAGACGGTCATGTGCGGGTAGAGCGCATAACTCTGGAAGACCATGCCGATGTTGCGGTCCTTGGGCGGGACACGGTTCATGACGCGCTCGCCAAAGCGGATCACCCCTTCGGTGGGCTTGTAGATACCGGCAACCATCAGCAGCGTCGTAGTCTTGCCACAACCCGAAGGGCCAAGCAGCGCCACAAACTCACCGTCGTTGATCTCCATCTCGATGTCGCGCACCGCCGCCACATCGCCAAAACGTTTGGTCAGATTTTCCAGCGTCACTTTCATCGTCGTCAATCCACAGAATATGATCCACAGATTACACAGATTACACAGATTTTTTGGTTTGAATCTGCGCAATCTGCGTAATCTGCGGATTGCTTTTACGTCCCGCCTTTTGAGCCGCCGCCGAAGATGCTAAGCAGATATTCCTGCGTAAAGATAAAAAAGATGATCACCGGAATGAGTTGGAAGAGCCCCACGGCGGCGACGGTGCTATAGTTTACGGGTGAGGTGTCGCCGAGCAGACCGTTGAGATAGGGCGCCAGCGTACTCTTCTCCTGGGTCGTCATAAAGGTATAGGGGATGAGAAAGGCGTTCCAGCCGGAAATAAAGGCAAAGATCGACAGCGCGGCAATGCCGGGTCGGATCTGCGGCAGCATGACCTGCCACCAGAGGCGGAAGCGGTTACAGCCATCGATCAGCGCCGCCCGCTCCATATCCCACGAGATGTTATCGAAGAAGCCCTTCATCAGCCAGATGCCCAGCGGCAACTCCAGCGCCACGCTCACCAGGATGACACCGCCCAGCGTGTTATAGCCAAACCCGCCGATGACCGGCAGCCCACGGCCTAACACGGGGATGCCAGTGATCCAGCGCAGGACAAAGTAGATGGCGATCAGCAGCGTCACGCTGGGAAAGGCGTGCAGGATCAGCGTCGTGGCGAGAAAGGTCTTGCGCCCGGGAAAGCTGATGCGCGACAAAGCGTAGGCTGCCAGCGAGGAGACCAGCACCACGCCGATCGCCAGCCCGGCCGCGAGGATAAAGGTGTTCAACGCCAGTTGCCAGATGAGCGGGTCTTCCCACAGAAACGACCAGTTCCGCAGCGTCAACCCACCAAAGGCGCCGCTGCCGTCCACCGGCACCAGGCCATAGGTGCGCTGGGCAAAGGTCGAAATCACGATCCAGATATAGCCGACGACAATGGGAACGGTCAACAACACCAGCAACATTACCGGCGCCACCGCCCGCCACCGCCCGCCGACCCCCATGTTTTCTTGCATGATCCCCTCGTATTGTACCCGTCCTCGTCCTCGATTTTCACATTCGAGAACGAGGACGAGAACGAGACTACAACGCCTCGATCTTCGGCTCCTGCACCAGGTCGTTGAAACGGAAATAGCGCATGTAGATCACCGCCATCACAATGCCGATGATGACCAGCAGCGTAGCGAGCGCGGCGCCAAAGCCCCACTGGAAGTTGCCGATATAGTTCTGCAGCGCCCGGTGGTAGGCCCACAGCGCCCACACCTCGGTGCCAAACTGGCCGTCGGTCAACAAGAGGATGATCTCGAACGAGGTCAGCAACGACAACGTCTGGTAGGTCGTCACAAAGAGCAGCGGCCAGCGCAACATGGGCAGGATCACATAGCGCACCCGTTGCCAGAGCGAGCAACCGTCTACCAGCGCGGCGATCATGTAATCGCGTGGGATCGCTTCGATGGCCGAGGTGAAGATGATCATCCCAAACGACGCCCCGATCAGCCCGTTAGTAATGACCACAAAGAGCCACGGTTGCGCCGGGATCCAATTCGTGGGCGAAATGCCCAGCCACGGCAACAGATGCCGGTTGAGGATGCCGTAGGGCGCATCGGCGGCGATGTACTTCCACATCATCACATAGACCACCGAGGGCGTGATGCGTGGCAGGAGCCAGAGCGCACGGAAGAAAAAACCGGCGCGGCGGGGAATGTGCGTGCTCAGCAACGCCACGACCAACGCCATGCCGACGTTGAAAAAGCTCAACGTCAACACCACATATTTCACAGTGTTCCACGAGATTGCTCTGGCCTGCGGGTTGTTGGCGATCCGATTGTAATTTTCCAGCCCGATCCACGACCACCGTTCAAAACCTGTGGCCGAACTCATGTCTGTGGCCGACAGCGCAATGATGATCACCACCGGGATAAAGAAAAAAGTGATCACCAGCAGCGTGGCCGGCGCCATGAAGAGCAATGGCCCCGCCGCCCGGCGCAGACCGTCGAGCCACGACTCCTTATAGACCGCCGTCTGGGGTTGTATCTGGGATTCAGCAGTAACTGCCAAGGGTGAGTCCTCCGTAATGGGTAATGCGTAATCCGTCATCAGTCACGCACCACGCATTACCCATTACGCATTATGCATTATGCATTACGGATCACGCTATTACTCCACAATTACAAAATCCGCCAGTTCGACCTGAAGCTGCGCCACTGCTGCTTCGGCTGCCTCTGCCGGTGTCATTTCGCCATTTTCGGCCCTCACCATGTAATCGAACAGGATGTCGTAGTACGGGCCATACATGACATGATTCGGCTGATAGAAGTTGTGGTCCGACATGTAGAGCGTCTCGCTCAGCAGACGATCCTGTGCATAGGCGGGAAAGTCGGCCTGCGACTTGAGGATGCCCAGGTGTGTGCTCTCTACCGCATGCATGGTGTTGATCTCCGGCGTGGTCGTTTTGGCGAGCACGGCGCAGGCCGCCGCCTGGTTCTGTTTGCCGCTGGCCCGTGGCGACGTAATCATATAGACCAGCGGGTGCGAGAGCGTCGAGCCCGGCTCCCCCCTGATGCCCGACGGCTGGAGGGCATAGCCGACGAATTCGAAGAGATAGTCTTGCCCGCCCAGGTCGGCGACATAGTTGGCGGCCCAGTCGGCCCACTGCCAGACGCCGCCATTCCAGAAGAGGACGTTGCCGTGCGACACGGTATCGTGCCAGACACGGAACTCGGTGCCAATATAGTTCTCCGGCGTGATGCCTTCCTCGACGACACGGCGCTGGAAGCCATACCACTGTTCGAGCGCACTCTGTGTCACCACCAGTTTGTCCTGCTCGGCATCGTAGAGGCGACCGCCGTAGGCGTTGTAGTATTGGAGGAAGTCGCCGCCCTTGGTCGGCCGGTGCCAGTAGCCATAGCCCGGCTCGACCACACCCTGCTCCACGGCTTGCTTGGCCGTGGCGATCATGTCATCGAGCGTGAATTCGCCATTCATGATACGGTCGGGCAGGCTATCGATCTCTTCTTGCGACCAGCCGAGTTCGGCCAGTTTGCCCTTATGATAGAACATAGGGCGGGCCTCGGTATCCTGCGGCACTCCCCAGATCTTCCCCTGCCAGGTAACCGAATCCCACAGGCTGTCGATGACATCGTCATATTCTGGATGGCTCTCGCGGCACTCGGTGAATTCGATGATGTAATCGGTGTTGGCCCAGGTCGCCACATCCTCATGCCCGGAGAGGACGATGTCGGGCGCCTCGCCGGCGTCGGCGGCGAGGGTGAACTTCTTCTTGTAATCGGCCCAGCCAGAGTCATCGTTGACCGGAACGACCGTGATCTCCATGTCGGTGACATTCTCGGCGGCCATGGCCACACCATCGGCGCGCCAATGCTCTACGTTGTTGGCCTGCGCCCAAGCAGTGAGTTCGACTGCGCCACTTGCCTCCGGTGCGGCTGCTTCGCTACCGGTGGGTGCAGCAACGGGCGCCGCACACGCCGCCAGGATTAGGGTGGTGGCGACCAGCAGCATCAAGGGCCACCAGCGCAACTGAGGAAACATTTGTGGTCTCATAGCCTTGTTCTCCTTTGACGATTGTTGACAGACGAACTCGCAAATTTGGTATACTCCCGAGCCGGTGGAAGGGCAAAAAGCAGGGTGACAACCACTTCACTGTAGGCAGACCCGGTTATTCCACTGTTAAGCGCATGTTATGGGTCAGTAAACGGGGTAGATCGTCACAGAGATAGAGCTCTTATCCTGTTCTGCGGCTATTTCATTATACTCACTTTGCCGGGGAAGGCAACCTGGGATTTTTACTATGCGGGGTGCCCAGGCAGGCAGGGCAGTGGCACCTTCCCCTACCTGCCTGGAACGAGGAACTCGAAAAATGCCTTGCTGCCGATCACGGTTCGTCGAACCGCCAGCGCGTCACCGTCGTGGGATAGGCGGTCCAGGCAAAGACGACCTGCGGACGTACAGCCCAAACGGGTACGCCGTGGCGCATTCGATACTTTGCCTCGTATGCGTCATCGATGCGCGCGAGTCGTTCCGCTGGCGTATTTTGTTCTGTATATTGCTCCGTCACCCCCTCGATGATCACCACTTCATCCCCGCTTTCCAGGTGAACGGCGACGTGCGGATTCTGCGCCAGGTTGCGCGAACGCCGCGTATCCGGCCCGCCGCCAAAGTAGAAGGTGCCATCCACCCAGACACCCCAGACCGGTGTGGCGTGGGGCCGGCCATCGGGCCGCGTCGTGCTGATCCAGTAGTTGCGCGCCGCGGCCATCCGTTCGACCACGTGGCTCCACGGCAGCATCCCCTCTTCCTCTTGGGGGATCCCATAGCCGGGGATGTGGGGCCGGCTGCGCGTGGCTCCCTCCGGCGCGCTCTCTCGCTGCTGTTCTGTGGTTGCTTTTGTCATTTGGACCTCCTGATGTCTTCAAAGCAGCGGGGCTTTCGGCAAAAGCCCCACTGCCCGGCTATGCTTGCTGCACGTGTTCGGCAAAATAACGACCCCAATGGGGCCGGCGGCCATCCACGTCGGTGAAACCGTACTCCTCGGCCAGATTCCATGAAGCGAACGCCTGGCCTGTCTTTGCCATGATATTGGGGTCGGCCGCCAACGCCGCCACCGCCCGGCCGACATAGAAAGGCGTCTCGGAAGCGATAAAATGTGGGTCCTGTTTGGCGCCCTCCTGCCAGTTGGCTTCGGTGACGCCAAAGTGGTCGAGCATGGCCTCTGAGCGCAGAAAACCGGGTGTGACCGCCACCGCGGCGACCTTGTGAGGGCGCAACTCCTCTGCCATGCCGTAGGCCAACCGGATCGCAGAAGATTTAACCAGGTCATAAAAGAGGTTGCCGCGATAGTTGGGCGAATCGCCGTCGGTGATCTCGGCGATCAGCCCCTCTCCTCGCTCGACCAACAGTGGTGCGCCGTAGCGGCTGGTAATAATATGCGTGTAAATGGCGCGCTCCATCATCAAAAAGCCTTTGGCCAGGTCGAGTTCCCAAAAGGGTTTTCCCCATTCGGTCAATTCATCGCCACCCCATACATCGTTGACCAGAATGTCAAGCTGTCCTTGCTCTGCCCGTACACGCTCGAAGAGCGCCTTCACCTGCGCCTCCACCGTATGATCCACCTGCACCGGGATGCCCACGCCGCCGTATCCGGTGACCATCTCGGCGGTCTCCTCGATGGTTTCGGGGCGCCCTGTCAGCGTGAACGCTGCCCTGTCCGCCTCTGGCTGGGGCTGGACCTGCTTTGCTCGCGTGCTGCGCCCGGTGCAATAAACGGTTGCGCCTCGTTCGCCCAACATACAGGCGATGCCCCGGCCGGCGCCGCGCGTGGCGCCCGCCACCACAGCAACTTTCCCTTCGAGTGAATTCATGATCTGTACCCCTTTTGAATTTGTTACGACTCAGCCTCCTCGTACTCGTACTTCTAAGTCTTTGTCGAGTACGAGCAGGAGGCTGAATCGTTACTTGAATTTTACGAAAACCCACTTAAACAGAGCCATTTCGCCGGCATAAGGTTCCTGCGTGTATAATCGTGCAAGTCAAGAGCAGTGTATCTTATCCGTTACAGAACAGTAGTAATCTTGCCCTATGTCACAACCCATTCGGATCGAACTACCTTTTCTCTCCGGCGAGGGCAGCGTCAACGTCTATCTCCTTGTCGAGCCGGAACCGGTGCTCATCGACGCCGGGTACAACTCGGATGAAAATTGGGCGGTGCTGCAAAGCGGATTGGCAACACACGGCCTCACCGCCGCCGACCTGCAACGCGTAATCATCACCCACCCGCATGTGGACCATTACGGCCTGGCCGCCCGCATTGCCCGCACCGGCCGGGCCGAGGTGTGGATGGCCGAGGTCGGGGTCGACTGGCTGCGGAATTTCGCCGCCAATCAGCAGCGCCGGATCGATTACTATCGAAACACATTTCTGCCGGTGCTGGGGCTGTCCTCGCCTACAGTCCAGGCGATGCTTCAGTGGATGGAGAGTACGTTGGCGGCGTGGGATCCGATCCCGGCTGAGCGGATTGTTGCCTTTCCCATTGAGCGCGAACTGTCTCTGGGTGGGTTGCCGTGGCAGGTGCTCCACCTGACCGGCCACGATAGCCACCTGACCGCCTTCTATCAGCCCGAGACACGCCAGTTGCTCTCAGCCGACGCCCTGATCATCCCCACGGCCACACCGGTAGTCGAGGCGCCGGCCGCCGGCCAGCCACGCCAGCCTGCCCTGCCGCAAATGGTGAGTTCGCTCGAACGCCTGGCGCAACTCGACGTGGAAACTGTCTATCCTGGTCACGGCGCGCCCTTTGGCGACCACCGGGCGGTGATCCGCAGCCAGATCGCCCGTATCCACCAGCGCAAGCAGGAATGTTGGCGCTTCGTAGCAGCCGGCTCTGCAACGGTGGCGGAGATCTTCCAGCGGATGTACGGCGCCCGCGCCAGCGCGGTCGGTCCAGCCGGGTTGTGGATGGTGGTGGGCTATCTCGATCTGCTCGCCGGCGAGAGGCGCTTGACCGTAGACGAGGCGGACGGTGTATGGCGCTACCGGGCTGTAGCCGGCGCCGACACGTCATCTGGCCTATAACAGTCGAGCATTTTTAGTAGTTCCGTTCGGAGTGCCGCCCGCCAGGCATGTGGTTCGAGCAACTCTGCGCCTGGCCCCAGCCAGCGTACCAGATCGAAGACAAGCTCCGGTCTGTCCTCGCCAAAGGTCATCAGCACCTGGCCTGTGAGCAACTCCTCATAGTGCGCATATCGATAGTACCAATCCAGCTTGAGCCGGGCGGCCTGTTGTGCTGTGACTCGCAACTTTACCGGCGCCTCGCTCATCCACCCTGTCATAGCAGCGCGTAACCAGGTGCGGCCCAGGAGTTGGTTGATATCGAACGCCGTCTGCCGTTGGCCGCGCGGGGAGTGGAGATCGATAGCCAACACGCGGTCAGCTCGCCAGAGGCGCAACTCATTTCCCCGGTCGATGCGCCGACCTGACAGATACCACAAGTCGCGGTCCCACAGCAGCCCGTCCGGCGCCACAATATCGACAGACTCCTCGCCCCGATAGGGTGAACGGTAACGCAGACGGAGGTTGCTATCTTCGAGGATGGCGCGCAGAAACGTGTTCACGACCTGGCTTTCCTGCGCTTTCCCCTCTATCGGCACGACGGCAGGCCCACTTGCCGGGCCCTCCAATGGCTCCCTATGCAAAAGGTCGGGCGGAATGTCTTCAAAACCGATGAATTGGGGAGCCCGGGCGAGCACAGTACGCAGCGGGTCGGGCAGGCCGGCTAGCAGCTTGTACTCTGCCGTTTCGATCTCGGTGGGGAAAGGCGTCACCCGCAGCCGGCGCAACAATGTCAAACCCAACAGGAGCGAAGTCGCCTCGCCGGTCGTCAGCATCACCGGCGGCAGAAAATAGCCCTCCAATAGACGGAACCCACCGGTGCGCCCCATCTCGGCGTAGACCGGTACGCCCAGTTCGCTCAACGCTTCGAGATCGCGGTAAACTGTCCGCACCGAGACTTCGAACCGTTCAGCCAACACCGTTGCCGAGACCGTCTTGCCCTGGCGCAGCAAGAGCAGGATACCAAGAGCGCGGTGGAGTCGATTCATGGCGGGCTCCTGAGCCTTTGATGAAAGCAGTGGCGATCGGTCTGGCGCTCTTTGGTACCTTTAGCGCACCGCTCACTATCTGGGCGCAGACCTTGCGCATGCGGATCATCCCGGCAGAACTGCGCGGTCGCACCTTTGCGCTCTTGCGGATGTTGATGCAGAGCGGCAATCCTATTGGTGGCGCAGTTGCCGGCGGGTTGCTGCCGCTTCTTGGCATGGCTGGGACGGTTGCGCTTTCGGCGCTGCTCGTGGGGGGGCCGGGGATAGTGGGCTACAGCAGCAACGTGTTACGGTTCGCCGACACCGCTTACAGCCCTAGCGAACCGACGCCTGCTCTGGAAGGGCTGGCTGCGGCAAGCGGAGAACAGGGATGAGGAAGCATACGTTACCTTTGTGGCAGGGTCTGACGTGTAAGGTCTGCGATCGCGTCGGTGACGGGATAGCGGTCGAGGAATTTTCGCAAACGGGTGTCGGCGCGCCAGTCGCCCTGCAACCCTGTTGGTAGCCATTGCGCGGCACGAAAGGCCTCGGTAAAACGGAGCGCATCGGGCAGCACAGCGCATTCGACTTCCGTCAGGGGGCGCTGCTGGAGATAACCTTCCATCACAGCAGAGATTCGCCCGCCATGGGGAACGATGTGCGGCCATTCGGGCAGAAAAGCATGGCATGCCACCAAGAGATAGCCCAGGTCGAGCACCGCCGGGCCCAAACCTGCCCCATCCCAATCGATGAGGATGATCTCGCCGCCCGGTGTGCGGATTGCGTTGTGCGCCCAGCAGTCGGTGTGAAGAACGGTCAGTGGTAGTTCGCTCCAGCCCGCGACCCGTTGTAGCGTCTCCAGGCTAAAGCGGTACAGCCCACGTAGCTCGGGTGGAATCTGGCCGGCAATCGCGGTCAAGTCGGCAATCCATTGAGAAATCTTACTGGCTGGCTGCCAGCGCGAGGGTGGTATGGGTGGCGTTGCTGTAGCTGCCTGTCGTGGATCAAGCTGGTGCAGCCGCCCCAGTGTGGCGCCAATGGCATGGTAATCGGCCAGCGAGTCGCTTGCCGTTGTGCCTTCTACAAAGGTCAACAGCAAACCAGCCCAGCCCTGAAACCGGCCAACCAGTTCGCCGTTGAGCGTGCGGACCACTCTCGGCGCCGGGTAGCCTGCCTGTTCCAAAAAAAGAAGACTGGCCGCACGCCCGGCCAGCCAGGCGGCTTTTGTCTCGTCTTGACGGTAAGCACGTAAAAGATAGGGTGGACCACCGGTCGAATCCACGCGATAGATGCCGCGGCCATCGATCTGAAAACGATGCATAGGGCGAAGGGTGGCGCTCGTCACACCGTAGGCCTGCGTCACCATCTGCATGAGTTGAGCCAGATCATCCATCGTGTGGACCGCTTCGCAACGGAAGATGCTGCCGGTTGTGGACCCACACCGGACAGGAAATGAGGGCGGGCGCCAGCGGAAAGAGGGTGATTTCCAGCAGGCGGCGCTTTGATTCCTCAAAGGCCACCTGACACTGGAACAAACCCCTTTCAATACGCTCCATTCGTTCCCGCAAATGCTCGCGGGCATACTGCAGGCGCTTTTTGACCGTGGTCAACGGCACCTTGAGCCGGTCGGCGACCTCTTTGAGAGAAAAATCCTGCAAGTAGAACAGTTGCACAACGACCCGCTCGTGTTCCGGCAGCGTTTCGATGGCGGCTAGCACGGTAGCGCGCACGTCATAGCTCTCGACGACAACGGCAGGATCGAGCTCGCTGCTATCTACTTCATGGTGCGCTTCCAGCGGAAAGATGGGCCAGGTCTTTTTGCGGTGTATGCGGTTGCACTGCGTACGCAGGATCTGGTGCAGCCAGGCCGAGAATGCGTCTGCCTGGCGCAGTTGGGCCAGGTGCTGGTAGGCAGCAATAAAGGTCTCCTGTGTGGCATCTTGTGCCAACTGGACATCTTTTAAGATTCGGTAGGCGCGCCCATAGATTTCGCCTTGAAACTGCTCGACCAACTGGCCAAAGGCGTGGTGCCGTTGCCCGCGGGTGTAGTCGGGGCAAAGGGCCGCTTGTATAAGCGATTCAACGTTCTTCATAGCTTTCTCCGGCAAGTTTTTACCACGAATCAGGCAGCCGCGTCCGGCGGACATAACGGCTTGCCCCATAAAACGCGGGCGCCAACCTGCTGTTCTACCACGCCACCAGGACAGTACTGCGCCAGCACTCGTTCGAGTTCAGCATCACATTCGTGAGCGGCATTCGGGTCCATCCTCTCGCGCGAGAAGCCGTTGCGGGCGTGAACCGATTCGACCCATTCCGCAATCGACTGGCGGAAAGGTACAGGCTCAACCTCTCGCTGACTCGCCACCTCAAACAGCCCGCGCAGCGCCAGTTCGTGGGCTATCGTCATCAGATTGTACGGCTCGAAGTTCCGATTCATCGAAAACCGGGCGAGGAGTGCGCCAATCTCTTTGTCCCAGGGCTGCGGTTGGTGGGTTTCCTCCACCATTGCCAAGTAACCGCCCGGCGCCAGGTGATCGGCAAAGCGGGGCAGCACGACCGGCCAGTCCATCCAGTGGAGACTGGCCGCTGCGATGATCAGGCTGTAGGTTGGTTGCAACGGTGCTGTTTCGATGGGACTACAGATCCAGTGCAGCTTTGGCTCGTCGCCGCCGGGCAACAAACGGCCTTTGCGGATCATCGCCGCCGAAAAATCGACCGCATCTACCCGATCGACCCACTGCACGAACGAGCGGGCAATGTTGCCGGGCCCACAGCAGGCATCGAGCACGACCTTTGGCCCGGCGGAATCCGGCAACAAACTCAACAAAACCCCAAAGAGCTGTGAAGGGTAGGGCGGGCGATAGGAATAGGCGCTGACGACGCTCTCCTCTTTGAAGATTGTGGCGTATTCGGTGCTCCACTGTTTTGGTTTTGGCAGCATCGTTTCAATGGTCCACGTGCGAATCACTTGGGGTCCGTCTACAAGTTAAGAGCCAGCATCTGCCCAAAAGGTGATTATTTTTTGCGGTTTATTCCCTCGTAGACCGCATACTGCCGATCCTGGATCACGACACGACAGGGGCCTACGTGGGCTTCGATCAGGGGCTGTATCTTGAGAAAGCGCTGGACGACGATGCGCAGGGTGCCACCGGGTCGAAGATGCTGCTTCGCCCCCTGCACAAAAGCAGTGACCAGCCCGTAATCGGTCTCGACCCCAGTGTGGAACGGGGGATTTGCCACGATCTGGTCATAGACGCCGTGGACATTCGAGAAGATATCCGAGGCGAGCACCTGTACCGGCGCCAGACCATTGGCGATCATCGTGCGCCGCGTCGCCTCCAGCGCCAGCGCACTCACGTCGGCCAGATCGATGTGTAGGTGAGGCCACCGTTTGAGCAGCGCCGCACCGATTACTCCAGCGCCACAGCCAAAATCCAACACCCGTTCGCCGGGCGGAGGATCTAGCGTTTCGAGCAAGAGCCGGGTGCCATCGTCCACTCGGCCGTAACTAAAGACACCCGGCAGGCTAACAACTGCCAGGTCGAGGTGATCCGTTTTGATCCAAAAGTGGCTCAACCACGCCTCTAGCTCAAACGGGGCCGGCGCCCGCTGGAGATGCGCCAGAAAGAGCACACAGTGGCGCCCCGTCTCCAACTGCTTGGCCGGGCCGACCCACTGTTCCAACTGCGTCCGGCTGGAGCGGATGCCAGCCTTGTTTTCACCCACCAGATAGACCGTCGCCCCCGCCGGAAGCAGGGGGACCGCCATAGCGAGCGTCATCTCAAGGAGGGGCCGGCTTTTGGGCAGGAAGATCAGGGCGACGTCATAGGGTCGGCCCGCCGGTGGTTGCACCGGACCAAAGACCAGGTCGTCGGTCGGATAGCCTGCGGAGCATAAGTGCTCTCGAACATGCGCATAGGTGGCGTAATCGTGTCCAAACGCCGTGATCTTGGCGTTGGGCTGGTCTGATCGGAGGCGTAGGAGGAAGTAGTCGTCGGGGTAGTTGACGACCAAGAGGCGCTGGTTTTGAAGTGCAGCAAGCCGGCGAAGCACCAACTGACTTGGGGCCGATAGAGTCGGTCGTCGTGGAGCGTTCATACCTGACTCGTCATGAATATCGCAGTACGTATAACTGGGTAGCACCGCAGGAAACCGTAGAGTGCAACGCACGGGCCAGAAAATGAATGGTCATACAGGGGTGCTTCTGGCCCGTGCGTCGCACTCTGTTGCCCCGCCCACGCTGTTCTGCGGCGCTACCTGTAACTGGCGGCGGATCACAAATGGCCCTATACAAAAATAGCGCCAAACAAAGCGGCCTGATCGATAGGGCGACCACCCTACCGATCAGGCCGCTTTACCACTGACACCGGCCTGAAGCGCCCCCTGCAGGAGTCGAACCTGCGACCGAAGGCTTAGGACGCCTCTGCTCTGTCCTCTGAGCTAAGGGGGGTCGTCGCGTGCCGGATAAACCTGTATGCTGTGATAATGGCGGGTTTGCGCGTCACTCCAACCGATAGGTGGCCAATCCGTTTGACCTTTGCTTAGGATACTACAGGTTACGCCGGTAGTCAATCCCGCTTCTTGCGCCCCCGACTGATAGGTCTCATCCTGTGCTGGGCAAGAGCTTCTATCTCCTCTGGCGTCCAGATAAAGGACGTGCCGGCCCGGCGCTTGGGTCGTAAGTGGGGATGGCGCGATAGGTACATCCCTAGCGACTTCAGTCCTATATTGAACCGCTGTGCGACTTCAACGCTAGTTTTGTACTCCATTCACGCCCCCAAACCGCATATCAGTTGTAACACTTCAACAAAGTATACCACCCTCGCCCCGGCTTGTCAAGTAGCAATTTACCGGCAGCTCACGCAATAGAGTTCGCCCCGGGTGGGTGGGGCTGGCGAGGGGTATCAAAGAAGCCTAGCGAGGCGCTCTACGCCACGGACAGCTTACAGGAACCGGCCTATTTGAGGCGATACGGGCACCCTGTAGGGTAAGACCTTGTCTCTATACGGCTCTATACCGGCGTTCCCTGGCTTTACGTGCGTTCTCGCGCCGGGCGGCCCGTTGCGCCTCGCTGATAGGCTGCTTGGTGCGGTGTGTGGCCGCGGGCTGGGCTGTTTGGCTGGCC
>QEUW01000435.1 GCA_003577005.1 Chloroflexota bacterium | reverse complement strand
ATAACCTTATCGATAACATTGTCTCTCGTCACCTCCCCGCACAAGATAAATCCGGCGTAAAGAAATAACGGACTACACACGGAGGGACTAGGGTCTGACAGTCACGATGATGGTATCCTGATACTCTTCTCCCTCGAGAGCGATGTGGGCGCCGTTGGTGAACTGCAGGCGCAAGACGTGCTCGCCTGGCTCCAGTTCCAGCGTCGTCGTCAGTTGCCCCTGCCCCAGGTGGATGTGTTGCTCGTCGTTGATCACCACATCGCCTGCCGGCACAAAGTCCATGTCCACCAGCACGTGCAGGTGACCCGCTCCCTCTCGAATCACCCCCGCCGGCTCAATCGTCACCCCCGTCGCCGTCAACACCACGCTCACCTCGGGCGGCACCACGGCGCCATCCGCTGGCTCCACAAACCGCACCGACGGTGCAATCTCTACTGCCGGTTGCCGGGTAAGCGTAGGCGTCGCAACCGGTGTGCTGGCCGCCGGCTCGCTCACACGCACAGGGGGTCGAGCGTCCGGCATCGCGGGGATCCACAGCTTTTGCCCCACGCGCAGGCGGCTGGGATTGGTAATCATCGAATAGCTTGAGTCTTCCGCGGCTTTGGCATTGGTGGCCTCGACGATTGCCGGCCAAAGCGCCGGGTTGCCATAGAGCTGGCCGCTGATGCGATAGAGTGAGTCTCCCCGCTGTACGATGTAGTCCTCCCCATCCGCCTGGTCGGACTGAGCCGCTGGGGCAGCCTGGCTCATACCGGATTGGAGGAGCAACAAAAAGGTCATCGCCAGCACTACGCTTAGCAGACAAAGCCATCGCTTTCGATGCATAGATCTACCTCCTTATTCACGTGCGCTAGAGGGCTGAGGACAATTTGCCGGCCAGAAATTGGATCCGCGACATTTGCCGCTGTTGTCCGAGCAGGGGTACACAGTCAGTATACTACAGTACACGATGCGGATAAAGTCGCTATTTTTAGCCATGCGGAAGCCTCATCTGCGTTATCTCTGCAAATCGATCACTCGTTTCAGTCACTCAGCATAACGCGGAAGCCCACGCTGGGAAAAGCCGAATTGGGCAGCGCCCGGCCGCGCGCCGTCGTACGCACATCAAGGCGGCTGCTATTAAACGATCCTCCCCGCACCACCCGGAAGATTCCTTCTGCCGGCCCCTGCGGATTCTGTGCCGGCGCCCTGACATATGCATCATCGGCGTACCAGTCGGCTACCCATTCTTCTACGTTGCCGGCCATGTCCAGTAGACCATAGGGACTGGCGCCGGCATCATAGCTCCCCACCGGCACGGTATCACCTTCCTGGTAGTTGTAGTTGAGTTGGTGATCCGTGGGCGCTTCGTCACCCCAGGGATACATGCGCTCATCCGTTCCGCGAGCTGCCTTCTCCCATTCGGTTTCAGTGGGCAAGCGCCCACCCACCCATGTCGCATAGGTATTGGCGCGCTCCCAGTCCACATGGGTCACCGGGTGGTCGGCATAGGTGGGGTCGAGCCAGCGGTCGTTGCTTGGCGGAGTACAGGCGCCGGCATCCACACAGCGTGCGTACTGAGCATTGGTTACTTCGGTGCGCATGATCCAAAAAGCATCGAGACTAATCTCTTGAACAGGCATCTCATCCTGAGCCTCCGCGCTACCCCTACGAAATTCGCCGGCAGGGATATAGACGTAAGTGGCCCCATCGTGGGGATTGACTCGGGTGGCGCCGGCCACCGGGATCCCAGTCGTGGGTGTCGCTGTGGGCGAGGGCACGACCGGGGTGGGTGTAGCTGTAGCTGTTGGCGCCCGGGTGGGTGGGCGCGTCGCCGTCGCAGTCCTCGTTGCCGTTGGTCGAGGCGTTGGCGTAAACGTGGCTGGCGGCGGTGTCCAGGTTGGCGTTCGGGTGGCCGTGGCCGTCGGGGCCGGTGTATGCGTAGGAGGTGGCGTGTGGGTCGCCGTCTCCGTTACAGTGTGCGTTGCCGTTGGCGTATGGGTGGGGAGCGGTGTAGCTGTCGCGCTCGGTGTGATGGTCGGCGTCCCAGTCGGAGTAACCGTGGGTGTGGCGGTCGGCTGAGGCGTAGCCGTGAACGTCGCCGTTGGCTCCAGCGTTGCAGTAGCCGTTGGTGTTGGTACCAGGGTTGGCGTCGGGACGGGCGTCTCAGTTGCTGTTGATGTTGGCGTCGGGACGGGCGTCTCAGTTGCTGTTGATGTTGGCGCCATTGTGGGTGTTGGCATTGGCGTCTCGGTAAGCGTTGGCATTGGTGTGAGCGTTAGCGTCGGCGCCGGTGTGACGGTCGAGGTTGGTTGTGGAAGCGGAGTTACCGTTGGCGTCGCGGTCGCTGGCTCGGCAGCGACCGCCGTAAGGGTGCTCGCCATGATCATTGCCGCGAGTTGCTCTGCGGCCTCAGCAGTGGCCTCTTGATCAGGCGTCGAGGTTGCGGTCGCTGTCAGCGTAGGCGGCGCGGTCGGTGTAAAAGTTGCTGTTGGGACCGCTGTATCGGTGGATGTCGGTGAGGGCGGCTCGGTGAATGTAGGTGTTATGGTCGGTGTCTCTGTCGGCAACGGCGTTGCAGTCGGAACCGCTGTTTCCGTATGGGTAGTGGTTGCAGTGGCCGCCGGTTCTTGCGTCGCTGTCGCCGTTGGCGTGGGTTGTGCGGTAGCAGTTAGCTCCGCGAGCGGGGTCGCCGGTAGGGCCGTGGTCTCGGTCGCCGGCATCGTCGCAGTCACCACTTGCGCGGCGATCACCTGGGCTGTCTCTGGCTCAGGCGGCGCTGGAGGGGCAGGCGTATCCGTTGCAGGTGGCGGCAGTGACGGCGTAAACCCTCCAATGATTGCCGCATTGGGTTCAAGCGCTGCAAAGGGTAAGCGCTCCCAGAGCGCAGACGGCGAGTTGATCAGGGCGCTCACCAGGATGACCATCACCAAGATGGTAGCCGCAAATGTGATCCACAGACCGGTACGCCGCCATCTGGCTGGTCCGTTATTACTACCGCTGTAGGGCGCGAGTTGGGGAGGGGAATCATGCCGGGTTGACCCCAGACCGATCAGGTTTCGGCTGCCCAGCGCCTCGCGCATCTCGGCGACGGTTTGAAAGCGGTGGGCAGCCTGCATCTGCATGGCGCGCAAGATCACGCGCTCCGTATTGCGGCTGATGGCAGGGTTCAGTCTGCGCGGCGGCGCCAGCGGCGTTCCTCCGGCGCGTGCGGGTGAGTCGGGTGGCCGCTCACCGGTCAAGAGCATATAGAGCGTAGCCCCGAGCGCATAGATATCCGAGCGGATGTCGGTGCCGCCCGTGTACTGCTCTACCGGGGAATAGCCGGGGGTGACGGCGCGGGCGCCGATCATCGTCTCGGCGCTCATCTGAAACTTGGCCAGGCCAAAGTCCACTAATACGATCCGCCCGTTGGGGGTGCGCTTGATATTGCTCGGCTTGATGTCCCGGTGGATGATGGGGCTGGGCTTGCCGGTTTCGATGTCGATCCAGCCGTGCATGTACTCCAGCGCATTCATCACATGGCCGATCCAGAGCAGAACCTCCGCTTCAGGCAGTGACCCGCCGCGGCGTTGCATCATCTGCCGCAGATCGTCGCCGGTTACATAGTCCATTACCAGATACTGCCGACCGGAAGGCTCGATAAAGTAGTCGGTTACGCGTGGCAGGTTGGGGTGTGTCAGACGCGCCAGAAGGGCCGCTTCCCGCTGGAACTGTTCTTGGGTTGCGGGCGCAGTATCGACATTCTCTTTGATGGCAACAAGACGGTCAGCCAGATTGCGGTCGGTAGCCAGATAGACCGTGCTCATGCCGCCCTGATTGAGCCGTTCCTTGATCCGGTAGCGCCCCTGCTGTAGCTGCTGGCCTGCCTCTAGCATCATCGAGAGTTTATCCGCTTTATGGTCACTGATGTGGGGCTGGAAAGACAGAAGGGCGCTGCTCACCGGGCAATGGCAGCCAACGCCCTGCTACAAGTATACACGATCATTTGGTCTATACCAATGTCTGTTTTCGGTACCTCCAGAACGCTGGAGTTGATCATCCCTGAAAAATGAAAAATCTGGCTTTCGTATTTGACACCGGCGCCGGACGTGCTATAATCGTTCAATTGAATGAATATTCATTCAATTGAATGAACAATCAAGCGACATGAGAAAACAAATGGCCCAGACAACTGACCCGATTCAACAGCAACTGATCGCAGCGCGCCGCAACCAGATTCTCGATGCAGCCACCCAGGTCTTTGCCCAAAAAGGCTTTCACCGCGCCACCATCCGCGCCGTGGCGCAGGAGGCGGGCGTGGCCGACGGCACGATCTATACCTATTTCGCCAGCAAGGACGAACTGCTCATTGGCATCCTCGACCGGCTGAACCAGACCGAGGCGCGGCCAGAGCACTTTGACCAGATGCGGCATGATGGCGATTTCCGCACTGTTTTTACCGAGTACCTGCGTGTGCGTCTGGCGCTTATCTTTGAAAGCCTGCCGGTCTTGCAGGCGCTGCTGCCTGAGGTGATGACCAACGCCGCGTTGCGCCAGCGCTACTTCGAGCAAATCTTGCGGCCGACCTTTGTGATCGGGGAGCGCTTTTTCAGCGAGCGCATGGCAGCCGGCGAGCTACGTCCGCTCAATGTGGCGGTAACCGTGCGCGCCCTGGCCGGTATGGTCTTTGGGGTGGCGATGATGCGGCTGCTGGGTGACATCGATAGAAATGAGCCAGTAGAAGAGTTGGCCGGGGTGATGGCGGCTCTGCTTTTGGATGGTCTTCTGCCGGAGGGAGAGGGCAATGATCGAGGTTCTTGACCTGGTTTTTACCTACGGGAGTGCCGCACAGCCTGCTGTGCGCAACATCAGTTTTGACATTGCCGCTGGCGAGATCTTTGGCTTTCTAGGGCCAAGTGGCGCCGGCAAGAGCACGACGCAAAAGATCCTGATCCGGCTCCTCAAAGCGTATCAGGGCAGGATCACGGTCTTTGGCCGCGACTTGCAGAACTGGGGTCCAGACTACTATGAGCGCATCGGCGTTTCGTTTGAACTGCCGAACCATTATCAGAAACTCACTGCATTGGAAAATCTGAACCTGTTCCGGTCGCTCTACCAGACCGAGACCGAGGAGCCACTCCAGTTGCTCGAGATGGTCGGTCTGGCGCAGGACGCCAATCTGCGTGTTTCGCAGTTTTCCAAGGGCATGCAGATGCGGCTCAATTTTGTGCGGGCGCTGCTCCACCGGCCGGCGCTGCTCTTTCTGGATGAGCCAACGTCTGGGCTGGACCCCGTCAACGCCCGCAAGGTGAAGGAGATCATCCTCGACCTCAAGCGCCGCGGCACGACTATCTTTCTGACGACGCACGATATGAGCGTGGCCGACCAGCTTTGCGACCGCGTCGCTTTTATCGTAGATGGGGAGATCAAAGAGCTCGACGCCCCACGCACGCTCAAACTGCGCCACGGCCACCAATTTGTGCGCGTGGAGGTCCGTTGTAATGGCGCCACCCACCAGGAGGAATTTCCCCTGGAAGGGCTGGGACACAATCAGCAATTCTTGCGCCTGATCCGTGACCATCCAGTGGAGACGATCCACACGCAGGAAGCGACGCTCGAAGATATCTTTGTCCAGGTGACGGGGAGGAGCCTCACATGAGACGCTTCTGGCCAACTTTGCGCTGGGAATGGCAGCTCCAGTGGCGGCATGGTTTGTTCTATGCCGCCGGATTTATCATCTTGATCTGGGGCGCTCTACTAAGTCAGTTGCCGGTAGTCGCTGTCAAGTACGTGCTGGCGCCGATCGTTTACATCGACCTTTCGATCTTTGGGTTTTTCTTCATGGCGGGATTGCTCTACCTGGAGAAGGGCGAGGGTGTGCTGGAGGCGCTGGTCATTACGCCGCTGCGCAGCCGCGAGTATCTGGCAGCCAAGCTGGTCAGCCTGACAGCATTGGGGCTGCTGGTCAGCATCTGCGCCACTGCGCTTGCCAGAGGGTTAGCTGTAAACTGGCCGGCGCTGCTGGTGGCCGTCACCTTGAACTCGCTCTTCTTTATTCTGATGGGCTTTATCATCGCCGTGCGCTATGACGCCATCAACGAGTTCTTTTTGCCGTCGATCTGGCTACTGGCGGTGGCGCAGGCGCCCTTTGTAGGTTTTTATGGGGTGTGGCAGGGATGGCCGCTCTACCTCTTGCCGTTTCAAGCGGCATTTCTGCTGGTGC
>QEUW01000434.1 GCA_003577005.1 Chloroflexota bacterium | reverse complement strand
ATGGCGGACGGTGCCGTTCAAGATCAAGCCGCTCAAGACGGTCAAACTGCACATCTACCGGGTGGAGGGTGCGGCCACCACTGCCGAGATCGACGCCGATGTGGCCCAGGCGCAGAACGCTTTCAACCTCAACGGTCTGATCTGTACCTGCCCGTTCTTTATCAAGTTTGACGTGGTCTCGACGACCATCCCCATCACCGACTGGCAGAAGATCGACCCGCACGGTGATGGTCTTGACCGGACGGACACCAATAGAGACGGCGACTTCGACGACCCCCAAGACCGCAACGACCCCAAGGGCGCACAGGATCTGGGTTATTTTGACAACGAGGCCAACATCTACTATGTCCCCAGCATCCGCGGCGGCGCCCTGGGCATGACCTATCCGCCGGATGGCCAGGCCGCAGTGCATAACAACGCCGACCACGACGGCTGGACGCTCTTCCACGAACTGGTGCACGTGCTCGATCTCAAGCAGGATGGCGATTTCGATGTGCTCGATTCGCCCGACGACCCGCAGAATACCCAAGGTGCGAGCGATCCGCTCAATGCCATGAACTACGGCAATATGGGGCCGTTCTTGACCGAGAAGCAGTGTAATGAGTTGGGGTAGGATCTGTGTAATTGTCGATTGTCAACGGCGCATTGTGAGTTGTGAATGGGGCGCTTGCCGGTGCAGACGATGAGATCGAGGAGGTCGTACTCCCTCGTGCGACCTCTTGAAATCACACGGTCAGACCCAATCCCTGCGCCATCGCTGCGTCGAAGTCGCCGATAAAGGTCCACCAGTTGGTGAGCGGGCGGCCGCGGTAGGTGATTCCGTTCTGGTGGCCGGGCAGGTTTTGCATCCAGTAGATGAACCAGGTGAGGCTGTCACCCTGCCAGCGCGCGGCATTGAGCCGTTGGCGAGGGCCACCCTCAGGCCGCCAATCTTCGATGTCGGTCCAGACATACGCCGGGTTGTTCCAGTCGTAATCCCGCACGGCGTTGGGCGGATAGTGAGACCAGCCGCAGCGTCCCTCGCCCGGCTTGCCGACAAATTTATCCCAAAAGAGGTGCGGGTCGATGTGGCGCAGCACCGCTTCGATCTGGTGCATGTGGTCCTCCACCGCTTCGGAGGGGCCGCGCTGGTAGTTGTAGTGGTAGACGGTGTAGGTTTTGCTCAACACCGGCAGATCGTATGGGTCGCGGTCGCTGTTGCTGATATCGCCGTACGGGCCGGCCATGTTGGATTCCCACAGGTCGATGACCCCGCCGTGATAGCCCCACAGCCAGACCTCCTTGATGCCCCGCTGTTCGACCCACTCGGCGATGTTGACCCGCTGCATGATCGCGTTGTAGTCAGTCATCGGCGCGCGGTGGCCGGGCTTCGACCAGGTGGGCAGCGGCTCCAGAAACGCCAGGCTCCCGCTGATCTCGTAGCACAGGTTGGATGGAGCAAGCGGATTTTTGTAGCGGTGGTAGGCGCTGCCGCTCTCCAGCGCGTCGATGACCTGCCGGGTTGTGCGGTTGGTATGCTGGCGGATCTGATCGAGTGGCGCGTCCACATCACCGGTGACACGGCGGTCGATGCGGTTGCCGCGTAAAGGGAAGTAGTGGATGAGCAAGACGGGGATCGAAAACGGGATCATGGTAACAACTGTTGGAGATCACTCAGAGTCCATTTGAAAATTAGTCCTTGTCCGGAGGTGCATCGCACTTTTCAAGTGCAACGCACCTGGTGTGCAAGACGAATATTCAAATGGATTCTCACTGGTGAACGATAGCAACCTCAATGCGCACTTGTGGCCGTTCTTGCCAAAGTACGCGGAGCGCCTCCTGAATTGCAATTTCGGAGTCTGGATAGATTCCTGCATCAACCAGTTCATGAACCAAAATAGTCATAACCCGCCTCCCTGACGTTCATCAACTCGCAGTCGTTTCTATCTCCTCTATCATACACGAAAGTGCTGTAACAGCGAATTGCTCCCCGCACCCGTTCTCTACCAGATCACCCGGCCGCAAAGATCGTTTGCCACCCCGGCCAACCATCCTGTGGTAGAATCAAAGGCCGTGCATAACACCTTTGAGCCGCGCTCCTTGCATCTGCAAACGAAACCCGGCAAACCGCGGACAATCCTTAGCCATCAACTGTTAACCATTAACCATTGTTCAGGAGCTGTATGCAACAATCGCTTGCCGCCGATGTGCGACGCATTGCGGACCAGAAGGGTCTGCTGATCAGCCTGATGTTGTTGGTGGATAGCCTTCACTTTGTCTTTGCCCGGCTGTTGCTCCCTTACATCAGCCCCGACATTTCGGCCTTGTATGTGCAGGCTGTCGGAACGGTCTTGTTTGGCCTCTACGTGGTGGCAAGCGGCCAGCTTGACTGGGTTATTTTCCGGCGCCACTTCTGGTTTTTTCTGGCCATTGGCGCGCTGATCGGTATCAGCACCAACATCACCTATACGGCGATTGCCTATATCGACCCTGGTACGGCCGCAATGCTGGCCAAGATTTCGACCGTCTTTAGCCTGGGGTTTGGCGTCCTCTGGCTGCGCGAACGAATGACGGGGCGCCAGTGGCTGGGCGCCGGGGTGGCGATTCTGGGCAGCTTTATCGTCGCCTTCCAGCCGGGGAGCGACCTGCTGCGTCTGGGCTCGCTCCTGATCCTGATCGCCACGCTCATGTATTCGTCGCACACGGCTATCGTCAAACGTTTTGGCGAGGAGATGGATTTTGTCAACTTCTTCTTCTTTCGCCTCTTTGCCACCACTGCCGTGCTCCTGGTTGTTGCCGCCGGGCGGGGCGTCTTGTTTTGGCCGGCAGCCAACGCCTGGGCGATCGTCATCCTGACGGCAGTGGTGGACATTATCATCAGCCGTGTGCTCTTTTACGTGGCGCTGCGCCGGCTCAACCTGAGCGTACACACCATTGTGCTCACGCTAGGCCCGGTCTTGACGATCCTCTGGTCCTTTCTGTTGTTCGACACGTTGCCCCGTGGGCAACAGTGGATAGGGGGCATCGCGGTCCTTTGCGGGGTGATGATGGTGACGTGGCCGCGGCGGGGAACTGTAGAACGTAGAGCGTAGAACGCAGAACAGGAGCAGCTTATTCTGGGGGGAACCAGGATCGGAGGTGGGCGCGGCTGATCTGGGCGGCGAGCTCATCGAGTTCGGTGCGGCAGGGTTGGATGCTCCAGTCGGCGTCGATCTTGAAGCTATCGCCGCGGAAGCGGGGAACCACGTGCAGGTGGGCGTGAAAGACCTCCTGGAAGGCGGCTTCGCCATCGGCAAGGAAAAGGTTGATCCCTTCGCAGCGCACCCCTGAACGGCGGATGGCCTGTGCGACCTGCTGGGCCACGCGGAAAAGATGCATGCCCACCTCTTCGTCGAGGTCGGCCAGCGAGCGATAGTGCTGCTTTGGGATCACCAGCGTGTGGCCGGGGTTGACGGGGGCAATATCGAGAAAGGCCATGACCCGGTCGTCCTCGTAGACCGTGCTGACAGCGCCACGGCCGGCTACCAGATCACAAAAGATGCAGTCAGAGGTTGGCATGGTCGTTCGTTTCGTCTGATGGTTCGTCTGGCGCCACGAGGAGCGATTCGGCCATGTCGTGCGCCAGGGCGTGATGTTCGCCGGCGATATCGATGAGCAGCGGGCCGGAAAAAGGCGCGCGTTTTAGAAGGGTCACGGTGGCGTTAGGGTAGAGCCCCAGCATGCCGAGATAGCTGAGCCGCTCCGGGTCTTGCAGCAGGACGCGCACGATCCGATAAGGACGATTCAACTCGGCGATGCTCAGCGGCGAACCTTCCACCATTTCGATGCGACCATCCTTGCTGGGGATGGGGTCACCGTGGGGGTCGATGGTAGGGTCGTTGAGCGCGGCGGCCATGGCGTCCTCCAGCGTTTCGCTGATCACATGTTCCAGCCGTTCCGCCTCGTCGTGGACTTGATCCCACGGCAGCTTTAGTTTCTCGTGCAAGTAGAGCTCCACAAGTCGGTGGTGGCGCAGCACCTCCAGGGCAATCCGTTCGCCAGTCGGGGTGAGGGTCGCACTCTGGTAGGGGGTATAGGTGACCAGCTCCAATTCGGCCAGCTTCTTTACCATGTTGGTAGCCGATGCCGGTGACACTTCCAGGTAGTTTGCCAGCGCGGAATTGCTTACCTCGATGCCGGCAGCATGGAGCATGTAGATTGCCTTTAGATAATCCTCATGAGCAGCGGTCAGGATTTTTTTTACTGCTAAAGATTCCGCTTTAGTCATGATTAAATTTTAGCAGGAAAATGAGTGTACGTCAATAAGCGCAGGGAAGGGCGAGGCGCTTTGCAAAAACCTCGCTTCCCTGCGTTTGTTTTATGAGAATGCTTCGATATCGTGGCACAGCTTTTCGCACAGAGATAACAGGCGCGGCTTCCAGCGGTCGTGAAGCAGGAGCGGGTCGAGCCAGGTGAGGTGCTGCGGCTCGCCCGTCAATTGGGGTAGGTCGATATCTTCTTCGTCCAACACGCGCAGATGCATCTCACGGCTCGAAAAGGGGCCAAACTGATTGTGCGAAACGACAAGCGGAGGGATGCGCGTCACCGTCTCGTCGCTCCAACGCAGGACTTCGTTGAAAAAGAGCCGCATCGCATGATAACGCCGGTGGACGTTGGGCTGCTGCGTCACCAGTTGATGCCAGAAATCGCCGTTGCGGAAGGTGCGCTCCGCTGGCGCCAGCGGCAAATCGTAGACGAGCGCCAGCGTCATCGCACTGCACTCGAGCAGTGAACACGCTGCTCCCAAATAGCCAAAGAGAAACGACCGCGTCAAGATCGCCGCCTTGACATCGCTCCCTTTCTCTAGCCCGTGACGCTTGCGGGCATCCTCGATCAGAAAGGCGTACATCTCGACATCGGCCATACGGAGACAGATGCTCTCGGCGAGGATCACGGCCAGATGACCGGGTCGCTCATTCACCGCCGGGCTGCGGTCGAAATGGTCGTCGAGTTTGATAAAACAGTTGGGCACCGGTTCATTGGAAAGTTTGTAAGCTGTTCGTTCGTAGAAGTAGGTTTTCATCCACCAAAAGTCCCATTGCCAGCTGCTGCTCACGCCGCTAGACTTGACGCTGTTCGCGTGTACGCATCGCTGCCGGGCACAACCCGGCCCTCTCGAACAACCAACCAGTGCGAATAGTTGAAGTGCGCTGGGAGTATATCACAAAATCGGGCGCGACGTAGCTTTTAGGGGTCATAGAATGAAAAAGAGCGCAAGTTATGGCAGACAGAACGGCTTGCCAACCAGAACTGTGGCGGATAGCCGTGCGGCGGGCTCTGAGCAACACAAGCTGGACACACACGATGCCGAAATCGATTACCGCCTGATGATCCGCGACCTACCGGTGGATCTACGCCCGCGCGAGCGGCTGATCTTTGCCGGGCCGGCTGCGTTGAGCAACGCCGAACTCCTCGCCATCATCTTGCGTGTAGGTGGTCGTGGCGAAAATGTCATCCGCATGGCCGAGCGCTTGCTCAGCCAGTTTGATGGTGTAGCCGGCCTAGCCCAGGCATCTTTTGACGAACTGTGCGATGCCCACGGCATGGGTGAAGCCAAAGCTGCCCAGGTCAAAGCCGCCCTCGAACTAGGCAAGCGCATGCTTCTCGCCTCACCTCAGGAACGTCCCCAGGTGCGCAGCCCCACCGATGTTGCCAATCTGCTGATGATGGAGATGGGGCTGCTTGAACAGGAGCAATTGCGCATCGTTCTGCTCGACACCAAGAATTTCGTGCTGCGCGTCCACACGGTCTATTCGGGGAGCCTCAACACGGCTGTCATTCGTGTAGGTGAAGTCTTTCGCGAGGCGATTCGCGCCAACTGTGCTGCCTTTATCCTGGCGCATAACCATCCCAGCGGTGACCCCACCCCCAGCCCTGAAGATGTGCGTGTCACCGAAGCCATTGTCGAGGCGGGCGCACTGCTCGACATCCGCGTGCTCGACCACCTGATCATCGGTCGCAACCGCTTTGTGAGCCTGAAGGAACGCGGGTTGGGGTTTAAGTGATTAAGCGAAATCTATCTATTGGAAGTTCATATCCAGCCCGAAATTTTTTTTCTAAACTGACGCAATTCATACAGTTGCCCTGCGCAGCGCTAAAGACCAGTTTTTAGCAGCCCCTCTCCACCCATCCAGAGCAGAATAGAAGCTGGCATTCAGTCGTAATGCCGGTATAATGGCGGCATTGCCCCGTACAGAACTGGTGCGCATTATTTTTATTCAAGTGAGGCTTTCTGATGATCATTCGGACTTCTTTGATTTGGGCGCGCCTGTTGTTGGCGCTATGTGTACTTATGCAAGGCCTGGCTGGGGTCGCCCCGGTCCGGGCTGCCCCCCTTGCGATCAACGCACCGGATGGCTTTCACTTCGAGCCGGTGGTAGACGGGCTCAAGATGCCCACCGGCTTTGCCATCGCCCCAGACGGGCGTATCTTTATCATTGAAAAAGAAGGTAAGGTGCGAGTCTTTCACAATGGGGTCTTGCAGGAAGAACCGTTTATCGACTTGACCAACGAGGTCAACTCAACCAACGAGCGTGGTCTGCTGGGCGTGGCGGTGCATCCCCGCTGGCCCACCTTGCCCTATGTTTATTTTGCCTACGTCTACGAACCACCGGAAGCAAAAGGGCTGCCCAAAACCGGCGCCCGTGTCTCGCGAGTATTGCGTCTTTCCGCCGACCCCCGGAACCTGAACCGCCATGCACCGGGCAGCGGCGAGATCATCCTTGGTAAAAATAGCACCTTTGCCAATATCGGCAACCCGGCTGAAGGCGACAAAAAGCCGTACTCTTGTCTCGATGATAACGGCTGGTTTATCGAAGATTGTCTGCCCGACGAGGGCACCAGCCACTCGGTCGATCATCTGCTCTTCGGCAAGGATGGTACGCTCTATGTCAGCGCCGG
>QEUW01000433.1 GCA_003577005.1 Chloroflexota bacterium | reverse complement strand
GCGCCCGCCAACGTACAGTATGGGAAGAGTTGCGGCGGAAAGCGCCACTCTATCTCTTTCTTCTGCCGACGGTGCTGTTTTTGCTGGTCTTTATGTACTATCCGGCCTATAAAGCCGTCGAGCTCTCCTTTTTCCAGTGGGATGGCTTTAGCCCACCCCGCTGGATCGGGCTCGGCAACTTCGAGCGCATGATGCGCGACAGCGTCATGCGGGCCAGCATCGACAATATGTTGATCCTCACCGGCGCCCGCATCCTGATCGTCCTGACTACCCCGCTGCTGGCGGCGGAACTGGTCTTTCACCTGGCGAGCCGGCGCTGGCAGTACTGGTATCGCGTGCTGTTCGTCATCCCGTTGGTCGTCCCCGAGGTGGTGATCTACCTGATCTGGCAGTTTATCTTCAATCCCTCGATTGGCCTGGCCAACGTGCTGCTGACCAATATCGGGTTGGGGTTCCTGGCCAACGAGTGGCTTGGCAGCCACCGGACGGTGCTGCTTAGCCTGGCGTTGGTAGGATTTCCCTGGATCGCGGGCATCAACTTTCTGATCTACCTGGCTGGCCTGCAAAATATCCCCCACGAGGTTCTGGATGCTGCCAGCGTCGATGGCGCCACGGGGCTTCGCCGCTTCTGGCTGGTCGATCTGCATCTGATCATGGGGCAGATCAAGCTGCTGCTAATCCTGACCGTGATCTTCTCGCTACAATCCTTTGTGCTGATTCTGATTATGACCAACGGCGGCCCCGGCTACTCGTCAATGGTGCCTGGCCTGTTGATGTATGAAGCTGCGTTTCAGGATGGCCGCTTTGGCTACGCCTGCGCCATTGGAACGGCGATCTTTGCCGTGATCTTTACCCTGACCTATATCAACATGCGCTACATCCAGCCGGAAACAGAGCATGTGCCGAATTGACCACAGGAAGTCGTCATGATGTCAAAAACGCTCCGCCACGACCTGCCCCTGCACAGCATCCTTGTGATCCTGGGGGTACTTACCTTTTATCCGCTGGTCTTTACTCTCTTTACCTCCTTCAAAGATAACTCACAGTTCTTTAGTACCTTTTGGGGGCCGGCCTTTCCTTTGCGGTGGGGCAACTATGCCGATGCCTGGCAACAGTTGTATCCGGTGTTGGTGAATACGGTCTTTGTGGGTGTGGTGAGCGCCTTTGGCATCGTCTTTCTTGCTTCGTTGGCGGCGTATGTCTTTGCTCGCCACAATTTCCCGGGCCGCGATGCCTTTTTCTATGCGATCCTGGCGCTGCTCATGATCCCGGGTGTGCTGACGTTGATCCCGCTCTTTTTGCTGGTCAAAGACCTGGGCATGCTCAACACCTACCAGGTCTTGATTCTGCCTTACATCGCCGGCGGGCAGGCTTTTGCCATCTTTGTGTTGCGTAGCTTTATCGCCTCGCAGCCCGAGGAGATCTTTGAATCGGCGCGCATCGACGGCGCCAACGAGTTTACCATCTACCAGCGCATCGCCGTGCCCATGGCCAAGCCGATCCTGGGCACGCTGGCGATCCTAGCGCTGCTCAACACGTGGAACGACTATATCTGGCCCTCGGTGACTTTGCGCAACCCCGATTTGTGGACCATCTCGCTCAAGCTAGTGAGTTTTAGCAGCCAGTGGGCGAGCCTGCAACAGTATGGCCCCATGTTTGCGGGATATGTGATTGCCTCGATTCCCCTGTTGATCCTCTTTATGTTTACCATGCGGCTCTTTATCGAGGGCCTGGCCAGCGGGGCTATCAAGGCCTGAGCAACTGGCTGGACGGTTTTATCACCATCCGCAAACAGAGGTGCATCGCACGCTGGGCGTGCAACGCACCTTGTTGCCGGCTCACCGCACGGCATCAACCCAGCCGTTGACGCACCGCGCGGATGATGGTTTCGTTTTCGGGAAAGCCGCCGTCACGATACATGGAATGGACGAGATCGCCGTTGACGAGCACGTCGAATGCGCCGTCGTGCCAGGGGATCAGTTCAATCGATGCGAGATCGGAGACGAATTCATGCATCAGCGCCGAAGTGAGGGCCAGCGTCTGTGGCTCGTAACCGCACTCGGCGCAGTAGGTGATGCTGACCTTGACGCCGCCGTTTGTAGAAGCGGTGATTGAGATGGGGGCGGGCGCTGCGCTGGTGGACACCGGCTTTGCCACCTCCGTCTGTTGGATGCCATGTTCGATCAGCGCCCGCAGTTCGCGCACCACTTCGCGGTCTGAGAAAGCACGGTTCTCCTCGCGGAAGCGGGCCGTGGCCTGGCGCAGACGGTCGCGGGCCTCGTCGGGCAGTTGGGCAAAGGGCGTGTCAGGCGCAAGCTCACGCAGCAGCGGGTCGGTTGCAAAGAGGTTACGGCGCATCTCAGCCTGAAGTTCGCTGACGCGGGCGGGCCGCTCGATCCAGTGGCCGAGCTCGTGGAAGTTCTGGTCAAAAAAGACAAAAGTAGGGATCGAGCGGTGCTCGCCCTTGTACAGGTATTGGTCCATCAGGTCGAGATTCTGGTCACGCAAAAAGACCCGTACGTTGAGTTTGCCACTGTCGGCGGCAAGGCGGCCAAGCACGGGCAGGTTGGCGATGACATCCCCGCACCAGTCCTCGGCCAGCGCCAGCACATGGAGCGGCTGGGGAAGCTGGCGGAAAAAGGCCAGATCGCCGGCATCGAACTCTACCGTCTGCTCGTTGGCCTCCAACCGGTCGCGGTTGCGCGTCATCTGCTCTTTGTAGGCTTCGTAACTCATGCCCTGTTCAAAGCGTTCTCGGGTGACAGACATCTGAATTCCTTTCACTGTGGCGTCGGTGATGTTTTCAATCCTGTTCAGCGTTTTTGGGCCGGGTGTAACGAAAGGTGCAGCACGGTGCGCCCTGCATGATCGTCTGGTTGCGTTCGAGTTTGATCTCCGGGTTGAAGCCTTCGACCAGCGAGTAGTCGCGGTTGCACGAGAGCACTGCGCCCAGCTCGCCCAGCCCCAGCGCCCGGTACATCTCGGCATAGCGACAGCGGGTGACATTGAAGAAGTAGCGCTCGTCGCTTTGTTCGAGCACCTCGATTTCAAGCGCATTCCCCTTGCGCCAGTCGCCGGCCGATTGGGCAAAGGCGGTGAGCGAGTTATCGTCCATCGCAGCGGCGCGTTCGGCCCCTTGGCGGCGGGCGATGTCGATAATGGTAGCACTGAGGATCTCCAACACACGCGTGCGGTCGAATTCTTGCGCAAGCGCCTCCACGAACGGGCCGAGGATGCGCGCCTCGATCTCGCGCCGCTTTAACACGCCGATCTCGTTGAGCGTGTCGGGAGGGGGTGAAGGAGGGGCGGTAGTCTCATTGGTCATTCAGTGTTCTCCTATTCCGTGATAGCTATGTTGAATCGGACCGTTTCACGAATCATGACGTGCGTGGCGCGAGGGTCGCCAGCCAAGTGCGGGGGCGATCTGGGTTGCAACCTGTTCCAACATGCGTAGCGCCTGGTCGAGCGGTGGGAAGGCAGGGTTGAACTGGAGGATCAGGTCGGTGGCGTAGGGGAGTACCTGGTCGGCGAGCAGTGTAGCGGCCACTTCATCGGGATGGCCGTAGGCGATGTGCATCCGCTGGCAGTACCGTTCGAGGGGGAGGCCGGCGGGAAAGAGCCCTTGCCTGACCATGCCCTCGGCTGCCCGGAGGACGCTCTCGCGCAGCTCGGCCAGCGCCGTCGCCCGGTCGGCGGCCGGGTAGATGCCGCGGGAGAGGGCGATGCGGGGGCCGGCGGGCAGGCCGTTCCACGCCGCCAGATACGCATCCACCACAGGGAGTTGCGCCTGGTCGGTGGGTTCGTCCGTCCCCCACACCGCGCGGCTGAGCATGAGGCCGGCGGCCCCCTGGGCGACAAAGTACGCTCCTCTTGTGCTCAATGCGCTCTGCCACAGCCGATCGACCAGGGTGGGTGCGGGAGGCTGGAGACGCTGACCGTCCTCCCCCAGCGTCTCACCGCGCAAAGCGCGTTTGAGCGTTTCCAGGTCGCTGGTCGTGCGTTGGTGGCGCTGCGCCAGATCGACGCCAAACGCGGCAAACTCGGCCGGGTCGCCGCCGCTGCCCACACCCAGCTCGAGACGGCCGTTGCTGAGCGTATCGACGACCGCCGCATCTTCGGCCACCCGCAGCGGGTGTTCCAGCGGCAGGATGACAATCGAAGTGCCCAGGCGAAGATGCCGAGTGCGTTCAGCGGCGGCTGCCAGAAAGGGAAACGGAGCGGGCAGGCGTCCTCCCCGGTCTTTGAAATGGTGTTGGGCGACCCAGCCCACATCGAACCCAAGTTGGTCGGCGGTGACAAAGAGCTCGAGCGTCTCTTGATAGATGCGGTGTGCATTGCCCGACCCTTCGAGGTGGGTCAGAAACCCGAGGCGAAATGAATGGCTCATAGGCGTCTCTGTATCTGGCCAGGCGACCAGTTTTACGTAACCGATGTCTGTAATGGCTGCACTATACATATTATAGCGCGAGGGCGCGATTTGGGCAATCGGAGCAGACGGTCTGGATCAAATGTCTGCCAAGCAGAGCTTCTCAAAAGTCAAAAAGGTGCGCTGCGGCCAGACCTCCGGGAGGTGACCGGAGTGAACTTGCCAGACCGAAAACCTCACCGGTCACCTCCCGGAGGTCTTTGTGTAAGTGACTTTTGAGAAGCCCTGTCTGCCAAACGAGAGCTGCGAAAGCCAACAGAGAGGGACAGATCCAGTCCGAGCAGGAGGCTGTTCAGTCGAGCGGACTGCGAACAGCAAGCGGACCTTTACTGAGAACATGGGTGTAGATCATCGTGGTTTTGACATCTTTATGCCCAAGCAG
The DNA here is from genome assembly GCA_003577005.1 of Chloroflexota bacterium. The sequence goes on along the minus strand of QEUW01000433.1, from coordinate 1,393 downwards.
CTCCTGCACGGTGCGGATGTCGTAGCCGGCCTCGAGCAGGTGCGTGGCGAAGGAGTGGCGCAGCGTGTGCGGGGTAACGTGTTTGTCGATATTGGCCGCTTGTGCAGCGCAGCGGACGGCCTTCTGCAGCCCTCCTTCGTCCATATGGTGGCGGCGGATGGTATTGCTGCGCGGGTCCACCGAAAGACGCTCGGCGGGAAAGAGATATTGCCAGCGCCATTCTCTGGCGGCGTTGGGGTATTTGCGCGCCAGGGCGTAGGGCAGATAGACTGCGCCGTTGCCCTGGGCCAGGTCTTTGTCGTGAAGCCGTTTAACTTCGTGTAGATGTCGCTGGATGGCCGGAACCAACCGCTGCGGCAGCAGGGTCACGCGATCCTCATTCCCCTTTGTATCACGCACCAGAATCTGCTGCCGGGCGAAGTCCAGATCCTGGATGCGGAGCCGGATGCATTCCATGATGCGTATGCCGGAGCCATAGAGTAACTGGGCCATGAGTTGATGGAGACCGGCCATCTGGTCGAAAAGCTGTTGCACCTCGTCCTTAGTGAGCACAGTAGGCAGACGGCGGTCTTTGCGGGCGCGGATGGCATCGATGGGGCCGGTTAGCTCCACCTGGAGCACCTGGCGATAGAGAAAGAGGAGAGCGCTGAGGGCCTGATTTTGGGTAGGTGGAGCCACCGACTGGTCCACAGCCAGCCAGGTAAGAAAGGCCTCGACCTCGGGCGTGTTCATCTCGCGCGGATGGCGTAGCTTGTGAAAGCGGATATAGCGTTCGATCCAGTCGACATAACTATTCTCGGTGCGGATGGAATAGCCCTTGAGGCGGATAGCGTCGCGCACCTGGTCGAGAAGTTTCTTGGGTTGGGCTTGCATATCGAACCGGCTCGCATAAATCAGGTTGGCAGGACCATAGGTGAAAACGAGCAAGGGAACATTTGTTCTGTGTTTGAGTATAATAGCATGGGTTATGGGCGCTAACGCTGACAGTTGGCTGACAGAATTTTGATGACAAGCGAGAGGATATTGCTATTTTTTATGCTTGACAGACCCGGCAAGTATCGCTATACTGCCTTGTAAGGTATCTTCCATTTGTGGCAAAAGCGGCAGCGATCCAATAAGTGGTTTTGGAAGAAAGTCCGGCGCCGTCATTTGTCATGTTGCAGCCGTTGCCGCAAAAGAGGCCGGCGAGGCGGTAAAAGCGTCGCCAGCACTTTGGGCAATGGTGCGGCGCCGGTCTAATCCCCCGGTTGGCCGGCGATGGACAGGGGAATGGACGTATCTGGCCGAAGTAATTGTTGAACGAAGCGCTCTGCGCAGAGGTAGGGTGCGTGAGGGGATAGGGCAAAGTTGTCGGGGAAGACAAAAGAGAATAGTTGAAACGCTCCTTTCGGAT
>QEUW01000432.1 GCA_003577005.1 Chloroflexota bacterium | reverse complement strand
TGAGGCGCCTACCAGTCTTAGCCTCAGCAACAGCAGCGTGGATGAGAATCAGGCAAGCGGCGCGGTGGTTGGCAGCTTTTCATCCATCGACCCGGACGCCGGCGCAACGGCCACCTACAGCCTTGTCACTGGTACAGGCAGCAACAATAATGATTCTTTTGCCATTGTTGGCAACCAGTTACAGACCGCGGCAAGCTTCGACTATGAGGTCAAGAACACCTACAATATCCGCGTGCAGGTTACAGACAATGGCGACCCTGGCCTCACTCTTGACAGGATCTTCACGATCAAGATCAACGATGTGAACGACGCCCCCGTCGCCGTCGATGACACCGTTGACCCTGACGAACAGGTGATCTCAAGCGCCGCATCCATTTCCGTCTTGGCGAATGATACCGACGAAGATAACGACACCCTCCGGGTGCAGTCGGTGACCACGCCAAGTAGTGGCAGTGCTGTCACCAATACGACGACCGTTACCTATACACCGGCTGGAAATGTCAACGGGGTGATCACGTTCACCTATACCGTGATCGATGATAACCCCAGCGGTGCCTTGACGGATACGGCCACCGTCACCCTTACGGTGGTGGCGGCAGACGAGCGGGGCGATTGCAATGCCGATGCCGACATCAACGCCGGCGATTTTACCGCTATTGTGTTAGAAATGTTCGACACAGGCAACAGCGGCAAATGGTATGAGATCTATGGCGGGAACTTTAGCGGCAGCCCACTGGGCTGCGATGCCAACACCGATCAGGAAGTTACGGTTTCGGACTTGACCTGCACTGTTCTGGTTGCCTTTGGCGACGAGACATGCACGACACCCACCGTCATGGTCGCCGGGACAACGACCATGGCTAAGTTGGCTATCGGTCAGGAGCTCGTGGTCACGCATAATAGCTCGGTAAATGTGCCCATTTTCCTGGAAACAAACGGCCATATCGTGGCAGCAGCCAGCTTCGCCATGAGCTTTGATGAAAGCCAACTCACCTTTGATGCGACCGATGCCGACGGCGATGGCGTGCCCGATGCGGTCACCTTTCACACCCCGCCGGGGATGGTCAAGATGGTCAACTACAACCGATCTGCTGGCCGGCTGGAATTTGCCCTCTACGCTGTGACGGTGCCCATGCCCACGCTGGCCGATGGCCCGCTCGCCACGGTCACCGTGCAGGTGAACGGACAGGCGAGTGCGGATGAAATCCCCATCGATCTGCTTCGGGGGTCGCTGGGCAACGATGAAGGCCGCTCGGTGCCGGTTGAAGTGAGTAGCGGTTCTGTGCAACTTGCGCAACTGAATTGGAGGCTCTTCTTGCCGATGTTGCAGCGGCAGTAGTTTCATCCCCCTTGGCGTGAACGGCTCCTACTTCTTGTCATAAGGAGCCGTTCACCTCTCTGTTTGTGCGTACTTCCATTGCCAGACATGAAAGAAACAGCCGGCCGGAGCCAGCGCAGAGACCCGGCTCGCCGTTTATCGTGGCGCAGGCCAAAGCCGCTGTGGTTCGGTACGGCTCAGTTCCTGTTCCTCGCCCTCGTTCTACACCTGCTCCTGCTGTTCGCCGGCACCACCGTCACTGGTCCGTATATACGACCGTACACCAGGCATCTGGGCACGTCAAACACAAAGGCCGCTGCCAGTATGCCCACACTCTTTGTCCACGGTGGGTTGGCGGCACCTGTTGGTAGTGTGGTGGATGTGCCGATCGCGTTCGACAGCGGCGGGACACACGTTGCTGCCCTCAGCTTTTCGCTGGGCTATGACCACGGATGTCTTGCGCTCGACTTGGCCGACCAGGACAAGAACGGCCTGCCCGATGCAATTACGTTCAACGCACCCGCCCAATTCTTTCCCTCGATTGCCGCCTCGTCTTCCGACTATGAGGGCAGGATAGATGTAGTCCTGGCCGACTATATTCCCCCGCTGGCCGCGCTGCGCGATACGATTGCCCTCGTCACTATCCGGTTTCGTATTGTCTGTCCGGTGCCGCCTGGGCTTATGCAAAATGCGCACCTGCGCTTTGCCGCTGTACCGGCGGTTGGTTTCAGCGGTCCCACTGGTCATCCAATTGCCGGCGCATCCTATGGTGGCACCGTACAGGTGATCGGCGCGCTACCTGAGCCATCACCCACGCTGACACAGACTACGCCGCCTCCACCCCCTCCGCCCCCCTCACCGACACCTACGCCCGGCGGCACGATTCCACCACCACAAGTGGCGCTCGAAATCGCTGCCTGGCCCGAACGCATGACCCGCACAGACCGCAGTGTCTTTCTGATCCTGGACTATATTGTGCTGATGAGCGCTGGTGATGCCACGATCAGCGCCCTGGTTCCCCAAGCGGTACAGGTCGACGCCACCAGCAGCACACCGGGCTGGCTCTGTGAAACTAGCCCGATGGATAGCCAGTGCCTCCTTCTGCTGCCCCGACGAACCCTCCAGCATAACCCCAGCGGTCGCCTCTTCCTGGCAATGGAGGTAGACTCGCCACTGCTTGATGAGATCACGCAACTTGACTTCGCCGCCACGCTTCAGACCAATGACGGCTTGAGCAGCCAGACACAACACTTGATACTGCCGGTCCTATCCGCTGAGCCGCCGCCTACCCTCAGCGAGCTAATCCTTGATCTGGTTACCGAGACCTCGGAATTGGTGACCGAGCTCGACCACCAGTTATCCTACACGTTGACCTATACCAACACCAGCAACGCCGCATTGCAGGGTGTGGAATTTCACCTGATTGTGCCGGCCACCGGTGCAGTTCGCTCGCCTGTGGAAGACACGGTCGATTGGCACTGTTTATCTGTGGCGAACAGACAATCGGTCTGTACACTTCAGGTAGACAAGATCGAACCCGGCGCACCACGACAACAGCAATTTGTATTGGAACTGGAAGAGCCAGCACAACTGCAAGAGATGAGCGGATTGGCCGTGGCTATCTTTGCGACACGCAGCGGTAAGATTCTAAGCACAGCCTCGTCTCTTGTCCCCATCCGCCAGTACAATAGAGACAAATCCTTCACATTCCTGCCACTCGTCGAAAAAGGTAAGGAGTAGGAGAAGCAGCACCGGTGAGCTATACTATTTGGAATTGTCTCAAAATCTCTGTGTCACACCGGTGCTGCTCGGAAGAGTTCCAGAGCCACAACCGATTTTGAGATAGTCTCTTAGCCAACGCCAGAGATCGACTCCAGACAACCAAACGGTTCAGAGCACCTATGTCCATAACGGTAGCAGCTTTCCTCAACCAACTGATCCCCACTACCATCACCCACTTGCACCGGGAATACCCCAACGGGCTGCTGCATCAACTCCAGGGTGAAACGGACGTGGCTTCGCCTGCTCAATTGCACCCTGCCTTTTATGGCTGTTATGACTGGCACTCCGCCGTTCATTCGCACTGGCAGATCGTGCGCGCTCTACGTCTCTATCCCAACGCGCCGTTTGCCGAGGCAGCGATTGTTGCGCTAAACCAGAGCTTCACCCCCGAAAATTTGGCCGGCGAGTTGGCCTATCTCCGCCGGCACCCCAACTTTGAAATGCCTTACGGCATGGCCTGGGTGCTCCAGTTGCTGAGCGAATTGCGGGAACAAACTACCCCACAAACTGAACGCTGGCGTACGGTACTAGCCCCGTTGGAGAACCACGCCGCCGGGCGTTTTCGCCACTATCTGGCCCGGCTCCCGTATGCGATCCGATCTGGTGTCCATAACCAGAGCGCCTTTGCCATGACCCTGGCGCTCGATTGGGCGCGTGTGGCGGGCGACGCGGCATTGGCCGCCCAAATTGCCGAGAAAGCCCTCGCCTTCTTTGACGCTGACCGTGATGCGCCCCTGGCCTACGAACCTTCCGGCACCGACTTCCTCTCCCCCACCCTGGCCGAGGCCGACCTCATGCGACGGGTATTGCCGCCAGCACACTTTGCCCGCTGGCTGTGGCAATTCTGGGGACCTTACGCACTCGAAATCTTGCCCCGCTACCTGGCGCCGCTGCAAGTAGTCGACTTCAGCGACGGCCAACTGGCCCACTTCACCGGCCTCAATCTGAGCCGGGCTTGGATGCTCGAAGGCATCGCCGCCGCCTTGCCGCCGGCTGACCCGCGCCGCTCCATCCTGGACCAACTGGCGCAGCACCACCGTGAAGTGGGTCTGCGCGACGCCCTCCACCCCGATTACATGGTCGCTCATTGGACTCCAAGCTTTGCCCTCTACCTGCTGACAGGGCGCGGTTTACCTGGAGCGCGTGAGAGTCGAGAGCGGTAAGGGATGGAATCTGTATAATCTGCGGATGAAGAGCTCGATCGATCTCGAAGTGTCGAGTGGATTTGGCAAAAATTATTAAGAGCCATAAACTGGTCTCACAAAGGAGGAATCACCATGCACGAGACAAACACCCAACGGATCGGCTGGCAGGCCGCCAGCAAAACAGGCGCGGTTGCAGCCGGAGCTGCCGAGGCTGTAGCCGCCGGGATCGCACTGCTGGAGGCGGATGGCAACGCAGCCGATGCAGCCGCAGCCACCATTCTGGCGTTGAACGTCACCGACCACGGCGCCTGCTCCATCGGGGGCGAGGTGCCGGTGCTGATCTATGATGCGCAGAAGCAGGAGGTGAAGGCGCTGTCGGGCCAGGGAGGCGCTCCGCTCTCATCCCAGGCTATCGACTGGTACATGAAAAACGGCATTCCCAACCACGACATCAAAATGGCGCCGGTGCCTTCGGTGGTAGACCTCTGTATTACACTGTTGCAACGTTACGGTACCAAAAGCTTCCGGGAGGTCGTCGCACCGACTCTGGCTCTGCTCGACGCCGGGCAAGAGCCGTGGCGCCCCAACCTGGCGGTCACGCTGCGGCGGATGGTCGAGTCAGAAGAGCAAACGAGCGGCAGCCGGGTGGAGCGCTTGCAGGCGGCCTGCGACCGTTTTTACGGCCGCCACTCCCAGTGTAGCGACATCGCCGAAGATCTGGAGGCTTTTTATATCGAGCAGGGCGGTTTTCTCCGCCGGGAAGATCTGGCCGCCCACAAGACGCTGATCGAGGAACCAGTCGCAGTGGACTATCGCGGCTATACGGTCTACAAGTGCGGGCCGTGGACCCAGGGACCCTATCTGTGCCAGGTGCTCCGCCTGCTCGAAGGGTTTGATATCAAAGGCATGGGGCATCTCTCGGCAGACTATGTCCATGTCGCGACTGAGGCGCTCAAACTGGCCATGGCCGACCGCGATGAATATTACGGCGACCCGAACTTTGTGGATGTTCCATTGGCGGCGTTGCTTTCCGACGCCTACACCGCCATCCGCCGGCCGTTGATCGAGATGGGCCAGGCGTCCCACGAAGTGCGGCCAGGCGATCCCTACAACATGAAGCCGCTCAAGGGCAGAGGTACGCTCCATCCCACTGTGGGAGGGACAACGACCTGTGTGGTTGCCGACCGCTGGGGCAATATGGTCGCCGCCACGCCCAGCGCCAATGTCTACCATGCTGGCGGCAGTGGCCGGGCCGGCGTCACCTACGGCAACCGCCTGCGCAGCCTCAACACGACGCCCGGCCATCCTAACTGTATCCAGCCCGGTAAACGGCCACGCATTACGCTGACGCCGACGTTGGTGCTCAAGGGCGGCCGGCCCGTGCTGGCTATCAGCGTGGCTGGGGGCGACCTACAGGACCAGGCGACCTTGAACCTGCTGCTTGACTTTATCGAGTTTGGTATGGAGCCGGCCGTGGCCGTGACTGCACCTCGCTTTGTCACGGCCCATCACCAACATTCATTCGACCCCAACCCAGTGCGCGAACAGACCTTTATCCAGGCAGGCTCTTTGACGATCAGCGACCAGGTCGACCCACATGTGCGCGAGGAGTTGGCCCGCCGCGGCCACCAGGTGGTAACCAAGAGCGGTCCAATCGCCACGCCCGTCATGCTCTATGCCGACCCGGCCAGCGGCCTCTACTATGCCGCTGGCGACCCGGCTGCTGGCCGCCATGCTGCCGGACTGGAGTAGGGATAAAGCAGAGCACAGGCGCGGTGGTGTGCTGTGTCTCGAAGCCGGACCACCCAGACAAAACGCGCGTGACCCTAAATGAAAACAGTACACGGATTGCATAGATAAAAAGCCAAAAATCCGTGTACTGTTTTTTGTCGTTACCGGTAACCGCAGCCGGTAACCGCAGCTCATGACGCCTGCTTTCCGGTTGCTACCATCATCAGGCCGGCACCTGCTCCTTTGTCTCCCGGTTCCAGTGGCGGTGCTGGGCGATAGCCTGGATAAAGGTCTTACTGAATCCGTTGAGGCTATTCCCATCACGGCTCGTCACGATGCCTTTGTCACTTACCAGCTCTTCCTCAGTCTGGGGGCCGGCCAGGGCCACACCCTGGAGGTTGGCCTGTATGAGCAACTCGATACCTGCGCCCGTGGCGCCAATGGCCTTGCCATGCTTGAAGGCCTCGTTGACAAAGTGAAGCGCATCCCCCTGCATCTTGAGCGTCTGCGCATGTTTCTCCCCGCCGGGGATAAAGACCGCATCGTACATGATGGAGGCGGT
>QEUW01000431.1 GCA_003577005.1 Chloroflexota bacterium | reverse complement strand
GGCTGGCTCTTCGACCTGGCAGTATAATGTTGAACTGCTCAACCGTCAAGCAAATGGGTGATATAGGGTGCAAGCGTTGTCAGCGAGTCTGGCCGCCGGGGATTCATTCCCCGGCTCAGCAACAGCGCCCCATGAATGGGGCTTGTAGACCAGGCGCCGTTTACCCGCCTGGCGATTATGAAGATTAACAAATTGTCTCGGTAATGACTATCCGGTGCTAAAGCGCTGAAGTAGGTCGCCCTACCAGGGCGACGGCGCTACATATCCGGACGATTGTCACGCTGATAGCGTGACCTACGGTAGGTTACCGGTTTATTTTCTTAATCTTCATCATCGCCGGGCGGCTCTTTGCAAAAGGCGCAACGCATCGAGGGCCATCAAGATGTGGCAACGCCGGCTGGCTGGGCCGGTGTTACTTTTTTGGTGCGTGGAACAAACTGGACAAGGATGATGCCGGTGCTGGCGATGAGGGCCGCGCAAGCAAAAAGCGCACCGATCCCCCACTGCTGGAGGACGGGCGCCAGCAGCCATGCGCCTCCGCCGATACCGAGGTCAAAGCCCAGGTAGTAGAGCGCCACCGCACTGCCACGGGCAGCCGGTGGCAACGCCTCGACGTGAAGATTCATGAGCAGCCCGGTTAACAGACCGGAGCCGGACGCAACACAAAAGGCGGCCAGGGCAAGCAAGAGCCACAGTTGGCTGCCCGCAAAGAGGAGCAGACCCAGCGCCAACAGCCCATAGCCCAGCCGCAAGATCAACCGCTCATCGCCGCGATCCATCCAGCGGGCGGCGACAAAGCGGGTGAGCGCAATGCTGGCGCCGTAGAGGGCAAAGAGGGGTCCGCTGGCGATCCCCCCTTGCCGCTCGGTCAACAGGGGCAGGAACTGAAAGAACGCGCCAAAACCCACGCCACAGACCGCCGCCAAAAGCATAGGCAACAAGGCGCTCCGCGGGATGCGCAGTTGCACCGGTGCGATAGATGAAGCCAGTGCTGGCGCCGGCTTCCCGATCAATAGCGCCATCCCCCCGCTTACCAGGGCAAAAAGGCCAGCTACCCATAATGCACCAGTGAGCGTGAGCAGCGGTAGCAGCGCATTGATAGTGGCCGGCGTCAGCGTCATGGCGACATTGGCCGCGGCGCCAAAGCGGGTCAGCAGCGACTTCCGTTCGGCGTGTGGGGCCAGCGCTACCACGAGCGCGTTCGACGCCGTGGTGAAGGCGACATAGCCCGCCGCCTGAAACAGACGCAACACAAAGAGCACCGCAGGGTCGGTCGTGGCGTTGACACCGGCCACCCCGACCAGCAGCGCTGCCGCGCCGGCCAACATCACTGTACGGCTGCCAAAGCGGTCGGCCGCCATCCCCGCCAACGGCCGGCCGATGAGCGATGCCACGCCAAACGCCCCCAGGATCAGTCCGATCTGCCAATCCGGTAACCCAATGTCCACCAGATAGAGGGGCAACGGCACCAGCAAGGTATAAAAGGCCACAAAGAAGAGCAGCGATGTGCTCCACGTCAACCAGTACTCGCGGCGGCTGGTCTGCATGGGTAGACCTCTATCGGCAAAGGATAACTTGAAGTGCTGCGGATCTACTTTACACCGAATGGGACCGGCAATCAAGGGGCATTGGTGATGGATTGTAACAACTCATTTGATGCAACATGAACAATTGCAACGAGCGTATTCCGCATTTGCGCATAAAGCGGGTCGCCATAGCGGCGGAGATCAGGTAGAATGGAGCTGCTGCGGCAGCAAGCCACCGGCGGTGTATTCTGGCTGATTGGTAGCTTGAGCAGAGATGATTGGATGGGGCAGAAAGCGAGAAAAAGCGGATGACCGCGCGGGACTTTGGCCTGCTGGTGGTGTTGAGCGCGCTCTGGGGCGCATCGTATCTCTTTTTGCGTGTGGCGGCGCCAGTGGTGGGGGTCTTTGTTCTCATCGCGGTGCGGGTATTGATCGCTGGTGGCGTGTTGTTGCTTTATGCGGCTCTGGTGGGACACCGGCCGCGTTTGCGCCAGCGTTGGGGCTCGCTGCTGGCGCTGAGTGCGGTCAACGCCGTCCTGCCGTTCACCCTGATCGCCGCTGCAACTGTTTACTTGAATGCCTCCATCGCCTCGATCCTCAATGCGACGACGCCGCTCTTTACGGCATTGGTCGCTGCGTTGTGGATGAAGGAGACACTCGGCTATAAAAAGCTGATAGGTCTTGTCCTGGGCCTGCTTGGCGTGGCCGTGTTGATGGGGTGGAGCCCCCTGGGCTTGAGCGCTGGCGTCCTATGGGGTATCCTCTTTTCGTTGGCTGGTGCGCTCTGTTACGGGATTGGGGGCGTCTATGCCAAGACTTCTTTCCGCGACCTGCCCACGCTCGATCTTGCCATTGGCCAGCAACTGGCGGCAGGCGTGCTGCTTCTGCCCTTAGCCGCAGCTACAGCGGAGGTGAAGCCGCTCTCCATGACGGTAATTGCTTCGGTACTGGCGCTCGCATTGCTCTCGACCGCGTTTGCCTATTTGATCTACTTCGACCTCATTGCTCGGGTGGGGCCCACAAACACGCTCAGCGTGACCTTTCTGATTCCGGTCTTTGGCACCTTGTGGGGCGCGAGCTTTCTTCACGAGCCGTTGCGGGTGAGCATGTTGCTCGGGCTTGCCATTATCCTGACCGGGGTCTTTTTGGTGACGGGAGTCAAATTGCGTGGCGCCAGGTTGGCGGCAGCAAGCGCAGGCCGGTAGCACTTACCGCCAGAGGTAGGAGGCAGGGCAGCAGCGAGGCTTTTTCAACAAACCTCGCTGCTGCCCTGTTTTTACTCCTGCCCTTTCACCGCCACATCGACGCGGAAATGCTTTTGCAACTCTTGCAGCAACCGCTCGGTGATGGTGCAGTGGTCGTTGGGAAAGGCGAGTTCGTGCGCCTGGCCGTTGTACTCCAGGCGGATAAAAAAGCGGTCGCGCCCGCGCGGGTCGCACAGCCGGTCGTAGATGCCCTTGAGCCGGAACTTATCGCGCTCCAGATCGCCGCTGCGACGGAAGGTGATGCGCAGCTCGCGCCCGTGGTGAGGGCTACCCTTGCCATTTCTGTGGCCGTTACCGGGACCGCGATGTTCGCCGGTTGGCTTTGGTTCCTCCGCCGGCGGAGAAGCTTCTGGTTGCGGTGCAGTGTGCATCTTAGCTGAGGGGGTATCTGAAGTATTGCTCTGCTCGCCGGCGGCGGATGGTTTGTTGGGGGAAGCCAGACGCTCCAACCGTGGAGCCGGCTGTGCAAAGCTCGCCGGTGTATAGGATGGATCGGGCGACGAGTCATCCTGTTCGGTTGCAGCCAGGTCAAAGGCGGCGTTGATATCATCGATCGCGTATGCGTGGCCGTTTGCCGATTTGGGATGCGTGGGCGCAGGCGCCAGAGCCTGCGCAGCAACCATAGCGGGCTCTGCCACGGCGGCCGGCGTGAGTACGGCCTCATCATCGCCAGCATCTTCCCCCTCATCCTCACGCTCGTCAGCGGGTCCGGCCAGGGCCGCAACGCTGAACTCATCTCCCTCGTCGCTGCTTTCGCTTTGGCCGGCGTCATATTCAGTTTCCTCGTCGGCAAGCGCCAGGCCATTGAAAGTAGGCAGTGGGGGCAGGAGGGGCCGCTGTAATTGTGTCTCCTCGCCCACATCCTTGGGCAGCTCGACATAGGTTTGCAGGGTATCGAGCAACAGGCTGGTCTGGCCTTCGCGCGTCTGCGCCTTGCCCTTGAAGAGATAGACCTGGTCGGGGATGAGCTTCTCTTTGACTTCGGCGTATGTACGCGGGAAGACCACCACTTCGCACTGGCCCTGCATATCCTCGATCTGGAGGAAGGCCATCTGGTCGCCCTTCTTGGTGTTGATGGTGCGCACATTGGTGATCATGCCGGCCAGCGCCACGCCCTTGCCGTCGTAGCGCTCGTCCAACTCGCCGCATGAACAGGTAGCGACGCGCTGCCAGTCGATGCTCATCTGTTGCAGCGGGTGGCTGTTGGCATAGACGCCGAGCAGCTCCTTCTCCCACTGGAGCTTCTCTTTTCCCTTGACCTCCTCGATGTCGGGCAGCGGGATGGCCGTGACTTGCGCCCCACCGGCGCCCAGCAGGTCGAACATAGAGAGCTGGCCGCTGGCGCGGTCGTTATGCACCTGGCTGGACTTCTCCACCATCTGGTCGAGGACGGCGAGCAGTTGGCTGCGCCGGCCAAAGCGGTCAAAGGCGCCGACTTTGATCAGGCATTCCAGTGGCCGCTTGCCCACCTGGCGCAGATCGACGCGGTCGCAGAAGTCTTCGAGGCTGGTAAAGGGGCCGCCCTCCGCCCGCGCCTTGAGGATGACCTCTACCGGCGCCTCGCCTACATTCTTGGTGGCGGCCATGCCAAAGCGGATGGCGCTGCCTGGCGGCACGGGAAAATCATAACCTAACAAAGGGTCGCGATGGGCCAACACGGGTGCATCGGCGGGCCGCTCCTGGATCTCGAAGTCCAGCCCGCTGTAGTTGACATCGGGTGGCAACACCTCGATGCCCATGCGGCGGCACTCGTGGATAAAGTTGGTGACCTTCTCGGTCTTGTCGCGCTCGACCAGCAACAGAGCCGCCATGTATTCGACGGGGTAGTGCGCCTTGAGGTAGGCAGTCTGCACGCAGATGACTGCATAATCTGCCGCATGGCTTTTGTTAAAGCCATAACGCGCAAAAAACTCGATATCGCCATAAATTGCGACGGCGGCCGCTTCAGGGATGCCATTTTTCTTGCACCCCTCAACAAACCCTTTCTTGTGCTTTTCGATGTCCGAGGCCTTTTTCTTGCTGACGGCACGGCGTACAAGATCAGCCTCACCGGGTGAATAACCAGCAAGCTGACTAAGAACCTGAATAATTTGTTCCTGATAAACCAGAATGCCGTAAGTTTCTCTTAAGATAGACTCCAGCTTAGGGTGCTTGAACTCGACCTCTTCTTCGCCGTGCATCCGGCGTATGAACTGGGGGATATACTCCATTGGACCAGGCCGATAGAGTGAAATCGTGGCGATGATGTGCTCAAAGGCGGACGGCCGCATCTCGGTGAGCACCCGGCGCATGCCCTGGCCTTCCACCTGGAAGACGCCGCTTACCTCGCCGCTGGAGAGCAACTTGAACGCCTCAGTAGCCTCTTCGCCTTCAAAGGGGATGTTGGCCAGCGCATATTCGATGCCGTGGCGCTCTTTGATCAGCCGCCCGGCCTCGCGCATCACAGTCAGGGTGCTCAGGCCCAGAAAGTCGACCTTGAGCAGCCCGATCGATTCGAGGATAGGAAATTCATACTGTGTCACCGCATTTGTGATGCTGCCTTTGCTGGCGCGCATGAGCGGTGTGTAATGAGTCAGTTCCCGGTCCGCCACGATCACCGCCGCCGCGTGGACACCCGAATTGCGCGCTACGCCTTCGAGTTTCATTGACGTCTCGACCAGGTCTTGGATGACCTGATCTTTTTTGACCAGTTCGACCAGCTCCGGGTTATAGAATTCGTGTCCCTCGGTCAGCACATCCTGAATGGTTGCTGGTTTGCCGGGAATGGCCGGGATCAATTTTGCGATGCGGTCTACCTGAGACAGTTGGATGCCTTTGGCGCGGCCCACATCGCGGATAGCGGCGCGCGCCTTCATGCGATTCATGGTGGCGATCTGCGCGACCTGGTCGTCGCCATACTTCTGCACCGTATAGCGGATCATCTCTTCGCGCTGGTCGTCGGGGAAGTCCAGATCAAAGTCGGGCATGGAGACGCGCGCCGGGTTGAGAAAGCGCTCGAAGATCAGGTTGTTCTTGAGCGGGTCGATACCCGTGATTCCGGTGCAGTAAGCCACCAGCGAGCCTGCGCCCGATCCTCGCACATTCCACCAGATGTTACGACTTTTCGCATAGCGACAAAGATCGGCCACAATCAGGAAGTAGACATCAAACCCCATTTGATGAATGATTTTCAACTCGCGTTCTTTGCGCTCCTGCACTTCTGGGTTATAGGCGTTGTCACCATAGAGGCGCTCCAACCCTTCCTCGGTGAGCTTCCGCAAGTAAGTCTCGTAGGTATAGTCTTCAGGAATGTCGATGTCGGGTAGGTGGTAGTCTCGATCCTGTTGTCAAAGGCACTGGCCGATAAGTCAATAAAGGGACGGAAGGTAGCTTCCATCTGCTCACGGCTTTTGAGAAAATAGCTCTGGTCGCTCAGCCGCATTCGCTTTTCATCGTGGATTGTCATGCCAGTCTGCACGCAAAGCAGCACATCATGCGGGCCGCCATCTTCCTCGCGCACATAATGGACATCGTTGGTCGCCAGCAATTGGATGCCAAATTTGTCGGCCCAGGGCACAAGCTGTTTGTTGATAGGGCGCAACTCTTCGATGCTGTGCTCTTGCAGCTCGACAAAGAAGTTCTCTTTGCCAAAGGTCTCGACATACCAGCCCAGCCGCTCGTACGCCTCTTTCTCTTTGCCCTGG
>QEUW01000430.1 GCA_003577005.1 Chloroflexota bacterium | reverse complement strand
CCCATGTGACCGACCTGATTGCGGAAGGTGCTTTGGCCGTGCAGACGGGCGCAACGGCTGACGACCTGGCCTGGACGACGCATGCCCATCCGACGTTGCCGGAAGCCATGCTCGAAGCGGCGCTCGGCTTCCGTGATGCCGCGCTGCATTTTCATGCTCGTTAGGAGGACGACATGCCGGAATACCTGGAAACAACCGTTGACAAGTTTACCTTCAAGGTGGCTACCGATCGCTACTACAACGATGAAGGCATCTGGGCGCTGGCCGAAGGTAACCGCATTCGGATCGGGATGACCGATTTCTTGCAGCAGCGCAGCGGGGATATTGCGTTTGCCGAAGTCAAACCGGAAGGAACGACACTGGAAGCCGGAGACGAAGTCGCCGTGATCGAGACGATTAAGGTCAATGTGAGCCTGACCTCACCCGTGAGCGGCACTGTGGTAGAAGTCAATCCGGCAATGGAACTATCGCCTGAAGTCATCAACCAGGATCCGTATGGTGAGGGGTGGCTGGTCGTGATTGAAGCCAGCGATTGGCCGAAGGACCGCGCCAGGCTGCTTGATCCCCAGGCCTATTTCGAGCTGATGAAGGGGCAAGCCGAAGAGGAAGCCAGGAAGCTATGAACGACCAGGAACGCAAAGTGATCATCGTGCCGTGCAGCGGCATCGGCAAGTCATACGGCACGGTCAGCCGAGAGGCTGCCTATGAGGTGACCGAAGACAGCAGACCGGAGGCCACTCAATTGGTGGCGTTGTCTCTGTTGGTGTTGGGCGATGATGAAGCCCGTGCGGCAATCGCTGCGCGCCCGGTCGTGACCATTGACGGGTGCAAGCTGGCCTGTGCTACCAAAATGGTGCGGGAGAGCGGGGGAACTGTTGCCCAGGATTTCGCCGTACTCGATGTGTACCGGCGCTATCGGGAGTTCAAACCGCAAGGTATCGCTCAGTTGAACGAGGGCGGGCAGCGACTGGCCCACACCATTGCCGAAGAGATAGCCGGCGTAATCGATAACCTGATATCCGAGGACGAGGAACGTAGCCATGCCTGATCTGCCGCAGAAAAAAGTGGGAATTGTCGCCTGTTCAGGTGAAGAGCTTGCCGTGGGGACGGTGACCCGGCTGGCGGCACTGAGGGTGCTGGAGCAACTACGCCCCGGCGATACGGTGACCATCTGTTTGCCGCTCTTCCTGGCCGGTGGAGAAGGCGACCGGGCGTTTGCGCGTTTCTATCCCACGATTGCCGTGGATGGTTGTGACAAGCGCTGTGCCGCGCGCGCGACCGAGCAGTTTTCGGGCAAGCCAGCCGCGAGCGTGGTTGTGAGCGATCTGGTCGCGGAGCATGGGCTGCGCCAGCCCGAAGGCACGCGCCGTTTGAACGAGAGTGGCCTGCAGGCGGTGGATCTGACGGCGAACCAGGTTGCGAGCCTGGTTGATGAACTGCTCGGCAAGCGATGGAGTCGCCGCACCGGAACCTTCGCCGAAACCATACCCCTGGCTGCGTCGCAAGAAGCTCCGCAGGCGACCTGTTCGTGTGGATCGGGTATTCCGATCCAGAAGATCGCAGTCAACGGCCAGACCGTCGCTCTGGTGGCTTTGCCGCTGATCTTCGAGCAATTCCGCACGGCGGGTAAAGTGCCGGGAGATAGCCTGGCCAGGGAACTGTTGGACGTGGTCAAGGTTTACAACGAGGTGCCCACCGAGGCCGAGGAAGCCTACGCGGCGGCACTGGTGCGCGAGTATGAGGCATTCTGCAGCCACCAGGAGACAGCCGCATGAGCCGTACGGCAACGTATCACACCACTGTGTCGTGGCGAGGCGAACACTGGGGTCATATTGTGATGGGCAACGGCCCGGAGATGGACTTTTCCGCGCCGCCGGATGCCCAGGGTCACCCCGGCGTGCTGACCCCCGAAGATGCGTTCGTTGCGGCGGCCAATACCTGCATCATGATGATGTTCATCTGGGCTGCCGAGCGGTTCAAGCTGAACCTGCAGTCCTATGAGTGTCGAGCCGAGGGAACCAAGCTGATCGAACTGGACCGGACAGAAATCTTCACACACCTGCGCTTGTGGCCGGTCATCCGCATCAGCGCTGGTGCCGAGGCCGCGGAGGTCGTCGCAGTACGCACACGCCGTGCGCTGCAGTCTGCCCAGAAGTACAGCCTGGTGGCGAATTCGGTCAAGTCCGAGATCGTTATCGAGCCAACGATTGAGATCGTCCCTTGAAAGGGGCTGCAGACAGTGTCCGGCATAGAGGCCCACATGAGCGGAATATCTATGGGGCAGCCCGTGTTGCCTTCAACGGGATGACAGGGTCACCCTGCTCAAGATTCGGTGGGCGTGGAGTTGTGGTTGGCCCCTGATGGGTCTGGAGGCGGTGTTCCAGTCAATGTCAGGAGGAGTTCATGCCTATCTATGCCTATGTGTGCGAGGAATGCGGGGCGGAGTTTGACATCTTTGTGTCAATCGGCAAGAAGGAGTCGGGGTGGCAGCCGCGCTGCCCGAAGTGTGGTGGCGTGCAGACTCGGCATGTATTCAGGGCAGTAGCCAAGATGGCGCGCTCACCCGATTCTGCGCCCAGGGTTGGTTGTTGCTCATCCCGATAGGGCTGGCAGGCGGCAGACCTTCGCCTGTCAGGTGGCAGTTGAGGAGGTCAGCCATGACCGACTGGTATGAGAGCCGGGCAAGGCTGTTTCGTGCGTTGGGACATCCAGCGCGGCTGCGGATTTTGGAAATCCTGGCAGTTGAGCCTTGCTGTGTCTGCGACATCGTTCAAAAGATGGGATGCCGGCAGCCTTATGCCTCGCAGCAGTTGGCCATTTTGCGCGAGGCAGGGCTGGTCAGCACTACGCGAGAGGGCATCATGATACGCTACCGGTTGGCTTCGCCGGATGTGTTGCGGATGCTGGCAAGCGAGCGAGCGCCGTCAAATGACGCGCCGCCCTCAGCCCGCGAGGAACGAACATAAGGTGCCTTCAGTCGCCTGAGCTGCCAGAAAGGGGTCATGATGCTGATCGAAGACTATGACGTGGAGGTTTATACACCCCCTTGTGAGCCTGGAGCGGAGCGCTTTGCTGCGCGGGCGCGCTTGCGGGTGGACATCTCGGAAGTTTTGCCCTACCTCAATGCCACACTGCGTGGCGCGGTGTACAACCCGGCTGCCCAGGCGCTCACCTGGAAAAAAGGTGGGCACAACATCGCCTTTCACGCCTACGAGATCGCGACCAGCAACGTGGAAGATCGCGATGCGGCCGAGAAAGAGCTGCACAGCCTGATCGCCCTGGTGAACCGGACATGGGCACGCCGAGAAGAGATTACGCCCGATTATGAAACGCACCAGCGCCCCACGCCGCTGGCTGTTTATAACCTGCTGCCCAAGACAAACTGTCAGAAGTGTGGTCAGCCGACCTGCTTCACGTTCGCCTTGAAGCTCGTCGCATCCCAGATGCACGTTGACGATTGCCCGCCCCTGTTTGAACCAGAGAACGCTGAAAAGCTGGCGGCACTGCGGGCCATTATCATCGATGCGCCATCTATCAACTAACCGGAGAAGGTGGTCATGGGAGATCTCAAGCAGGACTCCGCTACTGAAAAGGACAGGCCGGATAATCAACCGCCTGTTTGCGCCTGCGTGCAGGATCCATTTGCAGCCTTGCCGCCCGAACTGCGTCCCAAGTCGCCGCCGAGAATGGGCGGGTTGCGCCAAGTGACCTGCCCAGGTTGTGGCAAGATGTACTGGACGAATCGCGCTACTGACCTGTGTATGGATTGCGAGAAAAATGGGGTGCGGCTTCCCGACCCCAACGTGCCGCTGGAGGAATGATCATGCTCAATATCAAGATTCTCGGACCGGGTTGCTTCAACTGCTACGCAGTGGAAGAGGCCGTTGTCCTCAGCCTGGAACAGCTCGCCCAGAATCACCCTGACCTGGAAGTCACACTTGAGCACGTCCAGGATCCGCTGGAAATCTGCAAATACCCGATTTTGTTCACACCCGGGCTGGTGATCAATGAGAAGTTGGTGTGTGCGGGGCGGATTCCCTCGGTCGACGAAGTGTTGAAATGGCTGACGATCTCTTTCCAGGAGGCTGCTTGAACGGCTGCGAATGAGCGCGCCAGCGTGCTGCGATCTGGATGATTTCATCAAAGCGGTGGCTGACGAAACCCGTCAGGAAATCCTGAGGCTGTTGGCCCAGCGCGAGATGTGCGTGAGTGAACTCGAAGCCCTTTTGCCAGTCCATCAGCCGACGGTTTCACATCATCTGGCTGTTTTGCGCCGGGCTAATCTTGTCACAGCGCGGCAAGAAGGTCGGCATGTGTATTATCAGACCAACTCCGAATGCGTAACGAGGTGCTGCGCCGAAATCCTCAACCGGTTCCGAATGGAACAAGGAGCGGGTAGTCGGGAAGTGCTGAACCACGAATAACGGAAAGTGATTACAGCACCCCGTGCTCATTTAGCTGATCACAACTGACCATATCTTCGATGCGGCCGCCATACGCCAGGTGATCGATTCGCCGGCGCCCTATATTGGCATGATCGGCAGCCGGGCTCAGTGCCAGATCGCCCTGGATCATCTGCGCACGGATGGCCAGACAGAGGACACGCTTGCCCGTGTGTATGCGCCCATCGGTCTGGATTTGGGCGGGCCGACTCCGGGTGAAATTGCCGTGGCTATCCTGGCTGAGATTATTGCTGTGCGACGGGCAGCAGTGGTAAGATGCGCGCACGCGGGCAGGATTGAATGCTTGGTAAGAGGGTGAGATGTTCGCGAAAGCGCTCTTCCCGACCGACTTTTCAGCGTATGCCAATACGGTTTTCACCTGTCTGCCCGATCTAAAATCGGCAGGGCTGCAGATCGTGGTTTTGGTGAGTGTCATCAAAGACAGCGATGTGCCAATGCCCGAAACCATGAACCGCGAAAACCTCAAGCGCGTCGAATGGAGCGCGCAAGAGCGGCTGAATATCGCGAAAATGGCGTTGGAAGGGCATGGCTTTCGCGTCTTTACCCATGTGCGCTATGGTTCGCCCGCGGCACAGATTCTACGTGTGGCCGAAGAGGAGCGGGTCGACCTGATCATCATCGGCGCGCAGGGGAAAACGCTGGGGCAGGAAATTTTGTTGGGGAGTGTGGCCTACGAGGTGGTCAGAGGTGCCACTGTGCCGGTGCTGATTGAGAAAGCCCTGGTAGTGCGAGATATGGGGCGCGTTCAGTGCCAGCTTGCCTGCAAAGAGATGTTTTCTCGCGTGTTGCATCCCACCGATTTTTCGGAATGCGCCGATGCGGCTTTCCAGGTGGTCAAACGTCTGAAAAGTGCCGGCACACAAGAGGTGATTGTCCTGCACGTGCAGGATGAACGTGCTATGCAGCACCGGACACCCGAACAAGTCGCCGCTTTCGATGCCGAAGATGCCGAGAGATTAGAGAAACTGTGCCACACGCTGCGGATGTTTGGGCTGCAAGCTCGTCCACTGCTTCGTCATGGGCATCCGGTGCGCGAGACACTGCGTGTGGCCGAGGAAGAGGCCCCGTCTTTGATTGTCTTGGGATCTCATGGGCGCAGTGCGTTACGAGAGATTTTAACCGGCAGTACGTTTGAGAATGTGCTGCGTCTGAGTCGCCATCCAGTGCTGGTGGTGCGCCACTCCGGGCCAGAAGGCGAGCATCACAGAACAGGATGAGTAGAATGCTATCTACCTTAGGAGCGATATTGGGGAAATCAATAGTGGCTTGTCCCAACTCCCACGGATAGAAGTACGTGTCGAGTTTGACGATAGCTTTCATCGAGCGCGGATAGCGCTCGATTGCGCCTCGCGTCTGGGGAAGATGCGAGCGACCCCGCACACGCCGCATCCAGCAGGACTTCAAGTACTGCGTTAGCAGTTTGGGTACAAACGCCCGGCCATTATCAGACAGCAGAGGCAGGCGAGCACGACTTTGGCCTGCCGCCCGCCGGTTTTCTCCAGTGCCAGGTTGGGGGTGGTTTCGACAGCGGTCACTGCCACCGTTGGAGCCAGGCGCCAGGCGAGGATGTTGCGTGAGAAGTCATCCAATAAGACGCAATCGACAATCGAAAAAGCCTTGACCTTCCAGGGACTGGAAGGTGTAAGATAAACTCAATTGAGGTGAGGAAAATGCTGCAAATTGGCGAATTGAGTGCACAAACCGGCGTGCCGAGCAAGACCATCCGCTACTACGAGGACATCGGCTTGCTCCCCAAACCACAGCGGGCGGAGAACGGGTACCGGGTGTACAGC
>QEUW01000429.1 GCA_003577005.1 Chloroflexota bacterium | reverse complement strand
GTGCTCGATGCCGATGCCTTGCGCATGGCCAGCTACTTCTATGAGGAGTTGGTGGCGCTGGGGCTGGACTATCGGCGGGCGTCCGAGAAGGTGAGTCCCTGCGATGGCTCGCTCGCTTGGTTTGCTGGCGCTGGCTATGTGGACAAGGCGGTCGAGCCGCTGGTGGCGACGGTTGGCTCCCTCCAACAAGAGATGGTGACGATGCGGCGGACGATGGTGCAGGGGCTGGTGGCCATGGGGGTGGTCAATCTGTTGGCAGTCGGCATGTTGCTGTCGGTAGCCCTGCCAAGCGTGCAGGGGCAGGGGGAATCGCCTCTGGCGACGCTGCCGGTCGGTTCGTCGCTGATTGGCAACACGGGGCCGGATGGCGCACCGATCGAGGCTGTACCCATAGCCACCGTGCGCCCGACGCGTAAACCGAAGGAGGAAGACGATCCGCCCACGGCCACCGCCTGGCCCACGGACACGAGTACAGTCACGCCCACAGCGACCCACACCGCCACCATCACGGCAACGAGCACCGCTACCAGGACGCCGACACCGCGGCCCACTGTGATGCTGCCTACTGTCACGCCGGATTGGCCGGCGACTGTGGCAGCGTTGAGGAAAAGCATGGAGATGATGACGACCGATCAGGTTGCCGCCGCCTTGGCTGTCAGCCGGGATTCTGTCCTTCGGCTCATCAAACTGGGAGAGCTTCGTAGCGAACAGATGCTCCAACGCAGCCCACACCGCATTCCCAAGGCTGAGTTGCTGGCGTTCACCCAACGGAAAAAGCTGACACTTCGGCTGGATAAGCTCGGTGACAACCACTAACGACAATCACTGACAAAGAAAAAGCGGCCCAGTCTCTCCCGCCAAGAAGACTCCGGCACCGCTTTCACTTTGAGCACCTTAACAACCGAATCCACGGAAGGTTTTCCGCGTTCTCAAGCTGCTAAGGCCAATAGGCGCATAACTGCCTATTGGTTTGTACCCCCACGGGGATTCGAACCCCGGTCGCAGCCTTGAAAGGGCTGAGTCCTAGTCCACTAGACGATGGGGGCATCTGTCATACAGAGATATAGTATAGCCGATCTGACGCACCAGGTCAAATTAAGTTGGGACCGAGTAGAAGTTCCAATTTGACAGAATCAGACCGCAGATGAAACGGCACTATCTTTGCAGTTTTTTGATGCACCAGAGAGGGTTGTAAGTACTGTACGCAAAAACCCTCTCGTGTAGAAGACAAAAAGTGCAAAGATAGAGAACGGGTTAGGCTGATGTCATGTACGCGGATTTTTGTCAGCTGAATCTATCCACATCGGTTCACTGGCCACCCTGCAGTCGAATTTAGAATTCTTGGGCACTGGGCACCAGTTTTTGTTCTTCGATTTAGATGTGATAAAGTAGAGTATACTATCACGCATCGGAACCGCCCGCTCCAAGAGGGCGAATGCTATCAATAGGCTAGAGTATCCGTGGATCGAGTGACCGTCGCATCCATCCAGCAACGGATGCGGCTGTATGATACCATTGCTGACTATCGTGCGGACCTCCAGCGCTTCTTGCGTGTGGCGCAGAACAAACAGGCTCAACTGGTGGTCTTCCCTGAGTTGGCCGGTACGCTGATTGCGCTACCGATGTTGCGCGATGTGCGTTCACGCTTGCTTAAGATGGCTGACCGCGGACGGCGCAAAGAGGCAACTCTGTGGCAGCGCATTTGGGGTGCGCTGGCTAGCCGTTCCGCTGGCTGGTTGGGCGCCGATCTACGGGGCAGCTTGCAGGCATTGCTGAGCGTCTCGGCGGCTGAACTCTGGACGCTTTACGCCAACCTCTTCAGCGAACTGGCACGAGAATTTCAGATCACGCTTGTTGCACCCAGTGCGTATCTTCCTGACCCCACCGACCAGACGGTACGCAATCTCGCGGCCGTTTTTGGCAGTGACGGCACACTGCTTGGTCATCAGGCCAAGGTCATTCTGTACCCCGAAGATGAAGGGCTGGCTCAGCCGGGCGAAACGTGGTTGCCTGTGGCAACACCGGTTGGCACCCTGGGATTGATGATCGGTGGTGATGTGCTCTACCCTGAAGTTGGGCGTCTGCTCGCCTATCAAGGGGCAGAGGCGCTGCTGCTGCTTGGCTCCTGCACCCATTCTGTGCTCTACCAGAAATTGAGGGCAGGGGCCCTGGCGAGGATGCAGGAGAATCAACTCTTTGGCCTGGCCAGCTTCGTCGTGGGCCCTTATGAACTGGGGCGGCGCCATGAGCCACTGATCGGAAAATCGGCCATCTTTGCCCCTCAGGAGTTGACGCCGCGCTTTAACGGCGTCTTGGTCGAGATGGGCAGCCAACGCAGCGAGGGCATCCTCACTGCCGAATGGGATTTTGTCGCTTTACGGCGGCTCTGGGAGGTGTCCGAGATGCCACTGCGCCTCCAGTTGCCGCTGGCCAGAATCTATGACCGCTTGAAGAACCTGCCGCGTGTCCACAGCCCGGCATTGCTGACCCAACCAGGCGCGGAAATCGAACAGACAGGGAGTCTGCTCGCCGCAGCTGATACCCCTCTCAATCTGGAAGATCTGCCGGTCATCAGCGCGATCACCCGGCGCTGGTCGGGCCTCGACTCGTCCCAGGCGGAGGTCGATGCGCCACTCGATCTCTCAGAGTTGCCCGAAGAGTCGGCCTATGCTACCACCGAGCCGACCGGAAGCACCGGTGACGCACCCGAGGTCGGGATGACCAACCCGGGCGCTGACGATGAAACGGATGAGATGGATGCGTTGCCCGATAGTATCAACAACAAAATTACTGACACATCCAAATCAACTTGACAGCCGTTGCACTAGCTGTTATGATGGCGTACAGTCAATTGCAAACTACTCATTGAGGCCAAACTGCTCATTGAGGTCTATGTCTCAGATAGAAGTGGTGTCCTTATTTGCTATCAATAAGCAGAGCAAGAAGCAGGCTTCCGGCTAGGGCGTCTGGCATTCGCGTTTGCTCTGATTCTGTTGTGCAGCAACCGGCGGTCCAGACGGATCGGCCGGTTTCTTTTTGTTAAAACACAATGCGTGGTGCATGATACGTAATCCGTTCAACTACGCAATACGCATTACGTATCACGCAGTACGTTTACTAGGATCTTTGCATATGAGCCTTGACCACTTTGCCATCATTGAATCAACTTTGCGCGAGGGCGAGCAGTTTGCCAACGCATTCTTTACGCCGGAACAAAAGGTAGAAATCGCGCGGCTGCTCGATGCTTTTGGTGTAGAATACCTGGAGTTGACTTCGCCCGCGGCCAGCCCGCAGAGCCGGGCCGACTGCGCACGGATTGCCCGACTCGGTCTCAAAGCCAAGATCCTCACCCACGTCCGCTGTCACATGGAGGATGCCAGGCTGGCCGTAGACACAGGCGTAGATGGCATCGATGTCGTCTTTGGCACCAGCAGCTTGCTGCGCCAGTTCTCCCACGGCAAGGATATACCCTATATTATCGACAGCGCCGTCGAAGTGATAGAGTATGTTAAGAGCCAGGGTCTCGAAGTGCGCTTTAGCAGCGAAGACAGCTTCCGCAGCGACCTGGTCGATCTGCTCACCATCTATCGGGCCGTTGACCAGATCGGCGTCAGCCGGGTAGGCATTGCCGACACGGTTGGGCTGGCCGACCCGCGGCGCGTCTATGACCTGGTCCGTACCTTGCGGAGTGTCGTCCACTGCGACATCGAATTCCACGGCCACAATGACACCGGCTGTGCCATCGCCAATGCCTTTTGCGCGCTCGAAGCCGGCGCCACCCATGTGGATACGTCGGTGCTTGGCATCGGCGAGCGCAACGGCATCACGCCGTTGGGTGGGCTGATCGCCCGCATGTATGCGTATGATCCCGAACTGATCCGCACCAAGTACAACCTGCCGCTCCTGCGCGAGGTGGAGAACTATGTTGCCGGTTTGGTAAGCGTGGACGTGCCGTTCAACAACTACATCACTGGCTACACGGCATTTACCCACAAGGCCGGCATCCACGCCAAGGCCATTCTCAACAACCCCAGCACCTACGAAATTCTCGACCCGGCTGACTTTGGGTTGACCCGCTACATCCATGTCGCCCACCGCCTCACCGGCTGGAACGCCATCAAACAGCGCGTTGAGCAGTTACAGCTCAATCTGACCGACGACGAGATCAAGCGCATCACCGCCCAGATCAAGGCGCTGGCTGACCAGAAGAACCTGAGTCTGGACGATGTCGATGTGTTGTTACGCAGTTACCATAGCGCGACACTCGAAACTGCCTCGTTGAACGCCGTCGCCGCCGACTGATTGGTGCGACACTGCTGGCCCTGGAGCAGCCATGAGCATTCGTAGCCTTGATCATGTAGCGTTACCATCACAAAACCCCATCGCCATGATGGAATTTTATTCTGTTGGAGTTCATCCTCTATGGCGACCGCTGATCCATTGCCCTGGCAGACGCTCTCTACGCAGATTGCCTATCAAAACCGGTGGGTGACCGTCGCAGTGGATGACGTAACGCTTCCTACGGGCGAACGATATAAGTATACCCGGCTAGAGCCGGCCGGGATTGGGGTGGCTGTAGTGGGCTTTAACCCGGCCGGGGAGATTGCTCTGTTGCGCGAATACCGGCACGGCGTCGGCGAGGTGATCTGGCAGTTGCCGGGCGGCTTTGCCACACGTGATGAGGACCTACCGGCCGCCGCGCTGCGGGAACTTGCCGAGGAAACCGGCTACGCACCTGCCGGCGGCGCCGTGGAGACGGTGCGCTATCTGGGGCTCGTGTGGGACAACCCGGCCTTTGGCCAGATGTGCAGCCATATTTTTGCCGTCTGGAACCTGGTTCACACCACCGATACCCATTGGGACCCAGCCGAATTTATCGCCCTCCACTGGGTGACCACGAGCTGGCTCAAGGAGGCCGTCCGCACTGGCGAGATCAAGGAACGGACGACCGTGGCTGCCGTGGCCTATTTGATGTTGAATGGCTTGATCTAAAAGAGATTTGAAGAGATTGAAGGGGATTGAAGAGATCGGGAGAAGCGTATAGGCGCCCCATCGGTCCAATCTCCAAAAGTCTCCTCAAATCTCCTCAATCTCTCAGTCTCCAGTGCTGTGAGGAAAATGCACAATGATCGAACAGAGTTCGACCACCCCACCCCAAACCTTTGCCCAAAAGGCGCTCGCCCGCGCTGCCGGGCTGGACTCGGTCGAAGTTGGCCAGGTGGTGGATGCGCGGCCCGATATTGTACTCAGCCATGACAACACCGCGGCTATCCGCCGCATCTGGTTGGAGTTTGGGCAGGAGCGGGTGCTGATCCCCGAGCGCTTGGCCATCACCCTCGACCACGCCGTGCCCGCGCCGACGACCAGGCACGCTCAGAACCATGCCGAGATCCGCCAGTTTGTGGCCGAACAGGACATCCGCAACTTTTGGGAGGTAGGCCGCGGCATCTGTCATCAAGTCTTGAGCGAAGAGGCAATCGTGCTGCCCGGCCAGACGGTCCTCGGCGCCGACTCGCACACGACCCATTTTGGCTGGCTGGGCGCCTTTGGCGCCGGTATCGGTCGCAGCGAAGTGGCGACGCTCTGGGCCACCGGCGAGCTGTGGCTGCGCGTCCCCGAATCGATCCGCATCGTGCTCGATGGCGAACTGCCCATTGGCGTCACGGCCAAGGACTTTGCGCTGCGCATCATCGGTGATCTAGGAGCGGATGGCGGGATCTACGCCTCGGTTGAGTTTGGCGGTTCCGGTATCGAGTCGCTCTCGCTCGAATCGCGCATGGTGTTGCCCAATATGATGGCCGAGTTTGGGGTGAAGAATTCGTACATCGCGCCGGACGAGAAGGTGGTCGACTATCTGGCAACGCGCAAAGCGAGGCGAGAACGCAGAACGGAGGCTTTGATCGCAGAGTTCCGGTCTCTGATCGCCAGGCTCGCCCTTTATCCTGATCCCGGCGCCACTTATGCTGCCGATCATCACTATCGGGCCGAGACGTTGGAGCCTTATGTCGCCTGCCCGCACTCGATGGACAACGTGACGCCGATCTCGCAGGTGGCGGGGACCCGTGTGCAGCAGGCGTTTCTTGGCACCTGCACCAATGGGCGCCTGGAGGACATCGCCGCCGCTGCCGCGGTGATCTACGGCAAGCGGGTCGCCACCGGCACACGCTTTCTGGTGATCCCGGCGTCGAGCGAAGTGCTGGCCGATGCCATTCGTCTGGGCTACATCCAAGCACTGGTCGAAGCGGGCGCTGTGATCGGCGTGCCGGGCTG
>QEUW01000428.1 GCA_003577005.1 Chloroflexota bacterium | reverse complement strand
TATCTCAAATCAGTACCTGAACTTCTTCCCCGGCTCCTGCTCAAAAAATGAGGGAAGCGTATACTGGCAAAAAGCAGCGTACGCACTTTAGGGCAATCCACGACCTGCCCAAGCGAGGAGGAGGCAACCCTTGAGAGCATTTGTACTAAGCGGTGGTAGCGTGCTGGGGGCCGCACAGGTGGGCGCGCTGCGAGCCCTGCTAGAGCACGACATTTGGCCCGATCTGCTGGTCGGAACGTCGGCTGGTGCGCTCAATGCGGCCTATCTGGCGGGGGACTGTTCGCTGGCGCAAGTGGAGCGGCTTGCCAACGTCTGGCAGGTTGTGACCCGGGCCGATGTCTATCCCGGTAACCATCTCGAAGTCGGCTGGCGCCTCTGCGCCGGAGCTGACAGTTTGTACGACAACCGCAAGTTCCACCATTTTCTGCAGCAAAACGGCATCTTGCCCACGACAACCTTTGGCGATCTGAGCGGTGCGGCCTGCCGCGTCACCGCGACGCACCTTCAGTCTGGACGGCTCCATGTCTTTGGCGAAGACCCGGCAGATACGGTGCTCGATGCGCTGATGGCCAGCACGGCGCTGCCACCCCTTCACGCACCATGGCCCATCGATGGCGAGCGTTATATTGACGGTGGCATGGTGGCGCCGCTGCCGGTGCAGGTAGCGCTGGCACATGGCGCAACCGAGATCTACGCCCTCCACGTACTTGCTGACGGCTCGGCCCGGCAAGCTGAACAACCCATACGCGGGGTGCCGGCAGTGCTGGTGCATAGCATCGGGATGTCAATGCAATCGTTGGTGGAGCACGATCTGGCGCGTGCTGCGCAGACACCGGGGGTTCACCTGCACGACATCAAGCTGCGGATCGCCGAGACACCTGATCTGATCGACTTTAGCCACGCCAATCGGCTCTTCGAGATTGGCTATGTACAGATGTGCAACTATCTGCACCAGCGCCCTGCACAGCCCTGGCAGCGCACCCCAGCCCCCGCTTCGCCGCAGCCTAGCGCCCGCCCATGGGAGAGAGCAACGCTTTTTGGCGCTGCTGGCCGGCTCGCCAGCAAACCCGGCTGACTTTCGCATAACGCACCAGGTGACTGTCACTGGGCGTCATCCTGCATCTCTTGTGTCCAAAATTTGGGCAAACCCGCATTCCGGGAAAGGGCCGGAAAGTTTCTGAACGTTCACCGCGACGGCGGCCCTTTCCCGGAATGCGGGGCCGGGGCAAGCCACCCCCAATCCTGGACACACCCCGCATTCGCCCCGCACTTGTCAACCGGCGCCAAATCCAGTACACTGTAGGTCAGCGACACAAACCCTTGAGGAGGAACCAACCCATGCTGATTGGCTGCTGCTGTTCGCTCGACCAGGCAGAATCTGCCCATGCGGCCGGTTTTGACTATCTGGAATGCCCCCTTGTTTCCCTGTTGCCCGAGCAAGATGAGAGCCACTTTGCGCCCGTATTAGCCGCCTATCGGGCGGCCCCACTGCCGGCGCGCGCCTTCAATATCTTTCTGCCGGGCGACCTGAAGGTGATCGGCCCGGCAGTGGATTGGGGTCGCGTCCAACGCTATGTGGAGACCGCCCTAGCGCGCGCTCGCCAAGTCGGCGCCGAACTACTTGTTTTTGGAAGCGGCAAAGCGCGCATGGTCCCCGACGGTTTTTCACGCGAGCAGGCCGGCGACCAGTTGGTGCGCTTCTTGCATCAGGTGGCGGATGTGGCAACGGCCAACGAGCTGACTATCACTATCGAGCCGCTCAATCGCAAAGAATCGAACATTATCAACAGTGTCGCTGAAGGAGTAGAGTTGGCCCAACGGGTAGGCCGGGCGCCGATCCGGGTTTTGGCCGATTTCTATCACATGGACGAAGAAAAGGAGCCGCTCAGCCATTTGAGCGAATTCAAAGCGTGGCTGGCGCATATTCACGTCGCCGACACAGACCGCGGGGCGCCGGGCACAGGAGCCTATCCTTATGATGAGTTTGCCAGTGAGGTGCGGCGCGCCGGCTACACGGGCATGATCTCTATCGAGTGTCGCTGGCGCGATCTTGCCGCCGAGGCAGGTCCGGCGGTGCAGTTCTTGCGCCGTACGTTTGGATAAGCCCTGCGGGTTCACCGGGGTTCGGCAAAGATCAAGGCGTTTGCACGCTCTCGCGCGAACGCGCCCGGTGGGTCCCCGGCACGAGGATGTGCAAACACCTCGATGACCCATTCTTACTCAAAGGTATCTGTTCTCCACTTTTCGACCAAATCAACAGAGGGATGGACATATGGATTACGTCAACTTTGGCTCGGCGGGCGTCAAGGTCAGCCGGCTGGCGTTGGGCATGGGGTTGCGCGGCCAGGCCGATGAAGCCGCTGCCCAACGGCTGGTCGAACAGGCCATCGACCAGGGGATCAACTTGATCGACTGCGCCAACATTTACGGGCCGATGGACGACCGCGCCAATATCGGCCGCTCGGAGGTGGTGCTGGGCCGTGCGCTCAAGGGTAAGCGCGACGATGTGGTGATCACCTCGAAAGTCTGTGGCCGGCTGGGGCCTGGGCCCAATGATGCCGGCCTCTCCCGCTATCATATTCTGCGCGAGGTCGAGCGTTCGCTCAAACGGCTCGATACCGACCACATCGATGTCTATCTGGTGCACTCGTTTGACCCTGAAACCCCGTTGGAGGAGACGGTCCGTGCGCTAGACGACCTGGTGCGTTCGGGCAAGGTGCGCTATGTGGGTTGCTGCAACTATGCCGCCTGGCAGGTCTGCCGGGCTCTGTGGGTGGCGGACAGCATCCACGCCAACGCCTTCATGTGTGTGCAGAACCCGTACAGCCTGCTCAACCGCCGGCTGGAGTTGGAAATGTTTGGCCTAGTGCGCGACCGCGGGCTGGGTGTCATGGCCTACAGCCCGTTGGCAGTGGGGCTGCTCAGCGGCGCCTACAAGCCCGGTGAGCCGGCGCCGCCCGGAACACTCTGGGCCACCCGGCGCAAGGAGATCTTTGGTAAGACGATGCAAGGGCACGTCTCCGAGGTTGTGACCTCGCTCCACCAGGCCGCCGCAGAATTGGGCAAGACGCCAGCGCAGGTTGCCATCGCCTGGGTACTCTCCCACCCGGAGATTACCTGTGCGATCAGTGGGGCCGATACTGTCGATCAATTGAATGATGTTCTTGGCGGTGTGGGCTGGGAATTACCCTCGGAGACCCGGCAACGGCTAGATGATGTGTCGGCTGCAATGAGTATGATTTTGGATTGAATAGCCATTGGCTACGCCTCATTTTGCACATGCACTTCATGTTCAAGTATGCAAGCTGTTCATTCCCTGTCGATCCACCTCCTTGGCTCGTTTGAGGCTAGATCTCGCCAGCAGGCCGCGCCCGTCGCACTGCGGCGCAAGACTTGTGCGCTTCTAGCGTATCTGGCGGCCAGCGGACAGCCGCAGTCGCGCCAGGCGCTGGCAGAGATCTTTTGCCCGGAGGTAGACGATCCACCTGGTGCGCTGCGCTCTATCTTGAGCCGCATCCGCCAGCGACTTGGGGCTAATATCCTCTTGAGCGAGGAGAACCGGGTCCAGTTCAATCTGGCGGCGGGCTGGGTCGATTGTCTAGAGTTTGCGCGCGTCCTCGATGCAGACCTTGCCTCGCAGCCGCCTGCAACACTCGCCCAAACGATTGACCTGTATCGAGGTGAATTTCTTGCTAATCTCACGCTCAGCGAATCGCCCGAATTTGAGCTATGGCTTCTCCATGAACGCGCCCGCTACCAGCGATTGTACGAGCGTGGTCTGGAGGCGTTGGTCACGCAGCTCCTGGCGCGGGGCGAGTTTGAGCCGGCGATCCAGCGGGCCAAGCAACTCATCCACAGCAACCCCCTCCGGGAAGAAGCGCATGCTCGTCTCATGTGGTTGTACGCCCGCAGCGGCCAACGCGCGGCAGCCTTGGCGCAATTCGAACAGTGTCGCAAAATCCTTGTGCGCGAACTGGGCGTCGAGCCGGCGATAGAATTGCGCTCGCTGCGTGAAGAAATTGCAGCCGGACAGGCCAGACCGCCGCCTTTGCGGGCAGTGAAGACGGCAGTGAGCGCCACCGCGCACCTTCCCGGCGATTTTGTTGGGCGGGCTGCCGAAATGGCCAAACTGCAACAAGCCTGGCAATCCGCACGCCCGGGTCATCTGCCGGTTGTGCTGGTTGGCGCCGCAGCCGGGATGGGAAAGACACGGCTGATCCACGAATTTGTCGCAGCCAACCCCACAGCCAGCTTTCTCAGCGGTGAAGGGTACGAGTCGACGCGTACGCTGGCGTATGCCCCCTGGCTCGATGTGCTGGAGGCGCGCCTGAAAGCGCTGGATGAAGCGACCCTCCGGCAATTGTCGGCTTTCGCCAGCGACTATTTGAGCCGGTTGCTGCCTGCCCTGGCTCGCCGGCTGGGGCGCAACAAGGCGCCGGTTGCACCAATTGCCGGGGGTGAGCTAAACCGCCTCTTTACGGCGATCAGCGAGTTTCTGCTGGAATTGCCCGCTACGCCGCCGCTGCTGCTCTTTGTTGACAATCTACAATGGGCCGACGAAGCCAGTTTACAGCTGTTTCACTTTCTGGCCCGCCGCTCGCCGCCCGGCAGAGCCCTGCTCATTGGCGCCTGGCGCACCGAGGAAGCCGCAGATGCACCCGCGCTCCAGGCATTGGTCAGCGACTTGCAGCGCCACTCGCTCATACAACTGCACCTGACCCCGCTCCCACCTCCGGCGATCACGACCCTGATAGCCCAGCTCTGGCCCAGCCTGCCAGAAGGATACCGGCCCCACGTATGCGAGATGCTTGCCCGGGCAACCGGTGGCAATCCGCTCTTTATTACCGAAATTTTGCGCGAACTGGCGCCGCAACCATCGGCGCCGCCCGCACTGCCTGTGCCCAAGAGTATCCGCGAGTTGATCCAGCGCCGGCTCAGCCAGTTGCCGGAAAGCAGCCGGCAGGTCATCGAAGCGATGGCGATCCTTGGCGCCCCTGCCTCCCTGGCCCAGGCACAACAGACCAGCGGTCGCAGCGAGGAAGAGACCGTCACTGCCATCGACCTGGCTTTGCGGCAGGGTTTCCTCCAGCTACAAGCCGGGGTGGGCGACGCCCGCTATGACTTTAGCCACGATCTCATGCGCGAGGGGGTCGCCGGCCAACTGAGCCACATCCGCCGCCAGTTACTCCACCGGCGGGCGGCGCAAACGCTCGAGCGGGCAGGCGCCCCCGCGGCCACGCTGGCCTATCACTGGCGCATGGCCGGCGATATGGAACAAGAAGGCCGTTATGCGATCCTTGCTGGCGAACAGGCTGCTGCTATCTACGCCAATGAGGAGGCGGTGCGCTATCTGGAGCGGGCACTCCAACTGGTTGATGAACCAGAGCGCCGCATCCACATTCTGGAGCGGCTGGGCGAGGTGCTCCAGTTGTTGGGCCGGCAGCAGGAAGCTGAATCCCTCTATCGGAAAGCGCTGGCGCTGGCTAATACCGTCACCGACCGGCGCGCCCAGGCTCGCTGCCAGGTGGCGCTCGGGAGGCTCATGCGGCTACGCGGGGACTATGCAGCGGCGCTAGCCTGGCTGGAAGCGGCGCGGGCAACCTATGCGACGCTCGGCGACCAGCAAGGGCTGGCGCAAACACTCGGGGGGATGGGCGCGGTCTACTGGTCGCAATTGGACTATCCCGCCGCCCTGACCTGCTTTCAGCAGCAGTTGGACCTTGCCTCCCGCCTGGGTGACCAGCAGGGCATCGGTGCGGCTCTCGGCAGCATGGGGGTGGTGTACACCGAACAGGGTGATTATGCACAGGCCCTGGCCTGTTACACCCAGCGGCTCCAGATCGACCTGGAGCGCAACGACCAGTTGAGCCTCGCCAAGACCATTGGCAATATGGGCATCCTCTACGCCGAGCAAGGCGAATATGCCCACGCTCTGGCTTGTTATCACTACCTGTTGTGCGTGATGCTCACGCTGGGGGATCGGCAAAATGTGTGTGTGGCGGTTGGCAATATGATCAGTGTCTATATCGCACAGGGGCAGCACGGCGTAGCCGAACGGTTGGCGCAGATGGCCATCACTCTGGGGCGAATGTTGAACATCCCGCTCTATTTGTGCGAATACCTTTATACCAGTGCAAAGCTTTTTGACTCTCTGGAGCGGTACTCGGAGGCTTGTGCGCAAAACAACGAGGCCCTCGACATGGCCGTCGCCATTGGCCGGGCGGATATTGAACTTCCGGCCCTCCTGTTGTCCATCCGGCTTCGTCTGGCCCTGGGCGAGATCGATGTAACTCAGGCCACCCAAGAAGTAGAATCTCTGCTGGACGCCTGGCCGGAAGATCACGAACAGGCGGCGATTTTGTACGAGCTGTGGCGACTCGACAACAGATTGGACCTACACCGGCAGCGGGCGGCCCAATTGTTCCGGCGCTTACACGACAGAACTCCCAAAATCACCTATCGCCAAAGCTATGCGGAATTGACCGGCGCCGCGCTGCCCACCCCGCCCCCTGCGCCTGGCCCGCCCACCGCGGTCGTCGGCAGCCCGGTTGGCCTTGATGTTCTCCTAGATCAAGTCGATCACCTCATTGCCAGAATAGAAGAAAGCGGTGCATAATCCACTTGCACCGGTGGTATCGGACGGCGTCCCACCTCCGTAGGTCGCCCTACCAGGGCGACGGCACTGCCCCTGTCGCTGTTGGCCGCTCATATGCTACAGTGGCTTCTCGAAAGATTTGACCAATCCTCCCCAGTACAAGTCTCCCAAACAAGCCCCTGCCAGCCGTAAATTTGCAGATTCACGGCTGTTTTTTGCTCGCACCCTTTATAGACACGCTTAGCGACACGCTACCACCTTAGGATCATGACATGATTGTCTACTGATCCTGTTGCTATGAGCGGATGGATGACTCGCCAACACAACCGCCGTCTGATCGAAGCCCTTGTTCTTGAACGGGATTACACTGGGCTGGCCGAGGATGTTGTCTTGCGGGACCAGGCGCAGGAGCGTTCGTTCTGTGGTCGCAGAGCCGCCACGGCCCTGCTCGATGCGCTTTTTGGGCAAAGTTTTACCGGCATAGAAACCAACGTGCAGATGGTGGTTGCCGGCGATGAGAACGCGGCGCTAGCGTTTCTCTTTCATGGCCGGCAGGATGGCATCTTTCTGGGCATCCCCCCAACCCAACAGGAAGTAGACGTGCCTATGGTCCTGATGTGCCAGATGAAGGGCGGCCAGATCAGAGAGGCTACGCTCTATTACAACGCCGGCACGTTGCTGCGCCAGTTGGGCTTGGCGTAGATTTCTTGATGAACCGGAGTTCTACTTTACACCCGCATTCCGGGAAAGGGCCAGCGAGCCTACGCTGCGGAGAAGCATTGTGGCCCTTTCCCGGAATGCGAAAGGTTGGCGAAAATCCAGGTTTCAAACTGAACGCAGTATAGTGGAAAAGGTCGTTCGATTGGAGGTCGATCATGAGTGCAACCGACAGAGGGCAGCTGACGCACACTGCCGCCGAGGTGTACGAGGAATTCTTTCTCCCTGCGCTGTTTCAGCAGTGGGCAGGTCGAGTCGCAGATGCAGCGAGGACCCAGCCGGGCCAGCGGGTGCTCGATGTGGCCTGCGGGACAGGGATTCTTGCCCGAACGATTGCAGAGCAGATCGGTTCGACCGGCGCGGTAGTGGGCATCGATGTGAATGACGGGATGCTCGCCGTAGCCAGGCGCAAGGCGCCCCTGATCGAATGGAAACAGGGTTGGGCGGAAGCGCTGCCATTCGCCAGCGACAGCTTTGACGCAGTCGTCAGCCAGTTTGGGTTGATGTTCTTTACCGATCGCTGTGCTGCCCTGCGCGAGATGATGCGGGTATTGCGACCGAGTGGCCGCCTGGCCGTAGCGGTGTGGGACGAGCTTGAGCATTCACCGGGTTACGCCGCAATGGCGCACCTGTTGCAACAGCTCTTCGGCGATCCGGTCGCCGACGCACTGCACGCCCCGTTTGTGTTGGGTGACCGGCAGCTATTGCGTTCGCTGTTTGACGAAGCGGGCATTGAAAATACGGAGATCACGACATACGAAGGCACCGCCCGTTTTCCTTCGCTTCAGGCCTGGGTCTACACCGACATCAAAGGGTGGACCCTCGCGGATAAACTCGATGAGGCTCAGTTTGACCGGCTGTTCAAAGAGGCGGAGCGTGCGCTGAGCCAGTTTACGACGGCAGATGGCACAGTTGCCTTTGGCGTGCCTGCCCATATCGTCACGGCGACCAAAAGTCAGGCTGAGCATCAAGGGGGCATATAGAGCCCAAGGAGGTCTGCATGAAGAGTCAACCCCGGCAGCGCGTGTTTTCCGTTCGTCTTCTGCTCCGTGCCGTATTCGTCATAGCCGGCTGGCTGCTCTTCTGCGGTACGTTCGCCGCGCCCGTTGCCACCGCCGCTCAAGGGGGCGCGCCGGGCGAAACCCCGCTCGAACAAGACGATCGCACGCTCTTTTTGCCCCTGATCGTCCACAGCGCGGGCGAAACACAAGCATCCACGCCCGCAGCGCCGCGCCAGGCTGGCGCAGTCACGCCCAAGGTGCTCTTCCACCACTTCGATGCGACCAGCAACCTGCTGGCGCGGACCGATGAAACCGGCAATGTCGTCTGGCGCGCCGATGTCCGCCCCTTTGGCCAGGGTACGCCCACGTCTCCCGAGTACCCGCTGCGCTTCGACGGCCAGCCGCAAGAAGCCGACCTGGGCGGGACCTACCATCTGGGCGCCCGGCTCTATGACCCGGTCAGCGGTCGCTTTCTCGGTGCCGATCCGCTTGCCCTTGCCAGTATTATCCGGGCAGAACCACAACGGTTCAACCAGTACAGCTATGCGTTAAATAACCCCTATACCTATCGAGATCCGACCGGTCTGGAGCCATACCAGCACAAATTTACGAGGCCCTGGCACGCCGCGCTCTGGGCGCTGCGAGATATCTA
>QEUW01000427.1 GCA_003577005.1 Chloroflexota bacterium | reverse complement strand
CGAGTTGGAACGACTGCGCTTGCGGCTCACTAAATAAATGCTAGATTCGGATCGTCTTGAATGTAACCCAGCCGTTGGCCCAGATAAGGCAGTTCCGGCAGGTCATGCCATTCACGCAGCAGGTGATAGGTAGGAGAGCTAAGCAATCTGCACGCATCAACAGCTTCTCGCCATACCGGACGGCGAATTTCATCGACCGTGGCTTTTTCGGGTAGGATACCAAAATCCCAGGCGCTGCATAGACGAGCAAGAAAATCGATGCGATCTGCCAGCGTATCGAGCGATTTAGGAATCTCAGTATCAGGATAGAGCGAACCGTCAATCCAAGTTGACATCTAGAAACTCCCTTTTATACCAGTTACGCACCTCTTCGGCCTGGGCGCGCTGGTCGGGGTCAACAATCTGCGTGAGGGGACGCTGCCGGGCGATGCGTGCCAGATGCGTCTCGACGGCCAGTCGTGCGCGCATCAGGTCGGAGTCACTGTTGGAAAGTTGTTGGCGTTCTCGCCATAATTGCCAGCATTGGAATGGGTTAGCCAGCTTTGCCTGACAAATTGTGTAAATATCGCGAAAGTCGCGTGGCGCGCCACGTTCGACCAACGCCACCATCTTGCTCCCAATCAGATCGGGTAGACTATCGAGCCGCACTGCCGTCCATGGCGCTTGAACGGAAGGTCGCAGTTGAGCAGAACGTTGTGCAACCTGAAAACTAAACACGGCCTTGCTATCGACGATCAATTCGACGCTGGCAACTTCGCCCCAGGTCCGCACCCGAACCCGACCGAAGGGCTGTAGTGCAGCTTGTAAGGTGGCAATCACCCGCTCTCTGGCTCCTGGCGTGGCCTTCTCCGTCCACCAGGCATCCACATCGTGGGTATCGCGATAGTCCAGGTAGTGTAACAGGCCGAACGCTCCGCCCAACGAGATTTTGTCGCCCAGGCCTTGTTCAGCCAGCGCCTGAAGACAAAGCTCAGCGTAACTGGACATGTGCGCGGGACGGCTCGGTTGCAGCGCCATCATGTTACTCGTGGGTAAACAATCACGGCTCTACCGCTAAATCATGGAGAGCCGTAACCACTCAACTATCAAACCAAATTTATTGTAGACGCAAAGGTCTGGCCAATACAAATAATGAGAGCAAGCGTGGCTGAACGACCCAATATCCTTATCTTTATGACCGACCAGGAGCGGGCGGATGTGGTGACGCCCGCTCATCCGTGCCAGACACCCAATGCAGACCGGCTGGCGCGCGAGGGCATCCGCTTTACCCAGGCATATACTCCCGTGGCCCACTGCTGCCCGTCGCGCGCGACCTTTATGACCGGCCTCTATCCCAGCCGCCACGGTGTCTTCAACAATGTGCTCACACCCACGGCGATCCACTACGGGCTCAACGCGGGCGTCATCACCTTTTCAGAGTTGCTACGCGAGTCGGGATATGAACTGACACTCTGCGGCAAATGGCACGTCAGCGCCGAGGAAAACCCCGCCGACCGTGGCTGGCACGAGCGTGCGCTGACCGCTGTCAAAGGGACGGCGCACCACCGCCACATCGACCAGTGGCGACACGGCCCCATGCGAACGGACAGCAGCGGCGGCGAACGCCCACGTGGCCACATCCAGCGCCCCGGCTGGGGCGACTTTGTCGTCTATAAGGCTCTGCTCGACGGCGGGCCAAAGGGGTACGAAGACCTGCACGATTATCAAGTCGTCCAGGCAGCGGTGGACGAGCTGGACAAGCTGACGGCGCAGGAGAGGCCCTGGTGTCTCTTTGTCGGCCCCGTTGGCCCGCATGACCCGTTCAACGTGCCGGAAAGATTTGTCCGGATGTACGACCCCGCGACGATCCAGCTGCCGGCCAGCTATGCCGATACGCTGGAGGACAAACCGCGCCTCTACCAGCGCCAGCGTCGCCAACTCTGGGACCAACTGGGCGAAGACGAGGTGCGCGAGTCGATTGCCCACTATTGGGCCTATTGTACACTGGAGGATGCCCTGCTCGGCGAGGTGCTCGACGCCCTCGACGCCAGCGGTCAGGCCGCCGACACGCTGGTGATCTTTCTCTCCGACCACGGCGACTATTGCGGCGACCACGGTCTCTATCTCAAGGGCGCGCCGGCCTTTCGGGAAGCATACCATATTCCATGCATCATGCGCTGGCCCAACGGGATCGCCAGCCCTGGCCGCACGGTGGACGAATTCATTACGCTGGCTGACTTTGCACCTACCTTTCTAGAACTGGCCAGTGTCGCAGCCCCGCCGAACTTGAGCGGTCGCAGCCTGGCGCCCTTCCTACACGGTGAGACACCGGCAGATTGGCCCGATGCCGTTTACACCCAGTTCAACGGCGTGGAACTCTACTATACCCAGCGCAGCGTCACCACCAGGGAATACAAGTACGTCTACAACGGCTTTGACTTTGACGAACTGTACGACCTGCACAATGATCCACACGAACTGGTCAATCGCGCCGCCGACCCGGCGTATCAAGCGCTCAAGCACGAATTGGTGCGCAAAATGTGGCGCTTTGCTGCCCAGGAAAATGACATGATCTTCAACCCCTACGGCACCGTGGCTTTGGCGCCGTGGGGACCGTCTGACGCACTGGCAGAGGATACACAATGAACTTTATCTTCTTCATGCCCGACGAGCTGCGCGCCGAGAGCGTGGGCTGCTATGGGCACCCGCTGGCGCCGACGCCAAATATGGATGCGCTGGCCGCTCAGGGAACACGCTTCGACCAGTGCCACGTTCAACATCCGGTCTGCTCGCCGTCGCGCTGTAGCCTGATGACCGGCTGGTATCCCCATGTGCGCGGCCACCGCACCCTCTGGCATCTCTTACGGCCAGATGAGCCAAATCTGCTGCGCTATCTCAAACAGGCCGGCTATACCGTCCACTGGTACGGAAAAAATGATCTGTTGGCGCCGGGCAGCTTCGCCGATAGTGTCGATGTGGCTACAAATCGCGGCAAAGGAATGTTTGGCCCCAACCCTTATCCGTTCGACGACCCGCGCTATTACAGCTTTCTTGCGGAACCGTACACAGGCCCGTTGGGAGAGCACGGCGACTATGCCTGTGTTCAGGCTGGGATCGACTTTTTGCGTAGCCGGCCCAAAGAGCCGTTTGCGCTCTACCTGCCGCTCGTCTATCCGCACTGCCCGTACAGCGCACCGCAACCGTGGCACGATCTCATCGATCCAGACGAATTACCACCCTTGCGTCCTCCTGGCCTCCCTAACCGGCCTGACTTCCACGAGCTGATCCGCCAGACGCGCCGTCTCACCGATGTGGATGAGGCGCATCTGCGCAAAATTCAGGCCGTCTATCTGGGCATGACCGGCTTTGTGGATGATCTGTTGGGCCGGCTGCTCCACACGCTGGAAGAGACGGGATTGGCCGACACGACCACGGTCTTTGCCTTTTCGGATCACGGCGACTGGGCCGGAGATTATGGGCTGGTGGAAAAGTGGCCCAGCGCGGCGGAAGATGTGATCACACGCGTGCCGCTGATCGTGCGCACGCCGGGTGGGACGGCCGGCCATGTGGTGGACGAGCCGGTAGAGCTATTCGACATCATGGCGACAACGCTCGAACTGGCCGGGATTGAGGCGCAGCATACCCATTTTGCCCGCAGCCTGACGCCCCAACTGCGCGGCGCCGCCGGCGATCCGGAGCGGGCGGCCTTTACCGAGGGAGGCTATGCCCGCCACGAGCCGCATGCCTTTGAGGGCATCCCCAGTCGCGATGCATTTATCCGCGACGAGCGCCACATCTACTATCCCAAGGGGCGCTTGCAGCAGACGCACCCCGACAGCGCCGGTCGCACGGTGGCCATCCGCACAGCGACGCACCGGCTGGTCTACCGGCCCACAGGCGTCTGCGAACTCTACGATCTGCAAGCCGACCCCCAGGAACGACACAACCACTACGGCGAAGAAGGGTACATGCAAGTGCAGCGCGAACTCGAAACCCGTCTGCTGGAGTGGTATGTGCAGACGAGCGATGTGACGCCCTTCGACCAGGACCCGCGAGGGTTTTCGTGAGAGAGGCGTTACACGCTTGCGTGCGATGTATCTGGGTAGTGGACAATTTTAAGGTGCATCGTACGCAAGCGTGCAACGCACCGGTCGGTCGTTTACACACTTCGAGCAACACCCAAACAGGGATATAATGTTTCACACGCTTTCATAAAAGCGATTCAACTTCTCAACGCAATAGGAGCAGTCATGAAACTTGTTACCTTCAAACCGCGCGGCGCTACGGCGCAGTTGGGTGCCGTGGTCGATGATCGGGTGGTAAATCTGGCCGAAGCGTCGGGCGGAACGTTGCCCAACCACCTGCGTACTCTGCTTGAAATGGGCGACGAAGGGTTGAGGCTGGCGAAAAAGGTCGCCAGCAAGAAGGCCGCCAAAGAACTGGGCGTTCCGCTGAGCGAGGTCAAGCTCATGGCGCCGATCTCGGATCCGTTCAAGGTGCTCGCCATTGGGTTAAATTATCTGGATCATATCCGCGAAACCAACAGCAAGCAGCCGTCGATCCCGATCATGTTTGTCAAGCTTACCTCATCGATCATTGGTCCCGGCGATGCTATCCGCTGGGACCCGAACGAGACGGCCAAGGTGGACTGGGAGTGCGAACTGGCGGTGGTAATCGGCAAGCCGGCCTATCGTGTGGCCGAAGCCGATGCCTTCGATTATGTCGCTGGCTACATGAACGCCAACGATGTCAGCGCCCGCGATCTGCAAAGCGAACGCGGCGACCAGTGGATCCGCGGCAAGTCGCTGGATACTTTCTGCCCGTTGGGCCCCTACTTGGTGACCAAAGATGAAATTCCCGACCCGCACAACCTGACCATCCGCACGCTGGTCAACGGCAAAGTCATGCAAGACTCCAACACGAAGGAGTTGCTCTTCAAAATTCCTCATCTCATTGCCTATCTGAGCCGGGCGTTCACCCTGCTGCCCGGCGACGTCATCATCACCGGCACGCCACCGGGCGTAGGCATGGGCATGAAGCCACCTGTCTTTCTCAAAGACGGCGATGTGGTCACCATCGAAACCGAGGGGCTTGGTTCGTTGACCAATCCGTGCGTGGAGGAGAAATAGCGATTAGAGATTAGGAAGTAGGCGAACCTGGCAACTTGCGTCGAGATCAGATGCCTGACAGGCCAGGCCTAATCCTTACTTGTATTGACCCATCAGGTTAGATAGGGTGCTACAGGTGCGATGCACTTGAAAAGTGCGTTGCACCTCCCATTAAGCTCTCTAACCTCATGTGTCAGTACACCTACTTCCTAATCCCTA
The DNA here is from genome assembly GCA_003577005.1 of Chloroflexota bacterium. The sequence goes on along the minus strand of QEUW01000427.1, from coordinate 1,007 downwards.
CTCCTGGAGAAAGATCATGAGCAACGAAACTTTTCTCGTCACCGGCGCGATGGGGTGCATCGGTGCATGGACACTGCGCAACCTGGTACGCGACGGAGCGACCGCGATTGCCGGGGATCTGGCGACCGATCCGGTGCGCCCGCGCCAGGTGTTGAGCGAGGATGAACTGGCGCAGGTCAAGTTTGTCGAGCTCGATGTGACCGACCTCAACGCCGTGCGCCGGGTAGTGGAGGAGAACGCTGTAACGCACATTGTCCATCTGGCCGGACTCCAGGTGCCCTTTTGCCGGGCAAACCCGTCGCTTGGCGCACAGGTCAACGTGGTGGGCACGGTCAATATCTTCGAGGCGGTGCGCCACAACTGGGGACAGGTGAAAGGGCTCTCCTACGCCAGTTCGCTGGCGGTGCTCGGCCCGGCTGAAGAGTATCCCGAAGGGCGCGTGGGCGACGATGTGCCCCTGCTGCCTCGCACGCTCTATGGTGTCTACAAAGTGGCCAACGAGGGGACAGCGCGCATCTACTGGCAAGACTGGCAGATCGGCAGCGTGGGGTTGCGCCCTTACATCGTCTATGGCGTGGGCCGCGACCAGGGCATGACCAGCGATATCGCCAAGGCCGTGCTGGCGGCAGCCGCCGGGCAACCCTTCCACATCCGCTTTGACGGGCCGGTGGGGCTGCAACACGCCGACGACGTAGCCAGGATGTTCATCGGCGCGGCGCGGGCGGGCCATCAGGGCGCCGCGGCGTGCAATCTGCGCAACGATGTGGTGGACGTGGCCGACTTCGTGGCCCTGGTCAAGAACGAAGTACCCGACGTTCAGCTCACCCACACAAGCGGCAACCCGCTCCCCTTTCCGTGGGATCTGGACGACGGTGGGCTGCGCGAGATCCTCGGCGAGATGCCGTGGACACCGCTGCAAGAGGCGATCCGCAGCGACCTGACCCAGTTCCGCCGGTTGCTAGACAACGGGCTGATTGATTTGAAGCAACTTGCTGTATGAACAGACA
>QEUW01000028.1 GCA_003577005.1 Chloroflexota bacterium | reverse complement strand
ACGCGTGAAAATCTCCACGACCTGCTCCGCCGTTCGGATGTGGTGATGACCGCCTGTCCGCTGACCCACGAGACCTATCATCTGATCAGCCATGACGAACTGGCCCAGATGAAGCCCTCAGCCTACCTGATCAACGTGACGCGCGGCGGGATCATCGACGAGCCGGCGCTGGTCGAGGCGCTGGAAAACAACCGGATCGCCGGCGCCGGTCTCGACGTCACCGAAAAGGAGCCGCTCCCGCCCGATAACCCCCTGTGGGAGGCGCCCAATCTGATCCTGACACCCCACCGGGCCGGGGCTTCCCAGCACCGACCACGTATGGTCTTTGAATTTTTCAGAGAAAATCTGGAACGCTATCTGAAAGGGGAAAAGCCGCGCAACGTGATCGATAAGCGGCGAGGGTTCTAGAGTTTACGCGGTGTGTGGTGGAGGCAGTTCGTAAACTACCCCACCACGCACGTCAATAACATCTAGTACCCAATGCTCCGTAGGTATTCCACCGTTGCCTTGCTTCGTTTTGCCTCTTCGATCGGCTCGACGATGGGTTCGCCGGGCACTGCCGTGACCCAGCGCGTGTAGCCGATCTCCTCCAATACCTGGCGTACGCCAGGGAAATCTACATTGGCAGAGGCGCCCACGTCGCACCAGACTGGCAGGTAATAGCCGTCCTCGCGCTGCGAGGTGGAAGAATAGTCCTGCAAGTGGACATAGTTGAGCTGGTCACGAAAATCGCGTAACGACTGTACCGGGTCGTACCCCCAGAGTTGGGCGTGCGAGACATCGATACAGAGTTTGGCCTTATTGAGCAGGCTCATGTAAAACTTCCAGTCTTCGATGGTATCCACCAGCAGATTGGTGTGGATGTGGTAGCTCAGTTCCAACCCCAGCGGTTCGGCGTATTCGGCCCACATCTCGGCGCCCTCGGCGGCGTAGCGGATGTCATCCTTTGTGACTGCCCGCCCTTCGGGTTTGGTGCCGTTCATAAACATAAAACAGTCACAGCCCATCTCGGCGGCAAATTCCATGCGCCGCTTGTTACGCTCGACGTTTTCGTGGTCGCGATTGTCGGGAGAGCCACCCGCGGTGTAGACCACCAGCGGTAGCCCCACATTGTCACAGATACGCCGCAGACGTTGAGGCGTGCCCAGCCAGTCCAACGGCAGCCGTCCCTCCCAGCCTTCCCAGCCGGCTTTTTTCAACTCGGCCAGGGCTGGCTCCAGATCAGGATTTTTCCAGCGCAGCGTACTCATCGCCAGTTTGAACGACATCGATTTCTCCTTTGTATGCTGGATGCAGGTGTTAAAACAGGGATAGAACAGAGTATACCATAGGTACACAGTGGCACATAGCTCTTTGTCAGGGGTTCGTCTCAGAGGGACGGTGAGTTCGTTGCCACACCCGGTGTTAGCGAGCTATCCGTTCGCATTCGGTGTTTGCGTCTCGCCAGCACCGGGCACGTTCTCCAATATAGAACCCATTCTTGTCAGCCAGGGTCTATCTGGCTGATCCCAAAGTCTCTCTTACTTTTGTCATAGGCATCTATGACAAAAGACATAAGCCGGGTATAGTCATTTTTACTGGACCAAATCCGCCAATTGACCCTGGTGCAACGGATCGGCTTAGCGTATACTCACAGGTAGACGGATAAATGGTAAGGTTGGTCGCCAATACAGCCGGCACCACCGTTAGAAGAAGCTTTGTCACCCCAGACTGCCGTAACGTGTTTTATGTGGGCAGCTTTAACGTTACGAGTCTTTCCTCATCTTTCCTCCATTTGTTCCTCACAGGGGAGTTCCGGCGCCGTACGGCGCCGGATTTCTTTTTCTGGAGAATTTCCAGGAGATCTATGGGGCGGCCCCGGTGAGAGCACCCATACACACAAGGATGATAACGGTCAAGAGAACGAATATCGGTTGCGGTAGACCGTCCAACGGTCCAACGCCGCTGTGTCGATCTCAATGCCCAGGCCTGGCCCTACAGGGACCACAACAAAGCCATCCACCTGGTCGAAAGGCTCCTGACAGAGCGTCTCGCGGATGGGATTGGGCGTGCGGTCGAACTCCATGACCGGCTCCTGCTGATAGGGCAGCGGGCTGTGCGCTGGTGGGCAGGGCGGCAGCGTCGCCGCCACGTGGAGCGTCGCCGCAATCATCACCGGCGACCCCCACACGTGCGGGCAGAGCTGGATGCCAACGGTGTTGGCGGTCATGGCTACGTTGCGCAGTTCGCTGATGCCGCCCACATGAATCACATCCGGCTGGGCAATGTCAAAAGCGCGCTGGCGTAGAAACTCTGCAAACTCATAGCGGGTGCGCAGCGCCTCGCCGCCGGCAATCGCCATGGGCAGCGCCTGCTTCACCTGGAGATAGCCCTCCAGATCCCTGGCGTTGACCGGCTCTTCAAACCAGAAGATGTCGTAATCCACCAATTGGAGGCCGAGCCGGGTGGCCGTGGCTGCGCTGTATGCCTGGTTGGCATCTACCATGAGGTGGAGATCAGGGCCGATAGCCTTGCGGATGGCCGCCACCCGCCGGACATCTTCAGCCAATGGTAGACCGCCTACCTTGGTCTTCATCCCTTTGAACCCGGCCTCGACGTATCCCCGCGCTTCCGCCAGCAACCGGTCGGGAAGTTCTCCTTTGGTGTAGTAGAGCCCGGTGGCGTAGACTGCGATCTTGTCTCGCACTCGCCCGCCGAGCAACTCGCAGACCGGCAGGTTTGCTGCCTTACCGGCAATGTCCCACAGTGCAATGTCGATGGCGCTGATGGCGCTTCCGCCAAAGCCAACCGCCTGGTTGGTGTTGTAAAGGGCTTGAAACATCCGTTGCCACAGGCCGTTGCGCTGCATCGGGTCCTGGTCGAGGAGCAACGGGGCAAACAGCTCTCGGATCACTGCGTCGGCGGGGCTACTCACGCCCTCGCCCCAGCCCACGATGCCGGCATCGGTCGTAATCTTGACCAGACCCGTGCTCCGTCTGTCCGTCCACCCTTGGGACCAGCCAAATGGCTGTTCCAGTGGGCATTCGAGTAGAAAGGTTTCGATTGCTGTGATGCGCATATTTGTTCTCCAGAATCGATTGATGAGCAACAATAATTTACCTTACATTCGCTAATTCAGATAATACGGCCCATGCACGGGGGGATTGATGTTCATGAAACCAACAATTATTATCCGCCCTAATCCGCTCTATCCGTCGCATCCGCGGTCTATGATTTGCTTCTTGCGCGTTCTCCCATTCTCGTATAAGCTTTTGATGCCCCCATCGTGGCTTTTAACCATTCACCCCTAGTCTGGAAAGGAAGAGAACTGTGACCAAACGCTACCGCCTCGGCGTCATCGGTTTTGCGCACATGCACGTGGTTCATGTCGCCGCCGAATTTGGCCGGCATCCCCAGGTGGATTGGGTGGCCTGCGCCGACTCCAGAGCGCCCAAGCCGGAGGTGCGCACCGCCCCATTCACGCGCGAATGGAACCGCCAGCAGGTCGTCGATACGTGGAAGATCCCCAAAACTTACGAAGATTACGAAGAGTTGCTCGCCAATGAACAGATCGACATCGCCATCGTCTGCAGCGAGAACGCCCAGCACGCCGAGATTACCGAAGCGTGCGCCGCGGCGGGGGTCCATGTGGTGGTGGAAAAACCCATGGCCGTGACGCTTGCCGACGGGCTGCGTATGGTGCGGGCGTGTGAGGCTGCCGGGACCAGCCTCATGGTCAACTGGCCGCTCACTTGGTCGGCCGCGGCGCGCAAGGCCAAGGAGTTAATCGATAATGGCATCGTCGGTCGTGTGCTGGAAGTAAAGTGGCGCTCCGGCCACACCGGCCCGCTTGGCCCGCAGGCCAAACACCCCGGGGTCACCGAAACCTCGGAACTGATGACCGGCCCCGAACGCGCCGTCACCTGGTGGCACCAGACCGCCCCCGGCGGTGGCGCCATGGTCGATTACTGCTGCTACGGCGCGCTCGTCTCGCGCTGGTACATCGGCGAGCCGGCGACGGCGGCCATCGCCATGCGCGCCAATCTGGACAGCCACTGGGGCGACGCCGACGATAACGCCGTGATCATCGTCCGCTTTCCCCAGGCGATGGCGTTGCTCGAAGGCTCGTGGACCGTGCTCGACCACGGCGTGCCCACCGGCCCCATTGTCTATGGCACGACCGGCACGCTGGTCGTAGAGCAGCGCGGGGAAAAGGCCGGCGTGCGCCTCGAGCGGGGCCGCGACCAGAGCGAATTCTTCGCCCCCGACCCGCTGCCAGAGGGGCGCGACACACTGGCCAAGGAGTTCATCCATCACCTGGAAACAGGCGAGCCGCTCCACACCTCGCTCGACATGCACTTCAACCTGGAGGTGCAGGCAATCCTCGACGCCGGCGTCCGCGCCGCCGACAGCCAGCGGATGGAGCTGGTGAACAACGCAGCCTGGCAGATTGGGTGAGCAACAGCGGAACACAGAGAACACCGAGGAGACACAGAGAACACCGAGAGAACAGAGGCTTTTCTCCTTTTTCTCGGTGTTCTCTGTGAACTGCTTTTCGCTTTCACTTGACTGAGAGAGGAGAGAACCGTGATTCGGATTGGTATTGTCGGGTGTGGGCGCATCCTCAACGCCCACTTGCAGGGGTGGAAGAAGTTGCGCGAGGTGGGTGTGGATAACTTTCGCATCACCGCGCTGGTGGCGCGCAAGGAAGACGACGCCCGCATGTTTGTCAAACGGGGGGAAGGGCCGCCGCCACGCCCGCCCGTTGCGCCGCCTGAGTCGGGTGACCCGCTGGCTGCGCCGCACACCTATCTGAGCGATTTTCAAGACGATGTGGCTGTGCATGTCTACACCGATTACCGACAGATGATCGAGGATGGCGTCGTCGATGCGGTCAACGATTACACGACCCTGGCGCTCCACCACCAGGTGGCGGAGGTCTCCTTTACCCACGGCAAACATCTGCTGACCCAAAAGCCGCTGGCGATTTCGGTGGCGGCCGCGCGCAAGATGGTCGATGCGGCCAAAGCCAAAGGGTTAACCTTTGGCACCTTCGAGGCTGTGCGCCAGGGTCGCACTACCCGCGCCGCGGCCTGGGCTGTGCAGAAGGGGCTGATCGGCGAGCCGCAACTGGCCGTGATGGGTTCGCTGGGTGGGCTCTGGTCGCCCGACAAGGTGGTGGCCGACACGCCGTGGCGCCACGACAAGTTGCTGGGTGGGGGTGGTGGCTCCATCGACATCGGCGTCCACATGTTTCACCGGCTGCGCTATATCTTTGGCGAGGTGGCCTGGGTCAACGCCGTGGCGCGCACCTTTGAGCCGGTGCGCCACCGCCGCGATGATGACGGCAACGTGATCGAGAGCGTCCAGGCCAATGTCGATGACACCTTCCTGGCCGTGGCCGGTTTCGAGAACGAGGCGCTGGCGCAGATGCTCTGGTCCTGGGCCTGTCATGGCCCGGCGATGGAGATCCCCGGTGCGCCCTACTTCTACGGCAGCGAAGGCTGTATCCGCGGCAACGACTTGATCGATAACAAAGGCAACAGCACCTCGCTAGTCGACCGCTTCGAAGCCGGCATGACCGCAGAAGAGCGGGAGCGCTACTTCCCCTATGGTCTGACCGATGTCTTTGCCCTCAACCAACTCGACTGGCTGCAAGCCATCGGGCAGGGAACTGACCCCGAAACAAGCGGTCGCGAGGGTCTGTACGACCTGGCCTGCGCCTTTGGCGTGCTCGAATCCTCGGCGCTGCGCCGGCCGGTGACGCTCAACGAGATGCTGACCGGTGTCGCCAACACCTACCAGGCCGAGATTGACGCTCATTATGGGTTGTAAAGAGCAGTGAAAGGATAGAGATTGGCTGGATTTGGGCATGAAAGGAAAGGGTTCTGCCCGATTCTGCCAATCTCTGTCAATCCACCTCCCCGCTTTGTAGTCAGAAGAGCTGAATGCAATTTGGGCAGCACAGTTCTGGTTGGTAGTCGGAGTCGCGTCAAATGGCTTTTCGAAAGCACATCAAATATAATTAGAACAATATAGACATGCCGACACTGCTCTTTAGTGGTCCATATCGCTTCTTCATCTACTCGATTGATTGCAAAGAACCGCCTCATGTTCATGTTGAACGGGACGATTGTGTAGCGAAGGTGTGGCTTACGCCGATCAAACTGCAAAGCGCAGGCGGCTTCAAGCGCAGCGAAATTAATCGTATTTTACGTCTTGTGAATGAACACCGAGATGAATTGATGCGAGGTTGGGATGAACACTGTGGTCATTGACCTGCAAGACATTACGATCCAGGATGTCGAGGTGACAGACGATTCGTTAACTGTAGATTTGAGGGACGGTCGATCCATAACCGTGCCGTTAGCATGGTATCCGCGCCTATTACATGGGACACCAGCGGAACGCAAGCATTGGCGCCTGATTGGGCGTGGTGTTGGCATCCACTGGCCTGATTTAGATGAAGACTTAAGTGTTGAAGGGCTGATCTTGGGCCGGCAATCATCCGAAAGTCCAGAGTCATTGCAGCGTTGGCTAGACCGTCGACAAAAAGAGGGCTTGAGTGCATAGATACCCTCCAGCATCTTGCTACACCCCCAAGCGGTCAACCGCGTCTGCGGTTTCGCTTCCCTCTACCTCTGCCCGCCGGTACTGGCTCATATAGAGATCGTGATAGAAGCCGCGCTGCGCCAGCAGTGACTCGTGTGTGCCCCGCTCGATGATGCGATGGTCGTTGACTACCAGCACCTGGTCCGCCTTGCGGATGGTGCTGAGCCGGTGGGCGATGACAAAGGCCGTGCGCCCTTCCAACAGCCGCAGCAACGCTTCCTGGATCTGGATCTCGGTGCGGGTGTCTACGCTGCTGGTGGCCTCGTCCAGGATCAGCACGCGCGGGTCGGCCAGGATGGCGCGGGCGATGGCGAGCAACTGGCGCTGCCCCTGGCTGAAATTGTGGCCCTGCTCCGAAACGTGCGTCCGATAGCCATCGGGCAACAGGCGGATAAAACGGTCGGCGTTGGCCAACTTGGCTGCGGCGATCACCTCTTCGTCGCTGGCATCGAGCCGGCCATAGCGGATGTTTTCCATCACCGTGCCCGAAAAGAGGAAGGTGTCTTGCAGGACGATGCCCAGTTGCTGGCGCAGCGAATCCTGCTGCACCGTGCGGATGTCACGGCCGTCCACATAGATGGCGCCTTCGCTCACATCGTAAAAGCGGCTTAGCAGGCTGATGATGGTCGTCTTGCCAGCCCCGGTCGGGCCGACTAGCGCCACCGTTTCGCCTGGCCTGGCCGTGAGCGAGACATCGATCAGCACTGGCTTGCCCGGTTCGTACTCGAAGGTTACATGGTCGAACTCGACCGCGCCTTCGATGCGGGGCAAGGGTTCGGCGTCCGGCGCGTCTCTGACCGTTGGCCTTTGGTCCAGCACCTCGAAGATGCGTTCGGCCCCGGCCAGCGCCGACTGAAGCTGGTTGTAGAGCATGGCGATGGCGCGCATGGGGCGGAAGAAGTTCATGATGTAGATGACAAAGGTGGCGATCACACCGACCTCGGCGATACTGCGCAGCGCCAGCCAGCCACCCAACAGCGCCGTGGCGGCAATGGTGATGGTGCTCATGGTGGTGAACATGGGGCCGAGCGCGGCGATGATCACATCGGCCTTGATGCCGGCGTCACGGCTGGCGGCGTTGGTGACCCGGAACTTCTCCACCACATCTTGCTCGCGGGCAAAGGCTTTGACCACGCGGATGCCGGCGATGTTCTCTTCCATCACCGCATTGAGCGCACCGAGGTTGCGCTGGACGTTTCGAAACGATTGGCGACTGCGCCGCGTCACCTCACCGGTGATCCAGAGCATGATGGGCAAGATGATCAGCGTCCCCGTCGCCAACTGCCAGTTGAGAAAGAACATGGCGATCATGATGCCGCCAAACATGAGGATGTTGGAGGTAAATTCGGTGAGGCCATTGGAGAGCGCACTGTTGAGCGCCTCGGTGTCGTTGCTCACCCGGCTCATCAGGTCGCCCACCCGATGGCGGTCATGATAGGACATGGAGAGCGATTGGATGTGGGTAAAGAGGTTGGCGCGCACATCCGCCACCAGCCGCTGCCCGATCTCCACCATCCACAGGCTCTGGATCACGCTCGTCACCCCGGCGGCGGCATAGACCAGCAACATCAGCCAGACGATGCGCAATAGCCCCGGCGCATCCCCCGGAATGATGTAGTTGTCGATGGCGCGCCCCAGCAAGATCGGCCCAAACAGCCCCAGTGCAGTGCTCATCACCACAAAGACGGCTACGCCCAGCAGCCGCCCGCGATAGGGCCACAGATAGCCCAGCAGCCGGGCTATCACCGACTGGGTGTTGCTGGCGCTCTCACCGGTCAACGGCCCGCCCCCGCCAAAACCCAGGCGGACGACAGGTCGGGGTGCTGTCTGTTGGTTGCTCATGGTCGTTCCTTCGTAGAATCTCTTCAAATCTCTGTAATCTCCAGTTTGGGAAGCTTACGGAGATTTGAGGAGATTATGGAGATTGGGGAGTTTCGGTTCCCAGTTGAGAGTGATAGATCTCCTGGTAAATCGGGCTGGTGGCCAATAGCTCGCTGTGGGGGCCATGCGCCACGATATGCCCGCGGTCCAGCACCAGGATCTGGTCAGCGTCGAGCACGCTGTTGATGCGCTGCGCCACGATAAAGGTGGTGCAGCGTGCCATCAGCGTCTCCAGCGCCTGTTGGAGTCTGGCCTCAGTCTCCAGGTCGAGCGCGCTGGTGCTGTCGTCCAGGATCAGGATGGCCGGGTTGATGAGCAAGGCGCGGGCAATAGCCACCCGCTGTTTCTGCCCGCCGGAAAGATTCATCCCGCGCTCCTCGACCCGGCTTTCGTAGCCATCGGGCATGGTGCTGATGAAGTCGTGAGCCTGGGCTGCCTTGGCCGCGGCGATCACTTCATCCAGCGAGGCGTCGGGGCGGCCATAGGCGATGTTTTCGCGCACCGTACCGCTGAAGAGCGTGTTTTGCTGCAAGACCACGCCAATCCGCCCGCGCAATGTGGGCAGGTCCCACTCGCGCACATCCACCCCATCGATGCAGATGCGACCGCCGGTCACATCGTAAAAGCGGGGGATCAGGTTGACCAGCGTGCTCTTGCCCGACCCGGTCGCCCCCAGCAGGGCAATGCGTTGTCCCGGTTCGACGGCAAAACTGACACCATCCAACACTTCCTGGCCGTAGGAACCATTAGGGTTGAGCGCACCGTTTCCGCTGCCGTTGGCCTGGTAGGTGGCCGGCAGCGCAGACGGTGGGGCGCCGTTTGTGTGCTCGTGCTCGCGCCCATAGCGAAACGAAACCCGCTCGAAGACCACCCGTCCCTCAGTTTTAGGGGCGATATGGGGTGTGGGCGCAGGCCGGATGGCCGGTTCGGTGTCCAGCACCTCCAGCACCCGTTCAGCCGAGGCGTCGGCGCGGGAGACCATCGTCAACATATTGCTGAGCAGGAGCAGCGGGGCCATGCCGATGAGCAGATAGTTGTTGAAGGCCACCAGTTCGCCCACCGAGAGCCGGCCTGTAATGGCATCGATGCCACCCAGCCAGATGATGGCCGTCAGACCCAGGCTGGTGAGCAGCGTCAGCAGCGGCGACGCCAGGGCCAGCAGCCGCCCGGCCTTGATGCTGTGACGCATGTACTCGTCGCTGGCGTCCATAAAGTTGTCGATGGCGAAACGTTCGCGCACATAGGCCTTGACCACCTGCGCACCGGCCAGATTTTCCTGCACCACGGTGTTGAGCGCCGATAGTTTCTCCTGCACCACCGTAAAGAGCGGCCGCGCCGCCACCATGATCGTGCGGATTACCAGACTGGCCGCCGCCAGCAACACAAAGACAACCAGCGTCAACTGCCAATCCGTAAGCAACATGAGGATCACGCTGCCCACAATCATGAGGATGGCGCGTAAGAGCAGGGCCAGACCGGCGCTGGCAAACATACGCACCATATCCACATCGCTGGAGACGCGCGTCATCAACTGGCCGGTCTGCATCTCGTCCAGGTTGGCAAACGAGAGCTTCTGAATGTGGGTGAACAACTCGTTGCGCATGTCGTAGGCGATCCACTGCGAGAGGCGCGCCCGATAAAAACCCTGCCCCAGCGTGGCCAGTGCCCCGGCCAGCGCCGAGACAAACATGACCATCGAGCCGCGCCAGATCGCTCCCATATCGCCAGGGCGAATACCCTGGTCGATGATGTACTGGAGCAGCCGCGGCACCAGCAACTCCATGGCCACCGGGAGGACGACCAGCGCCAGCCCGATGATGAGCACCCAGCGGTATGGCTCCACAAAGCGGATAATCCGGCGTAACGATCTCATTCGCTTTCGGTAACCTCCATGAGTTGCATGATGTCAGTGAGCGCGGCGTTGATGACGGCGAGCCGCTCCTCAGGCAGCGCCCGCAACCGGCGGCGCAGGAGCACGATCCCGCCGAGGGGCGTGGTGCTGGCCGCTTCCTCGCCGGCCGGCGTCAGTTCGACGATCACCACGCGGTTGTCTTCGGCCGAGCGGGTGCGGGTGACAAAGCCCCGCTCCTCTAGCCCGGCGATGACCGTCGAGGCCACGCTGGCGCTGCAATAAAGATACTCCTGCACCTGGCCTACCGTCGCTGGCCCAGATTCGATCAGGAAACGCAGCACCGAGAATTCACGCGGGCGCACCCCACGCTCATCCATCTGACGGGCATATTGGCGCAGATAACGGTGGAGGATCAGAAATTTGTGAATGGCCTCTCCGGCCAGGGCTTCGGCTGTGTTCTCAGATGTGGACAGTGACATTATGTTTTGGAATGCTTCTATAAAGAACATTTTGACGGTGAAATAATAAGCGGAGTACCCGGCGCCTGTCAAGTTGCGCCAAAAGCAGGCGGCGATTCTCGATTCGACAACGATATTTCCTCAACCACTCAGACCCTGATCTTGTATCTAGATCGATTGACCCTTCTCTCGATTTGTGCGGAAATCAGAGGGTAGCAACTGTTTGCACTTCTCTGCTTGCCTGTACAGATGCGGGGTCTGTCCGAAATTGGGGGCGACCACAGAACCCGCATTCCGCGCCCAGCGGGCGCCCGGGGTCAGGGAGGCGCCGTTCATGCAAACTGGCGCCGGTCCTTTCCCGGAATGCTTGTCCACGTGTTAAGATAAAAGGAGAATTCGATGCGCAACCAACCTGACCGTACTCTGCACATCCTGGGCATCTCCGGCAGTCTACGACAAGACTCTTATAATCGTGCGCTCTTGCACGCCGCTCAGGCCGTAGCACCCGCAGCAATGGAAATTGACATCTATACTATCGGTGAAATTCCCCCATTCAACGCCGATGTCGAGGCAGAGGGTGATCCCGAACCAGTAAGGGCGTTCAAGGAGTCGATCCGCCGGGCCGATGCGCTTCTGATCGCTACCCCAGAGTACCAGCACAGCATTCCTGGGGTGCTCAAGAATGCGCTCGATTGGGCGTCACGCCCGCCCGGCAAATCGGTGTTACAACAGAAACCAGTTGCCATCATGGGCACGACCACCGGCCAGTTTGGCACGGCGCGGGCGCAGGCTGCCTTGCGTCAAGTGCTTGCCTACAACCAGATGCCGACGGTCATGAAGCCGGAGGTGCTTGTAGCCGAAGCAAAGGAAAGGTTTGTCAACGGGCGGCTGACCGATGAGGCAGCCTGCAAGTTTATCCGCCAATTGCTGGAAAATCTAGTCGAATTGACGCTGCTGCACCGGCAGGATGCGTAGAGAGAAGTTGGGAGTTGAACGGAAATAGGTTGGTACTACGGATAAATAGGTAGACAGGTAGACAGGTAAATAGGTGATTGCTACCTGTCTACCTACATCTTTATATCTGCCAGTGGTTATTCTATGGAAAGAAAGGAGCAAGGTCATCATCATGCAGTCCATCACGGTTCAGGGGGAGTCGGTGCCGGCGCTGGGGTTTGGTACCTGGCCACTTACTGGTGAGGCGTGTGTTCGCGGCGTCGAACATGCGTTGGCGCTCGGTTACCGGCATATCGATACGGCGCAGGGCTATCGGAATGAAGCCGAGGTGGGGCAAGGGATCCGCAACAGCAAGGTCTCGCGTGAAGAGATTTTCCTGGTCACCAAAGTGCGCCCGCAGAATTTTATCCACACCAAGACAATTTCGAGCACACATGAGAGTCTGCGCCTGCTTGGCACCGAGTACGTCGACCTGATGCTCTTACACTGGCCCAATGTCGACGTTCCGCTGGGTGAGACACTGGGCGCGCTGCGCGAGCTACAAAACGCCGGCAGCATTCGCCACATTGGGGTGAGCAATTTCTCCCCGGCGTTGGTCGAGGAGGCCAGACAACACGCCACGATCTTCTGCAACCAAGTAGAGTATCACCCCTACTATCCGCAGGATGACCTCCTCGCCCAGGCGCGCGAACTGGACTATCTCTTTACGGCCTACAGCCCGTTAGCCAGGGGCAAAGTGCTGGAGGACCCGGCGCTCCAGGCGATTGGCGCAGCGCACGGTAAGACACCGGCTCAAGTCGTGCTGCGCTGGTCGATCCAACAGAACGTGGCGACGATCCCCAAGGCCGGTAGCGACGAACACCGGCGCGCCAACTTTGACATCTTCGATTTCGAGTTGAGCGACAACGAAATGCAGACTATCCACGACCTGCGGGCCAACCGTCACAGCGTGCATTGATTGGAAAGAAGACGGGAATGGCGGGCGAGGAGAATTCCCTCATTGAACCAACCCACCGCATTGCGGGGCGGTTGCACCGGATGCTGCCGCTAGTCGCCATCCTCACGGTGATCGTCATTATGGCGGCGTTCAAGCTGGCTGCCGCAGTGATGTTGCCCTTTGTCTTTGGCCTCTTCCTGATCGCAATCTTCTGGCCCCTGCAACACCGTCTCCAGGACAGGATGCCGCAGAGCCTCGCCGTCGGTCTGACCCTACTTACATTTCTCACCGTCATCGCCTTATTTGTAGGGGCTCTGTGGCTCAGCGGTCTTCAGATTGCCCAGAAATGGCCGCAATATGCCGAGGAATATGAACACTATCTGCGTGTGGCGGAACGCTACGGCATTGTGGTGCCTGGTCTTACACAGGAAGGGGATGGGCGAGACCCAGAGCAAGCGACCGTTGAGGGCCAGGATTTCATGATGTGGATGATGAGAACGATTTTTTCTGTGGCCGGCGGGGTTGCGCTGGTCATTGCCTACCTGGCATTGGGCCTCCCCGAAGTGCAGAATTACCAGCGCAAACTAGGTATGATCTTGCCGGCTGGGGCAGACGGTCATTGGTTCGATGTGGCTCACGAGATCACCAACAACTTTCATCGCTTTATTGTTGTCCATACGGGGATCGGCATCGCCACCGGCGTGCTGACGGGCGTCACCACCTGGCTCATTGGTCTGGATTTTGCCTTCATCTGGGGGCTGATTGCCTTTCTCTTGAACTACATCCCCTCGCTAGGCTCGATTATTGCAATCATTTTCCCCGTTCTTTTTGCATTTGTGCAGTTGGATGAGTGGTGGCTGGCGCTGCTGACCCTGGTGATCCTGGGCGGGATGCAGTTGATTATGAGTGGGGTTGTGGAGCCGCTGGTTCAGGGCAAATATCTGGCGCCATCGCCACTGGTCATCTTGTTTTCGCTGGTTTTTTGGGGCTGGTTGTGGGGCATTGCCGGCGCCTTGCTCAGCGTGCCGCTTACGATCCTCATCATCATGACATGCCGGCATGCCGGCAATTCGACCGCACCCGGTGGATCGCCACGCTGCTTTCGAATGTAGACAAGGCGGACAAAAAGAAGGACCCGTGAGCGAGCAGGTTAACCCAAAATCACTCGGGCAAAGGCCAGATCTTCGGCAATCAGCCGATCTACCTCGTGTTCGGCGCTGTACTCCGCCGAGAAGCAGATCGGGCCGGTGTAGCCCATCGCCTTGACCTTGGTCGCCACCGCCGGCCACGAGGCCCGGCCCTGGCGACCCGATGTCCAGTAGACCTGCCACTCGGCAACTTCGGCCTCTGGCCCGCTTGTGCGCCGCCAATAGGCATTCTTCAGGTTGATAACGCATAGGTGCGAGCGCACCATGTCCAGCCCGCTGTCGGGATCCTCGCCCTGGAGCGCATTGTGCGCCGGGTCCCAGATGGCGCCGACATGACGTGGGTTGTAATCCTTCACCAGGTTGTATAGCCCCATAGAATTGACCGGCACCGAGTTGCCATAGTGATGCTGGATGCCAATCTGAAAGCCATACCTTTCGCAAAAAGGCAACGCTGCATCCAGTTGGCGGCGCGCCCGAGCTTCTGCTTCCCAATAGGGAAGCCCGTTCCGGCCAAAGATCACGCGGTTCATGCGGATGCCGGCTTCTGCACTGGCAGCGTAGAGCCGCTCATCATCCAGCGACAAGGCGACGGTGACATTGAGCACGCGCACACCCAGGTCGGCCAGCATGCGCACGGCCTGCGGCAGGTCCCGCTCGATAGTCTCCGGCTGGCAGGCAAAACCGGGGCGGACAGGCAGTTCGATCAGGTCGAAGCCCAGCCGTTTTACGTGGGCGCCCACTTCGGGGATCGACAGGTGTTTCCAGGGTTTGACAAAGACGGCAAATGAGGGGCGTGAGTTCATTCGTTAGCTCCTTTGGATGGGCGAGATGAACCTTTGACCAACAAAGACTTTGTTCGCAAAATAGGCTCGACAGACCCCGCCATTTGGTGTTGATGCACGAGTCGAAGTGAAAAACAGCAGCGACGTAGAGAACACAGAGATGGCCCAGAGCGTACAGAGAAAAACTCGGTCTTCTTTGTGACTTCTCTGTGTTCTCTGTGTTCCGCTTTTTCTCGTGGCTTCGCCAGGTTGGGGGATTGAAGAGCTTCATCTTCGCTATATTTGCGTCGTTCACAGAGACGTCACAGCCGGGTTGGCCGCATGGAGACCAGATCGATATTGACGCGCGGGGGCAGCGACGCAATTAGCACGACGACGGCGCCCAGGTCTTCGGGCTGGAGCATCTTGAGCCGTTGTTCCTGTGGCGGCGGAACCGGGCGGCGGTCGAGCAGTGGCGTATTGCCGACGCCAGGGCAGAGCAGACAGGCGCGTACCCCGTGCGGGTTGGCTTCCTCGTTGGTGACCTGGGTGAGGGCGTCCATTCCCTGTTTGGAGGTGCTGTAGGCCACGCCGCCCGCCAGGTGCGGATGCAGCGCCGCCCGCGAAGCCACGTTGATGATCGTCCCCTCCCCACGGGCAACCATCTCCGGTAACACGGCTTTGGTGAAGAGAAACGCCGCCGTCAGGTTGACCTCGATCAACTGCCGCCATTGTTCGCTGCTGGTGTCTTTGATGCTGCGCTGGGTGACATTCATGCCGGCATTGTTGACCAGCACGTCGATGCGGCCCAACGCCTCTATCGCCTGGGTCACGGTCGCCAGTACCTGCGCCTCTACGGCGATGTCGGCCACACAAATCACTGCCTGGCTGCCTTCGTTGCGGACAAACCCAGCCACCTCGTCGAGCCGCCCCTGATCCCGCCCAACCAGCGCCAGATCGGCCCCGGCGGCGGCGCAGGCCAGCGCAATCCCCCGGCCAAAGCCACTGCTGGCGCCGGTGATCAACATCTTTTTGCCTTGAAGTTGTCTCAAGATTAATTCCTTGTTCTGACGAGTAATGCGTGATGCGTGGAGGATAGCACCAATTTTCAGCATACGCATCACGCGTTACGCATTACGAGATCCTCACTCACAATCGATGGGCACCAGAACTTCTCGATATACTCCACCACCAGCCGCGTACCCTCGTCATGGCTGACGTAGGGGGGCATGGCGGGGTTGTACATGGTGTCCGTCAGGTCGCGCACCAGGGCAATGTTGACACCCCACTTGACCATCTGCTTGATGGCAAACGAGCGGCGCAGCACGCACATATTGGTATGCACGCCCATGATCAGCACCTGATCGATGCCCTGTTGCTGCAAAATGCTGTAGACCTGCCCGCCGTTGTCGGAGATAAAGTCGTGCGCCTGGTCGATTGCCAGCGCCGGATGCTGGCGACTCCAGGCTTTGAAGGTGGTGGTCTCGCCTGTGTCTGAGCCTTCGTCGGAATCATCGATGGGGAGGGGCGGGTCAGTGTGGTCGAGTGGCGGCGGTGGTTCGACCGGTGGAACGGCCAGTATGCGCTGGCGCGCCAGGACAGCGGCATAGAAGTCCATCGTGTCTGACGGTGCGTGGATGATCAACGCCCCCTTTGCCCTGGCCGCGGCGATGACCTGGTTCATGCGCGGCGCCATGGCGTCGACTCGTTCGCTGGCGCCGCGGCTCCAATGTTTGTCCCACATGTCGCAGATGATGATCGCCGTCTTAGGGGTGTTGACCTGTCTGGTGACGACTTTTTCTTGCCACTGATTGTGGCCGCCCGCGTCCTGTGTCAACTCCCAGCTGCGAAGGTGAAGCGTGAACTGGTTGGACATGGTTGGTGCATCCTTCAAAGCATTGAAGTGTAATCTATCCCTCGAGTAGCGTGGCCGAATCAGGGTCAAGATAGAGTTGAGCATGGTCGACCGTACGCAGGATCGACCCCGGGCGCTCCTCACTGATGGGCAGCGTCAGGCAGTCACGCACAGCCACCGCCTTACGCGCCTCGGGCACGATGCAGAGGATGCGCCTGGGCGCTAGCAACGCCGGCACAGTCAGCGTAATGGCATGCGTCGGCACATCGTCGAGCGTTTTGAAGTGGCCTTCGCCCACCTGTTGGCGGCGGCTCGCCTCGGCGAGTTCAACGACCTTGACCCACACCGGGTCGTCGAAGTTGGCGTAGGGCGGGTCGTTGAATGCAATGTGCCCGTTTTCGCCCCACCCCATTGCCACCAGATCGGCCGGGTGCGCCCGGAGCAGCGCCTCATACTCCCGGCACGCTGCGTCCACATCGGCGGGTTGGCCCGGCACCGGGTAGAACCGGCCCGGCTGCACCTGGTCTAGAATGTGTTGGCGCAGAAAGAGGGGAAAGCTCGCCGGGTGGCTTGGATCGATCCCCACATATTCATCCATGTGAAAGACGGTTACCCTCGCCCAGTCGATGCCGTCGAGGTCACGCAGGGCATGGAGAAAGGTAAGTTGCGAGTTGCCGGTAGCGAGGATGATATTGGCCGCGCCACGGCTAGCGATCGCAGCCTGAATGACGCGCCGCGCCTCATACGCCGCCGCCTGGCCAAGCGCCGCCCGATCCGCATAGATGGCAACGGGTAGCTGGTCCACCTGCAAGGTCTTGATGGGTGTTGGTTGAGCCATTTTGCAATCCATTCAATCTGGGTCAGAATCCACTGACAGCCTACCGATAATCGTTCTACGTTCTTTCGTCAAAATCCGCTGGCCGCCTGCCCGCCGATGATCGTCCCCCACGCTGTGAAGTCACCGTTGAAGATGGCGATATCCGCATCTTTGCCCGGTTCGAGGCTGCCCTTATGTTCCGCCACGCCGATCACCCGCGCCGGTGTCAGGCTCGCCATGCGCACCGCCTCGTGCAAGGGGATGCCAACCTGTTGCACCAGGATGGGGATCATCTGGTTGAGCAGCGTGGTGCTGCCGGCGAAAGCGGTGCGGTCGGGCAGCATCCCCACGCCGTCGTACACATCGCATATCAGGCCGGCAATGCGGAAACGTGACCCGTCCGGCAGGCCGGCGCCGCTGGTTGCATCGGAGATGGCGCAAAGGCGGTCGGGACCGAGGCACTTGTAGGCCAGCTTCATCAGGGTGGGTGGCAGGTGCTTGCCGTCGGCGATGATCTCGCCGGTGAGCCGCTCGTCGGTGAGCGAGACCTCGACCAGCCCCAGCTTGCGCCATGGCCCTTCACGGATGATGGTCGATTGGGCGCTCCAGAGGTGGATCATGTGGCGTAGGCCGGCGTCGATCACCGGGCGGACATCCTCCTCACGCGCCGCACTGTGGCCGGCGGCAGGAACGATACCCAGCTCGATGAGCCGGTGGGTCAGGTCGAGGGCGCCGGGCAGTTCGGGCGCATAGGTGAAGATGCGGATGATGTCGTGAAAGGCAAGCAGACGTTCGGCTGTGCCATCGTTGGGGTTGCGGATATGGGCCGGGTCTTGGGCGCCCGCCTGCGCCAACGCAAAGTAAGGCCCTTCGATATGGACACCGAGCAGTTGGGCGCCGCCGGCTTGATCTTGCATCCACTCGCGGGCCAGGTCCAGCACAGCGACCAGATTGTCGATGGCGTCGCTCACGGTGGTTGCCAGCAGGCTTGTCACCCCGCGCCGTGCATTTTCAGACAAAATCGCCTCAAAAGCCTGCACAGTCGCGTCGTTGAACATGTGCCCTTGAGCGCCGTGGACGTGGATGTCGACCAGGCCGGGTGTGATCAGCCGGCCACCCACATCGATCTGTGCTGTGCTGGCCGGCAGCTCCGCAACGGGAACGGCGCCCACGATGCGCCCATCTTCGACCAGCAGCGCACGGTGGCTAACCACCTCCCCTGGTAGGACGATACGGCCATTTATCAAGGCAAAACGGGCCGGCAAGTGTATAGCACCCATCGTTACCACACCTCGTGGGTATCCTCAGCAAAGTACTGGAACAGGCAAGAAAAAGCAGCAACACAGAGAACACAGAGATTTCACGGAGAGCGCAGAGGTTTCTGTGGGCTTTGTTTGAAAATACGACTACCGTACTCTATTTTGTAATAGGCTTTGGGCCAGGATGGTCTCAGCGACCTCCATCGTTTTGAGGGCATCGCCAAAGTGTGTTTGCGGCTGTGTTCCCTGCTTGACGGCGTCGATGAACTCGCGGTTCTTGGCCTGGAAGCCGGCGTAGACGTAGAGTTCATCGCTGCCGGCGACCGTGCGCGTGTCGAATTCCCGGCCTGTTGTGTCGCCATCGGCATAGAGGCGACCCTTGCCCTCGTGTTCGGCCTCGGCGCAGATACCGGGTGCGTGCATCTCGACCCTGAAGATACGCCGGCCGCTGGTCCAACTGTTGATCAAGACGCCGGTGGCGCCGTTGTCGAATTCGAGGAACGCCGAGATAAAGTTGATGTCCGGAGTACCGATGCGCTTACACCGGCTTTCGACCCCAACGACCTCGCCGCCGCACATCCAGCGCAACGTGTCGATGGCATGGACGCCGTCATCCATCAGGTGGTCGCGGGCGTGCAAATAGGGTTGTGGCTCCCACTTGAAAAAGTGGCATTCGGCATGGACAAGCGGGCCACGCCTGAGACATTCGTTGCGCAGTTGGACGACCATCGGGCAGGTGCGCCGCTGAAAGCTCACCTGTGTGATACAGTTGTGTTGCTCGGCCAGGTGCGCCAACACCCGCGCCTGGTGCAGCGTGATGCCCATCGGTTTTTCGATGCACAGGTTCAAGCCCTGTTGCAGACACCAGACCCAAATGTCATACATGATGTGCGGCTGGCCGATGGCATAAATGGCGTCGGGCGCTACCTCTTCGACCATTTTGCGGTAATCGGTGTAGCGACCCTCGATCTCATACTTGTTGGCCGTTGCCAACAGCCGCCGCTCGTCAATATCACAGAGGGCGGCAATCTCTACATCCGCAAACGAGGCGAGCGATGGGTAATGAACGCGATTGGCCATGGAGCCAGCGCCGATCATGGCGATGCGCACTTTCGATTTTGCATCCATCATCAATCGTCACTGTTGAATTGTAAAGTGTAAACCGTGAATACAGTGGTACCAATAATCAGGATGGCCCTTTACAGTTCGGGGCCCGGCTCAGCCAGCCAGCTCCAGCAGAAATTGAACCAGTTCCGGTGCCGGCACACTCTCGGGATTGTGATCGGCCGGCAGTTCCCGATAGCGCCAGCCCGCTGCCACGGCGCGCTGGGCTGAGGCAGCGGTCACGCGGGCGTGGGGCGTATGCGCCGGGACAGCGGTGCAGCGGATATAGGTGCGGGGCAGCCGCGCCGCTGCGGGGTTGCTCAGCGCGATCCGCTGGGTCAGGGAGCCGAAGGGGTGGTCTGCCAGCCGCGGCTCGACCGAGCGATCCGCCGGCAGCCGCCAGCCGTCGCCTCGTTCGCGTACTCTCTCTGCCATACGTTCTGCCACCTCTGGCCCCAGGATCTCCAAAAACGACTGTCTATCCCCTGGCACCAGAGCATCGAGATAGACCAGGTGAGCCAGCCGTTCCGGCGTCTGCTCGGCCACACCGGTAATGACGATACCGCTGTAACTTTTTCCCACCAGGATCACCTCGTGTAAGTCTTCATACTGCAAAACGTTCACGATGTCTTGCACATGCGTTGCCAGATCGATCTCGGGGCGAAGCAGATGGGAGCGTTCGCCGAGACCGGTGAGCGTAGGCCGCTGAACATAGTGACCGGCCGCCTGTAGCGCCACAGCCAGCGGGCGCATCTGCCAGCCGCCCCCGGTTGCCCCGTGAACAAGGACATAGGTTGCCATAGCGGGTCGTCCCCAAAATCAATCGTGTAACGGCTATGCCATTGTATCGAGCATATCACTTGTTACCCGATAGCGCAACGGCTGACCAGCCAGAAAACGCTCGATCTCCTCGACAACCGTCTGCCCCTGGCGCAGGCGAGCCTGCCGCGAGGCGCCAGCCACATGCGGGGTGAGGATGACATTATCCAGGCTGCGCAACGGGTGTTCTTGCGGCAGCGGCTCCTGGTCGAAGACATCGAGCGCGGCCTGGATGCGCCCCGTACGCAGTTCGGCCAGCAGCGCTTCCTGGTCTACCAGATGCGAGCGGGCCGTGTTGATAAAGATCGCGCCATCCTGCAACAGGCGCAACTCGCGCGCCCCGATCATGCGATAAGTCTCCTGGGTAGGCGGCGCCTGCAGGGTGACGATGGGGCAGTTGGCCAGTAATTCGTCCAGCGCTACCGGGCGCACACCTAGCTCCGCGGCCCGTTCGGCGCTGAGATAGGGATCATAGACCCACACCTCGGCGTCGAGCGCGGCCAGCAGCTTGATCACACAGCGGCCCGTGTAGCCGGCGCCGACCACGCCGACCCGGCTGCCGGCCAGTTCCCGGCCCATCCCAAGCGTCTTGCTTGTCTCCCACGCGCCACCCGCTTTTAGCTGCCGGTCGAGCTTGTGTGCCTGGCGCAAGCTGAGCAAGATGAGCAGCAACGTCATTTCGGCCACAGCCGGCGCAATGGCGCTCGCCGCGTGGGTTACGGCAATCCCCCGCTCAAAGAGAGCAGGCGGCAGCATAGCTTTGATACTCCCGGCGGTGTGAGCGATGAGCTTGAGGCGCCCGGCGGCAGCCAGCACCTCGTCGGTAAACCGGGGCGAGCCCCAACCCGTTATAAGTATATCATAGGCGGGGAGCTGGTGGGCCAATTCGGCCCCGCTAAGGTTCTGTTCTTGTTGGTGAAAATGAACGTTGCCCAGGGCGCGCAACCTGGCGTCCGAAGCGGGTGTGAAGAGTTCACTGTAGAGGCTAGGGCGAATGATCACCCCAATCGATGGCTGCGTTTGGCTCATAGGTTGACAGAAACGATCTTCCCGCCCTGCGCCGCCGACGCCCGGATGGCATCCCACAAGCGAGCCATACGCAGCCCCACTTCGGGCGGGCAGGGATTGGCGATCTCGCCATTGCGCACAGCCAGGAACTGCTGCCAGACACCCAGCGACTTGGGCGCCTCCACCGGCTCGGGCTGGCTCTGGCCGGGGCGTTGGACAGTGAGGAAGTGGCCCCAAATATTGGTAAACAGGATGCCTTGTGTGCAGAAGACGCGCACATCCGAGGTGGAGCGGGTGCATGTGTCGCCACAGGCGTGCATCGTCACCAGCGCGCCGGAACGGAGCCGCGCCATGACCACGCCAAGCACCTCTACCGGTGTGTCACGCGGGTCGAACCAGGCAGCCACCTCGGCAAAATCTTCGCCGGCCAGGTCGGTGATGGTGTTGAGCATGTGGGCGCCGGTGTCGAAAAAGAAGCCACCGCCGGAAAGCTCCGGCTGTTGGCGCCAGGTTCCAATGTTGGGTGTGCGCCAGTTCTCCCACGACAGGCCCGAAATCGTCAGGATCGTCCCCAGTTCGCCGCCGCGCAACATCTGCACCGCGGTGCGGATCTGGGGTGAGAGGCTGCCAGGAAAGGCGACAACGAGCAGCCGGCCAGTTTGGTCGCGCGTCGCCATCAAGCCCTCGGCCTCGGCGGCGCTAACCACCATGGGCTTTTCGAGCAGCACATCTAGCCCGGCTTCCATACACGCCTTGGTCTGGGTGTAGTGGTAGGCGTGCGGGGTGATGATAAAGGCAGCATCGAGTTCCGCACCGTAGCGGTCGAGCAGCCGGTTAAGGTCCGGTTCATTCGGCGGCGGGGCCAGCCCTTGCCCGGTGAAAAGCTCGCACACCCTGGCGTAGGCTGCCGGCGATGGTTCGCAGAGCACGCTGAGTTGGGTGGTTGTCTGTTGGGACAGAAGGGTGCGAATGTGGCCCAGGGCCATACGGCCACAGCCGATCATCGCTGTGCGGACAGGAGGTGTAGTTGTGGTGTTGTTAGGCATGGGATCGCGAAAACAAATAAACGTTTGATCAAATTGTAATGCGTGATGCGTAATGCGTGATGTGTCTCTCGTGCAGGCAAATTATAGAGTATGCATTACGGATTACGCATTACGCATCACGTCACTGCCCAGCCATCGCCCCGGCCATCGTGCCGCGGATGAGATATTGGCGGGCAAAGATAAAGATCAAAAACGAGGGCAGCATGTACAAGAGCGCCATGGCATTAAGCATACCATAATCAAGGTTGGTATAGGCAATTAACGCCCGGAAGAGGCCCAGTGGCATGACAAACTTGTCGGCATTGTTGAGCATGATCAGCGGCAAAAAGAAAGCTGCCCAGCCAGCGTTGAAGGCCAGGATCGCCGCCGCGCCCACACCCGGCAACGCCAACGGAAAGACGATGCGTGTGAGCGTCTGGAAGCGGTTTGCCCCGTCGAGCCAGGCCGCCTCTTCCAGTTCGATGGGCACGGTGTCAAAGAAGCCTTTCATGACCCAGAGCATAAACGGGATCTGCCCCGTTGCGAGACCTAGCACCACCCCCGTCATCGTGTTGAGCAGCCCAAGCTCGCGCATGATGAGATAGAACGGCAGCACCGTGGCTGTGCCGGGGATAATCTGGATAAGCAGGATGCCAAACATCAACGGGCGTTTGAATTGAAAGCTGCCCCGCGAGAGGGCATAGCCGCCCAGGGCGCAAAAACAGAGCGCCAGGGTCACACTGCTCACGGTGATGATAATGCTATTCCGCAACAGGACGAGCGCCTGTCCCCGACCCAAAATCGCATTGTAAAAGTGGTCGAGCGTAAACCGTTCCGGCCAGTAGAGATAGAGGCTGGAGACATTCTCTGGTTTGTGGGTAAATGCACTCAACAACGGCCAGATAAATGGGATCAAAATAAAAATCGAAAAGATCACCAGAAAGAGGTAGACGGCTCCGATATCAAGACGTTGGCGCAACAGAACGCCACGCTCGATCTGGCTGGCCGTCCCTTTCTGTTCGACCCTGACAGATTGCATCTGACTTGCCACTACTTTTCTCCTCGCTGGTGCGTTGCACGCAGGGCGTGCGATGCACCTAAAACTCCACCCGCATCAGACGCACGTAGATGAGCGCCAGGAACAGGCTGATCACCAGCATGACCAGAGCTGCCGCGCTGCCATAGCCCAGTTCAAAGAACTGAAAGCCCTGGTTGTACACGTAAATGCCTACCAACTCTGTCGCATTGCCCGGCCCGCCGCGGGTCAGGGCAAAGACCAGGTCGAACATGCCAAAACAGCCAATCGTGTTGAGCAGCAACCAGAGCAGCAGAACATAGCGGATCAGCGGCAGCTTGATGCGCGTCAAGAGTTGCCAGCCGTTGGCCCCATCGATGGTCGCCGACTCGATCACCTCACGCGGGATGCTCTCCAGCCCGGCCAGAAAGAGGATCATGGCAAAGCCCGAGTTGTTCCAAAAATTGACCAGCACGATGGAGAGCATGGGCACCTGGCGCGTCCACAACACCGGCTCAACCCCCACCAGGCTAAGCATCCGGTTGAGGGTGCCAAATTCGCCCGCCCCCAGCATCGAAGACCAGATCAACGCCTGTGTGATCCCCGGTATCACCATCGGCAGGACGATGACGGCCAACAGGAGGTTTTGCCCGCGTAGTCGGCGCCGGTTCAAAATCAACGCTGTCGTGAGACCGATCAAAAACTGGCCCAAGTTGGTGTAGAGGGTGTATTGGAGCGAGAGCGAAATAGAGTTGTGAAAGTTCCGGTCCGAAAAGAGCTTTTCGTAATTGCGCAGCCCAATAAAGCCGTAGTTCAACGCCTTGGGGCCGGCCAGCGCCAGGTCGGTAAAGCTGATATAGACTGCCCACAACGCCGGCAACAAGGTGAAGACGGTGATCATCAGCAGCGCCGGTGTCAAGAACAGAAACAAGGTACGGTTTTGCAGGCGGGTCATGGGATTTCCTTAATGCGTAATGCGTGACGCGTAATCCGTAATCCGGGTGACTGCGACTGGAATATAGCTTACGCATTACGCATTACGCATTACGCTTTCTTCGCCATCTCCTCACCCAGGGCCTCGATCATGGTGTCGGCAAAGGCGGCCATGGCCTCCTCGGCGCTCAACGTCCCGGTGATGATGTCCTCGGTGGCGCGGGCGATGCCGTCGGCCAGCCGTTGCGTGCCGACGCGCTCGAACTTGTAGGTGCGACCGGTTTCGAAGAGCTGGCTGGCCTGGTGCATCTTGCCGTTGACGACCTCGGTGTAGGCCGGGCAGAGCTCGGCAAAATCCCGGCGGTTGGAGGGGCCGCCGACATAGATGTCCAGCAAATCGCAATTCAGATCGGGCGATGCTGCAAAGGTGATGTATTCGGCGCAACCGTCGGGCGTCTCGGTGTTTGCTGACACGCCTGTGCCAACACTGCCCTGCACGTAGGTAAATGCATTGCCATCTTCCGCCGGGAATTGCCACCGATCCACCCGCTCAAAGAGCCCCTCGATCGGTGTGGCACCGTTCGGCCCCCAGTCAAATTCCCACTGCCAGTCGCCGCCAGTGACAAGCGCGCAGGTGCCCTCGGGGAACATCTGATACTTGATCGGCTCCCACGGGTTGGGGGTCAACAACTCGTCTACGGTCAGCCACTCGTTTTGCGCCAATGTCTCGTAGACCTGGAGCGCCTTGAGCAGGTTGGGGCTGCTCACCACCCACTTGCCGTCCGCCTCGTCGAAGATGGTGCCGTCAAAGCTCAGCCAGACCATACGGAACCCTTCGGCCCAGGTGCCGCCACCCCAGGGCGTCGCCCCCGGCAAGCCACACGGCACCGCATCGGTCTGCGTCTTGATCTGATCACAGACGGCGTAGAAATCTTCCCACGTCTGCGGTTGGTCGATGGGGATGCCGGCGCCTTCCAGCACATCCTTACGGTAGTACCAGGTGAAGGTGGTGCCGCCGGGGATGCCCACGATCATGCCGTCGTAGGTTGCCAGTGGTTTCAATACATCGTAGATCTTGTCCCAATCGGCCCACTGCTCCAAATAGGGACCCATGTCGAGCAGATAGCCGGCGGCGGCAAAGTCAGCCACCCAAGAGGAATGCATGTTGAAAAGGTCAGGCAGGGTGCCCGCCGCAGCATCGAGGGTGAGCTTGGTGCGCAGGTCGTTGTCGGTGGCTGGGCCGACGGTGTCGACCACCCGCCACGGCTTGCCATCCGCCTCCATCTGGGCATTGAACCGTTCGAGGGTGATCGCTCTGACCTGGTTGCTCAGTTCGCGGTCGGGCTCCATGAGGGTCAATTCGATCAGTTCTGCCGCTGCGCCGCTTGTCTCGCCGGCTTGTGATGCCGGTGCAGCCGCCGGTGCAGCACAGGCCGCTAACAGTGCGCCGGTTGCAACCGTAGCCGACGTAAACAGAAAGTGACGCCGCGTCATGGTAGGTTGGGTAGACATTGGTTTTGCTCCTTTAGGTACATCTTAGAACATGAACGACAGTAAGACAAGCCGCCATCTTGTCCAGAAACGCGCCAGAACGCCTTGTTCAAAGGCTCTGTTGCCTGTATAATGATCTGTGGCACGTTTTGGGACTGTCATCTTCGAACTGGCACAGGTAGCTTCCCCATTGTAACAGATTTCTGATCACTTTTGGGCAGATTCCCGCCATAGAGACGACAAGCAGACGACATTGGTATAAGAAACCATGCAAGACGACCGCGCCGCTTTTGAGGCGCAGCTTCGAACGGTGCTCAACCACCTCTATAGCCCTGCGATCCTATGTGCAAGCCCGCTGGTCAAGCGTCTGGCGCTGGAGCAGGAGCGCAATCCGGCGGCGGCTTTGCAGCGGGCGATCCTCACCGCGATCGACTCGTTGCGCCCGCAGATCGATGCGCCCTTTGGTTCGCGCGCCTGGCGGCTCTACCAGATTCTGCGCCGCCGCTATACGGAACAGTTGCCGCAAAATCAGGTTGCCCTCGACCTGGGGCTGAGCACGCGCCAGTTGCAGCGCGAAGAACAGGTTGCCCGCGAAGAACTGGCCGCCCATCTGTGGGCCATATACCGGCTTGATCACCAGGATAAGTCGGCTGAGGCCCACGCTCCTGAGCCTGCAAACCCGCCATCCATGCCGACGCGCCAGCAGGAACTTGATCACCTGCGCGAATCGGCACCGGCTGCGGTCATTCAGCTCGGCGCATTCATCGCCGAGTTGATCGAGACTGTTGCGCCATTGGCGACGGCTGTACAGGTGTCGGTTTCCGCTGCGATTGCTGATCCCATTCCCCCCATTGCTGTCCAACTGCCGCTGCTACGCCAGGCGCTGCTCGATATTCTCACCGCGGCGATCCAGCAAGGCCCTGGCGGCACTGTGCAGATTCAGGTCACGACCGGCTCAGAACAATTGGCGATTCAGATCGAGGGCAGCGGTGACGGTGAGCGGCCGGCGCGCCTTGCCGACGAACCGGCGGAGCAACTGGCGATGGCCGCCGAACTGGTCAACTTGTGCAACGGCAGGTTGGAGACGCAGAGTGGCCCGGCCCGGCGCTTCTGTGCCACGGTCCGGCTGCCGGTGATGGAGCAGGCGACTGTGCTCGTGATCGACGACAACGCCGACACCCAACAACTGTTGCGCCGCTACCTGGCCGGGAGTCGCTACCGCTTCGCCGGCGCGCAGGACGGCCAACAGGGGCTGGCCCTGGCCCAAGAGCTGGCGCCGCAGGCCATCGTGCTCGACGTGATGATGCCGGCCGAAGACGGCTGGACGATCCTGGGGCGCCTGCGTGAGCATCCGCAGACCCGGCAGATCCCGGTCATCGTCTGTACGATTCTCTCGCAGGAAGGTCTGGCGCGGGTGCTGGGGGCAGCGCACTTTCTCCGCAAGCCGGTGGGTCGAGCGCAGTTGTTGCGCGCCCTTGATCAGGCCACATCGGGCTTTACCGGTAGCGGTGTCAGTTGAGTAGCGATAAATTCAATACACTTGAGCAACTGGCGCACCGAAAGACCACCCCCCTGGGTGATCGCCAGCGCATTGCTGACAATGGGCTGGCGCGTCGGGTCCTGCGCCGAGATGACAACCACAGGAATCTGTTGCAAAGCCGGTTCACGGTTGCGTTCTGCCAACAGTTGAAAGCCATCCATGCCCGGCATGATGAGGTCCAGCAAGATCACGGCCGGGCGCACCTCCTGTAAGATTGCCAGCGCTTCGCGCCCGTCACGCGCCAACAAGACCCGGTAGCCGCGGTGGTAGGACGCCAACATCCGGCCAAAGAGTTGAAGCGCATCCGGCTCATCGTCCACAACCAACACAGTGCCCTCGGTGATGCCAAGCTGATCCAGCGCGGCCAGCAGCTTATCCCGCGCCACGGGCTTGACCAGATGGTGAGCAGCGCCCGCTTCGACAGCTAGCTCATCCAGACTGGGGATCGAGCAGATGAGGGCAGGTGTGGCAGCCGGCAAGGTTGCCGCCAACTGGAGTTGTTCCAGCACGCTGCCCACCGACGCGCCGTTGACCAACAACCCCTGCGCCGGGACGCGCGCCAGTTCCGCATGGGCAGCAGCGATATCGGAAACGGGTGCAATCTCCAGTTGGTCCAGATAGCGATCCAACAGGCGTTGTAGCCCATTGCCGGGCTCTAACACCACAAAGCGGGGGCGAGAAGTAGGTAGCGGTGCGACAGAGGGACGAGTGCGCTGGTGGTACTCCCAGCCCGGTGTCATCCCGCGCAGAAAGTCTTCTGCCAACGGTGTTGGTTCGGCGAGTGGCAATGAAAAATAGAAGGTGGTGCCGCTGCCTGGTGTGCTCTCGACCCAGATCTTGCCATCGTGTAGCTCGATAAACCGTTTGCAGATGCTCAAGCCCAGCCCTGTGCCGCCAAACCGGCGGCGGATGGAGCCGTCGATCTGGTAGAAAGGCTGAAAGAGTTTGCGTAGCCCTTCGGCAGGAATACCGGCGCCAGTATCTGCAACGGCGACTACCAGTGTAGCCCCTTCGCACCGGGCGGTCACCCGCACCCCCCCTTGTTCGGTAAAGCGCCCGGCATTGCTCAGCAAGTTGAGCAACACCTCGCGGATGCGCGTGGGGTCACACTCGATGACCGGCAGATCGGCTGGAACTTCGGTTTCGAGATAGAGTTGTTTGGAGTCGAAGAGCGGGCGCGCCGCCGTGACCGCGCCCTCAACCAACGCCGCAAGATGAACCGGTTCACGCGTGATCGCCATCTCACCTGCTTCAATCTGGCTTAGGTCAAGCACATCATCGATCAGCGCCGAGAGATGCTCGGCGTTGCGGTAAATCACAGCCAGGTCGGCCAGGAGCGCAGGCGGAATTTTGCCGCCGTAACTCTCCGGCGCCTGTAACATCGTCTCGCTAAAGCCGACGATCATGTTGAGCGGTGTGCGCAGTTCATGGCTCACATTGGCGACAAACTGTTCTTTGGCAGCGCGCGCGTCTTCGGCCAACTGCCGCAGCCCCTGGGCCAGTTGGTTGAGCCGGGTCAGTTGCTCGTTGGCCTGGGCCAGATCGGCCAGCGCCTGATTCAGTTGGAGCTGGCGGTCACGGGCTTCTTCGAGTTGCCGGCTGTTGCGCTGATAGTGGTTCCACGACCAGGTGACAACACGGCGTACTCTATTGACCAGTGCGCCCGTCACGACCAGGACTGCCCAGAGTGCAACGAGCACCACGACGCTCTCCGCCGCGGCGCCCCGATCCAAGTTCAAGAGCAAGAGGAGGAGCGTTTCTCCGCCGGCTAGTCCAATCCCCGCCGGCAGATGTAGAAGCGCTACGGCCAGCAGCGGCGGGATCACCGCGAGGGCCAGCAGGAGCGCAGCGCCGGTCCACAGGTAGGCCAACCCAATGACAGCCGCCAGCGCAATTACCGTCAACCAACGGCTCAATCGGGGAAACTTATGGTGCAGCAGCCAAGCGCACAGGGCGATGGCAGCCAGCAGCAACCCCAGATTGGAAACTTGCGACCAGGTCGCAGGCAGCCACAGATCGCTTGTCAGCGCCAACAGGAGGCCTGACCCGCCTACTACCTGCAAGACCGGCGTCAACTGGATCTGTAGATCGTTGTGAAATTGGACAGCGGACTTCTGCATGACAACCACCTCTGGCTTGGTAGAATTGCAATGTCTTCCATTATATCGCACAGAAAGGAGGGAGCCATGCCGGTCGATCCATGCTTATAACAGGTGGGGCGGCGCCTGCCTCTACGCCAGCGCCGCCCCACGTCTCGTTTATGCGCCCCTTGGAACGGGGCTACGTCGTCAAGCGTGATTGATTTGGTTCAGCATTGCTCAATTGGGCTACGACTTTGGCGAAGATTCTCTCTGGAACAGCGGCAGATACTCGCCGTAGCCTTCTTCTTCCAGCCTTTCCACTGGGATGAAACGCAACGCTGCTGAATTCATGCAGTAGCGCTGGCCCGTAGGCGCTGGACCATCATCAAAAACATGACCTAAATGGGAGTCGCCGTGCTTCGAACGCGCCTCGGTGCGCGTCATCCACAGCTTGCGGTCAGTGCGAGTAACAACGTTGTCCGGCTCCAGCGGTTTGGTAAAGCTGGGCCAGCCCGTGCCCGAATCGTACTTGTCTAGCGAACTAAAGAGCGGTTCGCCGGTGACAATATCCACGTAGATGCCGGGTTGCTTGTTGTCCCAATATTCATTGCGGAACGGCGGTTCGGTGCCCTCGTGTTGCGTCACCTCATACTGTTGTGGGGTCAACTTCTGCCGCAGTTCAGCGTCGGATGGCTTGTTGTACTTGTTCATAGACTCCTCCACAATTCGTGAATGCTCTTGCACGCAGTCAGGCTGTAGCAATTCAAATCAGCATCAGAACGGTCCACAGAGATCATTGTGTTCTCACAGAGAACACAGTGCACCAACTGCTCTTGGTTCTGGCCTGTTTCGACCAGGCTACCTTCTAATCATAACAAGCATGTTACGAAACGATTATCAATTCCGTAAGCTATGGGCCTTTTCCCAATCAGAGCGTGCCGACCCGCTGGCGCAGCAGCCCCTTGACAATAAATAAAACCAGGAACGAGAAAAACAACAAAATAACCGACAAAGTCAGCGCCACGTTGAGGTCGAGTTCAAAGCCAATGTAGATCGCCAGTGGCATAGTTTGGGTACGACCGGGGAAATTGCCGGCAAAGATGATGGTGGCGCCAAATTCGCCCAGGGCGCGCGCCCAGGTCATCACCGCACCGCCAAAGAGGACCGGCCAGGCAAGGGGGATGGTGATGTGGCGGAAGATCGCCCACGATCCGGCGCCATCCATGGCCGCAGCCTGCTCCAGGTCGCGCTCCACACCGGCGAAGCCGCCGACTGCCGCTTTTACATAGTAGGGGGCCGCCACAAAAAGTTGCGCCAGGACAACTGCCGCCGTAGTAAAGGCCAGGCTGATCCCCCAGTCGTTCAAATAGGCGCCTACCAGACCGCGGCGGCCAAAGGCCAATAAGAGCGCGATTCCCGCCACCGAGGGAGGCAGGACCATGGGCAGGTCGATCAGCGTGTCGATCACCCGCCGGCCGCGAAAACGCCCGCGCGCCAGCAAGAGCGCCAGCGGCGTCCCTAACAGTAGCGCCAGCAGCGTACTGAGCGACGCTGTCGTCAGGCTCAGCGTAACCGCCTGCACAACCTGGGGATTGGCCAGCGTTGCGGCCAAAACCCCTATGCGAATCCGCAGCAGCACAGCCAGCAAGGGAAACAACAAAAAGAACAAGAGTGGTATAGCCGCCAGCCACAGCCACGACATGCGAGCCCAGCGGCGCCCAGCATATCTACGGCGCACTGCCTCTCCCGGTAATGATAGCTCCATCGCTCACTCTATCCCAATGAAGCCATATTGTACCAGGATTGCCTGTCCTTCGGCTGCCAGCACATAGTCGATAAAACGTTGCGCCACTGCGCCGTGTGTACTGTCCTTTAGCGGAGCAATGGGATAGGTGGCAATGGTGTTCAGCGGGTCGGGGATATCGAACCGCAGAACCCAATCACCTGCGTCGCGCGTGATATCCGATGTATAGACGATCCCGGCGTCGGCCTCGCCCAGCGTAACCTTCGCTAGCACTGCCCGCACATTCTCCTCATAGGAAGCTACGTTGGCGAGCACGGCTTCCTTATACCCTGCCCCCAGGCTGCCGTCGGCCTTTTCTAGAAAATCCACCGAATACTGGCCGACCGGCACTTCTGGGGCGGCAAAGACGATCTTGACACCGGGTGTGGCCAGGTCTGCCAGACTCGTCAGGGCAGCCGGGTTATCATCTGGCGTGATGACGACCAGCCGGTTGCGAACAAAGGTACGCTGGGTCCCGCTGGTGATTCTACCGGCCGCAATGATGGTCTCCATCTGCCGGTTGTCGGCCGAGGCAAAGACATCCGCCGGGGCGCCCTCGGCGATTTGTTGCGCCAACCGCTGTGAACCGGCAAAGTTAAAGGCTACCTTGACATCGGGATTGGCAGCGGCAAATTCCTGGCCGATTGCGCTGAACGCTTCGGTTAGCGAAGCCGCAGCAAAGACCGTAAGCGTCGTCTGTTCCCTCCGACCGGTCACGGATGGAAATGCCGGCGCTGCAATCGGCGCACGCGCCAAGAGCAATAACAACCAGACGCCCAGCAGCGCAAACCCGATTCGTCGCATGGATGAATTCTCTTTCTCGTGGATGATTTCAGCCGCAAAGCTGTGCTCATTCGGTTGCAGACCAGTTGGCCAGCATCTCTTCGCAGCTATCCAGCCAGGTGAGGATGGCCTGTATTTGGCTGAGCCGGAATCGATTGACGGTCTCCTCAAACGAAGGCGCCTCTGCCTGGTTCTGCCGGTGCTGGGCAGTCAGCCACGCTTCGCACTGAGCACGTTGCACCTCAATCAGCCGCTGTGCCGTATCGACATCTCTCTGGCGAGCAAAATAGAACTTAGCCAGGAATTCCTGGCGCATCGAACGTGGATGCGCCACGGGCTTGAGCAGCCAGCGTTCGTAGGCATCTAGCCCGGCTGGGGTGAGGCGAAGGACCTTGCGCGGGGGCCGGTTCTCTTGCGGTTGCACGTCGGCGCTGATGTAGCCCTCATCCTCTAGCTTGGCAAGCAGCGCATAGAGCTGGCTCTGCTTGATCCGCCAGACCAGCCAGAGCCCGGCCGGGTTGGTCAGCTGCTGGTAAAGCTCATAGCCATGGAGCGGCTGCTGATGGAGAAAGCCTAAGAGAGCGTGTTCAATGGTGAGAGGGGATCGTGTCATGGCATTCAATTATGCTCAAATGTTGAATATTCAGATTGTAAGTTGATTCGAGGGTGCTGTCAAATCGGGCAGCGTCGTCTCAGCAACGCCCGCCGAAATAGAGACTCGATTTCACGCCTGAGAAAAATTGTTTGATCTGCCGATAGGTATTTTAATTGTTAGGAGGTACGCAGTTGCTCCGGTGTGATGTACTAGCAAAGTGCGTTGCACCTCTGACCGGCAGACCCGACTGTGCAACTCCTAAGTGTATTGAGTTGTATTGAGCCTGATCGATTCTCTATATCTTCATCCACACATTCGCCGCCGTTGAGGCGCCGTAGAGAGGAGCACTTTGTTCGATGCGCATTACATTTTTGGGCACATCAGCCTCTGAAGGTTACCCCGATGCGTTCTGTGCCTGTGACAACTGCGAACAGGCGCGCCGGCTGGGCGGGCCCAGCCTCCGCAAACGCTGTGCGAGCTTGATCGACAACCAACTGCTCATCGACCTGGGGCCGGATCTCATGGCCGCTTCGTTGATGCACGGCGTCTCGCTGGCGAACGTCACTTACTGTCTTCAGACGCACGAGCATGAAGACCATCTGGATGCCTCGCATCTGGTTTCCCGCAGCGAATCTTGTGGTGTTTACGGTGCGCCCCATCTTCATTATTACGCCTCACACGGCGCGTTCGAGAAGATCGAACGTCACCTGGGGGCGCGGGTTGGCGCCGATGGATTATATTCTCCCCTGGTGAGCGAGAAGCTCAACCTGACTGCACATAGCATCGAACCGTTCCAAGCTTTTGACGTAGGTCCGTACCGGGTCACCTCTGTTGCGGCCAACCATGCACCGGGCTTGACGGCCATGCTTTTTGTCATCAAGCGGGCCGGGCGCACGCTCTTTTACGCCACGGACACCGGGGAAATCCCCGAACAAACCTGGCAGGCGCTGGCGGATGGGCAATTTCGCTTCAATCTTGTGGTTATGGACCACACCTTTGGCCTGGCGCGCCGTTCCAACGGGCATATGAACTGGGAGCAGTTTGTCGAGCAGATCGAGCGGATGCGCTCAGCTCGCCTCCTGGCAGAAGATGCTCGCATTCTCGCCGATCATGTTGCCCACCACAGCAATCCGCCGCACCCGGAGTTGAGCGATTTCGCCGCCCAGCACGGCTACGCGGTCGCTTATGATGGTATGAGCATCGACGTTTGAACAAACAAGCCACGTAAAATCTCACGCGGAGAGGGAATACCATGATCCAGATCAACCATATTGGCATCGCGGCCGGCGCCGGGCGGAGTCTGCACCCGTTTGCCCAGCTCGAACAAAATTTAGATGCGCTGCGCAGCCAGGGTTTTACCATGGTCGAGGTAGGCGTCACCGAGCTTGGTCTGATCCTCCACGGCGAGTTGCACCGGCGCCGGCTGGCCGACTTTGTCGCCGTACTGCGCAATGTGGACCTGCGCTACAGTCTCCACGGCCCCAATCGCCTAAACCTGGCCTACGATTCGCGGCACGATCTCTGCCAACAGATCATGCGCTGTCTCATCGAGATCTGCCGGGTGGCGGAGATCGAGACACTGGTCTACCACAGCGGGCTACAAGCGCTAGATGAAGTGCGTTACGGTGTCCGGCGAACCCTGCTCTCAGACGAGGAACTGGCCGAGGGCGCCCGCCGTGAAGTGGCGGCCTTCAAGACGCTCGCCCCACTGGCCGCCGACGCCGGTGTGGTGATCGGCATGGAGAATGGCGATTCCCACCTGTGGGAGCACAACCTCATTGCCCAGGCCGGGCTGGCGAGCACGGCGCTTTCCAAACACCATGCTCGCCTCCACATCAAGCCGATTGTCGAGCAGTTGGCGGCCATCGATCACCCAAACATCGCCATGACGCTGGACGTTGCCCATCTGCACATTGCGGCCCATGACATGGAGTTTGACTATCTGGACGCAGTGGCCGAAGCAGCGCCGTGGGTGCGCCATCTGCATCTTAACGACAACTTTGGGTTGCTCGACCGCGGGTTTAATGACGAGTCCGAGCGCTGGGCCTACGGCGAGGCGGATCTGCACCTGCCGCCCGGCTGGGGTACAATCCCCTATGCCGAGGTCTTCGCCCGCCTGCCCGACTATCAGGGAGACCTGATCTTGGAGATCAAGCCGGGCTTTCTTGCCGACGCTGCCGAAGGCCGACAGACGATTGAGCGGATTCTGGCAGAACAAGGAGAGATCACGGATGCGATGGATGAAAAAGTCTCCTAATCGTGTGGTGGATGCCAGCCAGCTTCTACCCAGACCTGGCGTGAACGCACCACAAACGGATTATTTATCATGTATGTGGTACTCATACAACTTGCAGGATGCGAGGGTCGGTCAGATCGTAACCTCGCTGCATCAAAAGCTGGATTGCGCGCGCTCTGCGCACCATCATGCGGTCGTAAGTATCGACCAGTGCTTGCTGACGCTCCAGTTCGGCGGAGGACAGTGGGCGTAGCTTTGCGAGATTGTTAAGCTCGGCCAACTCCTCCTGTGCCGCACGAGAAAGCGAGCCGCGTGCCAGGAGCCACAAGGCATCGTCGGATAGGCTGGCAAAGGCAGCCAACTCCTCTTCAATTTTGACAGGTAGGGGAGGGGCGACTGCTCGTTCCTGTAACAGGATATCTCGCACCACATCATCAACGGTCCGTTGATGCGCCCGCTCAGTCGCCTCCAGGCGTTGTACAACTGCATCCGGCAATTCAACTGTAAGAGCAGTTGTCATCGAAATTCTGCCTTTCCAACCGGCGCTCAATCAGTGTACGCCACTAAACCAACCGCACCTGCGTTAAATATCCAACCGGGCCTGGTTGGCGTGAGTCGTAATAAAGCGGCGCCGCGGGGCCACCTCGCTGCCCATGAGCATGTCAAAGGTGCGATCGGCCTCGGCCGCATCTTCGATGCTGACCTGAAGCATGGTGCGGTTGGCTGGGTTCATAGTTGTCTCCCAGAGCTGCTCATCGTTCATCTCGCCCAGGCCCTTGTAGCGCTGGTCGATGCGCACGTTGTCCGGGCCAAGCTCTTTGCGCAACCGTTCGAGCGCAGCTTCGTCATAGACATAGCGGCTGGTGCGCTTGACCTTACCATTCTCCGGCTGCGTCACCGTCACGCGGTAGAGCGGCGGCTGCGCAATGTAGAGATGGCCGTTGGCGATGAGCGGCTCCATATAGCGGAAGAAGAGGGTGAGCAACAAGGTGCGGATATGGGCACCGTCGACGTCGGCATCGGTCATAATCACACACCGGTTATAGCGCAGCCCACCCAGGTCAAAGTTTTCGCCGATATTCGTCCCCAGCGCGGTGATCAGCGCCTGGATCTCCTTGTTGCCCAGCGCCTTGTCGAGGCTCGTCTTCTCGATGTTGAGGATCTTGCCGCGCAACGGCAGGATCGCCTGGAAGCGACGGTCGCGGCCTTGTTTGGCTGTGCCGCCAGCGCTGTCACCCTCGACGATGTAGAGTTCGCACTCGTTGGGGTCGCGGCTTGAGCAGTCGGCCAGCTTGCCAGGGAGCGTCAGGCTTTCCAACGCACTCTTGCGGATGACCAGATCACGCGCTTGGCGGGCGGCCTCGCGAGCGCGATAGGCCAGACGGCACTTCTCGACGATGGCTTTGGCCTCGCGCGGGTTCTGTTCCATCCACTGGCTGACGGCCTCGGAGATGGCCGTTTCCACATGGTAGCGCACCTCGTTATTGAGCAGCTTGAGCTTGTTTTGCCCCTCGAATTGCGGCTCCAGCACCTTGACGCTGACAATGGCGGTCATACCCTGGCGGGTATCATCGCCGGTGAAGTTGTCTTCGTTCTCTTTGAGAAAGCCCTGGCGGCGGGCGTAATCGTTGATCAGTCGTGTCACCGCCGCCCGCAGCCCCGTCAGGTGGGTGCCGCCATCGGGCGTGTTGATGGTGTTGGCAAAGGCAAAGACCGAGTCGGCAAAGCCGTCGGTGTACTGGATAGCTGCCTCGACGTGCGTTGTCTCCACATCCATATCGACATAGATAGGCTGGTGGAGCACAGTACGGTTTTTGTTCAGATAGCGGACAAAGGTCTTGACGCCGCCCTCAAAATGAAAATTTATCTCGTGCGGCAGATCGGGGCGTTCGTCGATAAAGGTAATGTTCACCCCGCGCGTCAGA
>QEUW01000426.1 GCA_003577005.1 Chloroflexota bacterium | reverse complement strand
GTTCTTCATGCGGTTGGAGACGACCACGGGTACGACGCCGGCGCCCACGACGCCGATGTTGTAGCACTGGTCGTAGTAGATGTCGAGCGCCTGTTTGAGCACCTCGTGCGCCTCGTCCAGGCCGATGGTCTGGTAGGCCTGGTCGATGAGCTCTTGCATTTCGTAGATGGGGTCGCCTTCGGGAGGCGCTACACCGAGCGGGTCTGGGTTGTCGGTGTTGACCGTGCGCACATAGCGGCCCCAACCGCCGGGTGCGCCGCCATGCCAGCCGTCGAAGGCCAGGGGCAAGGCCGTGTTACCGATACCCGCGGCCACCACCGAGAAACGGTCACTAAACTGCACTGTCTCGCGCAGCGAACGCTCCATGGAGTTGATGACCGTGCGGACGCCCACCACCTCCCAGTATTGCTTGACCAGTTCATTCTGGTCATCCGCCGCCGAGCCGGGCATGGAGTCCACATCGAGCCGCAGCACGAGCGGTTCGCCGTCGGGCCGTAGACGGAAGCCGTCGGCGCCGCGCTGGTCGAGGCCGAGGCCGTCGAGCAATTCGTTGGCCAGGTCGGGGTCGTACTGCGCCCACGCCTCTTCATATTCCTCTTTCCAGACGGGCGAGCCGGGGATGGGCGCCGCCTGCCGGGGCACCGAGAGGCCATTGTAGACCAGCTCGTTGATCTCCTCGCGGTTGATTGCCACCGAGAGCGCCCGGCGGAAATCGGCCAAGCTGACGATACCGGCCTGCGCCTCGTCCACACTGTTGTCATCGTTGCGTGGGGTGGAGTTGACGGCATAGCCGCCATTGGCGTCCGCCCGCCAGGTAAGCACGCGATAGCCACCCCGCCCCTCGTTCTCTTTGAGCAGGGGATAGTCGGAGATCTGCACATGGCGGTACTGGCAATCCACCTCGCCGCCGATCAGACGCAGGTTGAAGGTTTCCTGATCCTCAAAGAAGAGGTGGGTGATCTGGTCGATGTAGGGCAGCTGGTTGCCTTCGACATCGACCTGGAAGTAGTAAGGGTTGCGCTCCTGGGTCACCAGGTCGGCGGGCACGGTGGTCTTCATGGGCCAGGGGCCGACGATGGGGAGCTCCGGGTTGAAGAAGAACATGCCGATGGGGCCACCCATCCACAACTCGGCCCAACTATTCACCTGATGCTCGGCGATCACGGCCTCGAGTTCATCCGGGTCGGCAAAGTCGGGGTGGAATTGCGCCAGATAGTGGTGCGGCACCATAAAGTTCAAGCCGCCGATGAGACCCCACGCCTCCCCGCGCACTACACCCAGGGGCAACGTAGGGTTGGGAACGCTGTAGGTACACTTGAAGCTCCACTGGTCGATGGCCTCGATGCCGGTGAGAAAATCCTGCTGGCGCACGTTGTCGTAGCGGCGGTTGGGCGCCAGCTCGTCGTTGAGATAGACGTGTTCGTACCACCAGACGGCATTTTCCGAACTCATCTCGGCGCCGTCAGACCATTTGTGCCCTTCGCGCAGATGCCAGATGTACTCAGTCGCGTCGTCGTTGACCTCATAGCTGGCGGCGACGTTGGGAACAAGCGTCACATCGCCCCCCTCCTGCTGGTAGACTTCAAGCAGATGGTCGGCCACCGTCGTGTGGACGCCAAAACGGTCGGACGCCCCGCGGAAGCCGCGCCGCCACGTGCCGCCATATTTGCCGATCTCGTGGTAAGGCTGCAAAACCTTGGGGTTGATCGGCAGGCGCTGGTCCACCGGCGGCAACTGCCCGGCCTGGACAAGCTCGGCCAGCATGGGCGCCTCGTTGTACTGGCCCGATACCTGCGCCACCGGGGTGGGCGTGTCTTGGGCAACCTGAATGGGGGCGGGGGTGGGCGTGTCGGCAGCCGGGGCCTGTGGCTGCGGTGCGGCGACCTGTTCGCCTCCTCCACAAGCGGCCAGCGCCAGGCTGGCCGCGGCAGTCGAAGAGACCTGCAAAAAGCGCCGGCGTGAAATCGGCTGTTGTCCTGGCAAAGGCATGATCCTCCTCCTTGGTTGAATGGGTATGGAACAGCAGGGAGTCCGCAATCTAAGCTAGGGTCACATCACGATAGTGTCTCGATCCGAGGGGACGCCGGCCAGCGTCAACTCCTCCGCCCGGTGGCAACTGACCCAGTGACCTGTTTCCACCTCGCGCAATACCGGCGTCTCATGCACACAGCGGTCAACTTTG
This sequence comes from Chloroflexota bacterium, assembly GCA_003577005.1. Next base: position 4,166 of record QEUW01000426.1, on the reverse strand, counting down.
TAGCGGCAGCGGGGGTGAAAATAGCATCCGGTTGGCGGATTGGCCGGGCTTGCCACTTCGCCGGGCAAGACCACCGGTTCGAATGGCTCGAAGGGTGTCGGGCGAGGGACAGCCGAAAGCAACGCCTCTGTATACGGGTGTTTGGGGTCGCCAAAGAGCACATCGGTCGCCGCCGTCTCGACGATCTTGCCCACGTACATCACGGCCACCCGGTCGCAAATGTGTTGGACAACGCTTAGATCATGGGCGATAAAAAGATAGGTCAATTGAAACTGTTCCTGCAAATCCTGCAAAAGATTGAGCACCTGGGCCTGCACCGAGACATCGAGCGCCGACACCGGCTCATCGCACACCACGAACTGGGGGTTGAGCGCCAGCGCCCGTGCAATACAGATGCGCTGCCGCTGGCCACCGCTAAAGGCGTGCGGATAGCGGTTGAGGTATTCGGGCCGCAGCCCCACCACACGCAGCAACTCGGCGACGCGATCCTCGAGCTCTTTCCCCTGTGCGATGCCATGCACATAGAGCGGTTCCCCCACAAGCTGGAGCAGAGTCATGCGCGGGTTGAGCGAAGCATAGGGGTCTTGAAAGATGAGTTGCATATTGCGGCGCAACTGCTTGAGCTGGCCTTTCTCCAACTGGAGCACATTCAGCCACCCCAGGTCGCGATCCGCAAACCAGACTTCGCCCGCGCTGGCCCCCAACGAACGGAGGATTACCTCGCCGGTGGTGCTTTTGCCGCAACCGCTTTCGCCCACCAGCCCCAGGGTCTCGCCCGGTTGGATGTAAAAATCCACGCCATCGACCGCCTTGACCTGGCCGACGACGCGTGAAAAGATGCCCTTCCGAATGGGGAAGTGCTTCTTGAGATTCTTGACTTCCAGCAATGGTCGACCGTTTGCCACGCGATGCCGATCTGACTGGTATGAATGTGGGGCACACAATGGGTTAGGCCAGTCTGGGCACATACGTGCGCCCAGACCTAGCGCCTTCAGAGTATACGGAAAATCGAGGAGAGTGTCAAACTGTCTGCGTCCGTTCCCGCCCGGCCACGATGCAGTAGGGGCGATACCCCAGTTTGGCGTAGGTGGCGTGCGCCGGGGCATTCCACAACTGGGTACCCACCGAGGCGGTACGCGCGCCCAGGGCATAACTTTGGCGCATGGCGTCGGCGACAAGCGCCGCGGCGATACCCTGCCGGCGAAACTGCTCCTTGACCCCAAGCCCCCAGATGTTCATACACGGCGCGCCCAGCCGGTCCAGGTAGGGCTGGAGCACCCAGCCGATGCTGCCTGCCTCTTCGCCATTGACCAGTGCGCGAGTGCGCATCGGCTCGAAGCCGACCCACGATTCGCGCATGGCCTCGTGCGTCAGCGTGGCCGGTGCAGTTGTCAATTCGATGTTGATGCGTGGAGTGGGTGCCGGCGGGGACGCGGGCATCTCTGCTACGAGAAAGATGGACTCTTGCGTGTTACGATAGCCGCCTGTTTCCAGCGCCATGTGGAGATGTGGCAATGTCACCGGGCCCATGGGTTCGCCGCCCACCCAGAGACCGCGGTAGAAAGGATACCCATCTTTGGCGTGTAGTGCCTCGATCTGTTCATGGCCGGCGCCGGTAAGCCAGGCGGTCGCCTCGGTCACCAGCGCATTGCCCACATCGAGCCGTGCGCGGGGGAAGATCAACATACGGATGCGCGGGATCTTCTGCTGGGGGTCGTGGCGCCCTTCGGAACCGGGCGCCAGGCAGGCATGAATCCAGCCGGCGATGGCGCCGTTCTCCTTTGCCACGAAGAGGCCGGCCGGGTCAAAGTACGATTTTTCTTCGACCAGTTTGATAAAGCGGTCGGGCGTCAACGGCGCGATATGTGGTTCGAAGGCAGTTTCGGCGTTGTAGACCGCCGTCATGCCGGGGAGATGGTTGTGCTGGTAGGTTTCGATCTGGATCGGTGGCATGTTACGGTTTCAATGGCATCGGCAGACCGATGTTGGAATACATGGCGCGAGTATAGGGCAGACCGCGCGTAAAGGTGCGGGCAAAGAATTGCGGGCAGAATGACCCATCTGCCTGGGCGCGCACCGCAAAGGGTTGTCCTATGGGCAGCCCGGCAACTTCAGCCGAGGTGATCATGGTTACGGCGCCGGGCCCGATGGTGACTTCGTGGGTCAACGGCGGTCCCTCCAGCCCCAGGAATGAGAGCGTTACCTGGACCGGTCGGTCGCCGGGATTGAAGAGGTGGTAGCTCTGCTGCCACTCTGTGTTGACCTCGTCGCTGCCACCGGCCCGGCCAATACCCAGCCACCAGACCGTCTCATCGCTGAGCGGACCCGGGTAGAAGTTGACCGCCGACATCGCGCCGGGGCAGACCTGGCTCCACATCTCGAACTCGGCGCACGTGACTTCAGGCACGACGGGCCGGTCGGCGGTGACCACCATTGCAAACGGCTGATCGACCTGGGTGTGGGTGCCCAGCCACGGTTTCAGGTGTAGCCATTCGAGGTCTGACTTGAGCGGCGCGATCTTGATGGGTTCGCTGCGCATTACGGAGCCGTCGGCCCGGTGAAAGGCGACCACGGCGTGGGCCGGCTCGCTTTCGTCCAGGTTGTGCGTAAAGAGCAGATTCCAGGTGACATCGCAATTGGCATCACGCGGCAGCACGCCGCGGTCGATGACGGCGCCGCCGGGGTAGTACCACAGTTGGTGCCCCTCACCGCGCAGCGGAAAGGCGATCAGGCTACGCGCCCCGACGACGGAGGGTTGGCCGGTCCAGCGGGCGCGTCGCGTCGTCTGCGTCACGACTGGCCCGGATGCATCGATGCGAACCGCATAATCGCCGGTTACGCGGATGGGCGGGCCGTTCTTGTTGCCCAGCAGCGGCGGGTGGCGGTCATAAAGGTCAAATGCAAAGACCCGTTCGCCGGGGATTGTCACTTCCTCCTCGGCGCCCAGGTTGCGGTTGCGCAGAAAGTAGCGCACGCGCGCTGTCACCGGCTCCTTGCCTGGGTTCAAAATGGTCAGCAGCTCGCGCTCGTACCAACTGGTGAAGCGGCCATCGGCGCGCGACGCGCTCTGGTAACAGTCGGGAAAGATCCAGGTCGTCTCGTCTTCGAGCGGACCGGGATAGGGCGACGGTGCGATCAGCGCATCAGGCACCGGGTCCCAGACCCGGTAATCCTCGTGCTGCGCCTGGGGTAGGACTGGAACATCGGCCTCGACGACCACCCAAAAGGGCTGGCGGTGCGGCGCCTCGGCCAGCGTCTCCAGTTCTATCTCTTTGATGCGCCCGGCCCCAACGATAAAATCGACGGCTGTGGGGGGCCGGTCGACGTGATAGAAGCGAGCCGTCACCTGAGCTGGCTGCTCCTGCGGGTTATAGACAAAGAGTTTCGACGAGCACTCCAACGGACGGCCTGGCTCCGTCCGATAGGTGGTTGGAAAATCGTCCCAGATGTAGCCGTCACTCACATACCAGAGCGTGCCGGGACGGCGGTATTGTGGTTGGGTCACGAGCAACTCCTTAATTGTGAATTGTGAACTGAGAATTGTGAATTGTTAATGCGAGCGACCCCTGTCATTAGTAATTCACAATTCTCAGTTCACAATTCACAATTCGCTATGGGTTTGTGTAGACGATGGGAAAATACCGGTTTGCCATGCGGTCGCCCTCCTTTATCCCTTCCCACATGTCGGGGTGCCAGGGCAAGTTGTTGGTAACCACGCGGCAATCTTCGGCGGCGTAGTGGAGGGCCAGGGCGCGGCGGGCGCGGTTGGAGGCGTTGGGCCGGCTGCCGTGCATGAGCATGGTGTGGTGAAAGGCGCCGCCGCCGGCAGGCACGAGCACCGGTACAAAGCTCACTTCTGCGCCGGGCGGTTTTGTCTTTTCGACGATCTCCATGTAATCGTCGTGGTCGCCGTCGGTAAAATGCGAAGCCCAGTCTGCCACCGGCCAGGTATGCGAGCCGGGCACATATTCCATCGGCGCCATCTCCAGCGTCACATCGGTGAGTGCGATCCAGAGGGTGACCAGATGAGTATTGCTGGCAAAGGTCTGGTAGGGAAAGTCCTGGTGCATCGCCAGATAGGCGCTGCGCGGCGGTTTTTCGAAAAGCTGGTCTTCGGTGAGCGAGACACTCGGTGTCTGCAACAACTGGGCCGCCATCTCGCCCAG
>QEUW01000425.1 GCA_003577005.1 Chloroflexota bacterium | reverse complement strand
CCGAAGTGGTTGCGGCGATGGTCGAAGCGTCCAAACATTTTGTCAACCTGGATGATTTACAACGCGCCGTGGGCGAAAAGCTGGCCGAGTTGACCCGCAACGAAGCCGCCTATGTGGCCACGGGCGCCGCCGCCGGCCTCGTCCTCGCCACCGCCGCCTGTGTCGCCGGCACAGACCCGGCCGCCATTGCCCGCCTGCCCGATACAACAGGGTTGAAGAACGAAGTTATTATCCACAAATCACACCGCAATGGCTATGACCACGCCGTACGCCAGGTGGGTGTGAAGATCGTCGAGATCGGTATGGCGTTGAGCACCTATCCGTGGGAACTAGAACGGGCTATCAACGAGCGGACTGCCGCCATCTTCTGGTTTCAGGGGGCCATGAGCGGCCATGGCGACCTGCCGCTGCCCACGGTGATCGAGATCGCCAACCGTCACAATGTGCCCGTCGTCGTCGATGGCGCTGCGCAGTTGCCGCCGGTGGAGAATCTGTGGCGCTTTACCGAGATGGGCGCCGCCCTCACCGTCTTTAGCGGTGGCAAAGACCTGCGCGGGCCCCAATCGTCCGGCCTTGTGGTTGGGCGCAAAGACCTGATCGAGGCGATCCGTGTCAACGGCAGCCCCAACCACAGCATCGGTCGCCCTATGAAAGTGGGCAAAGAAGAGATGGTGGGGTTGCTCACCGCGGTCAAACGTTATCTGGCGCTCGACCACGAGGCGCGCGCCTCGCAGGATGAGGAAACCGTCGCCGGTTGGTGTATGGAACTCAACCGGCTGCCGGGCGTCCACGCCGAACGTTCCTTCCCCAACGAGGCGGGCCAGCCGCTGCCGCGCGCCAAAGTAGTCATCGACGCCAGGAAAGCCAGCCTCACCCGTGACGAAGTCGTCAAGCAACTGGCCGACGGCTCACCGGCGATTATGGTCGCCCTGGCCGGTGACGACGGCCTCTATCTCAACCCCATGACGCTGGAAGATGGCGAAGACCAGGTTGTACTGGACCGTCTCCTGGCGATCTTGCAGCGATAGAGTAATGCGTAATGCGTAATGCGTAATCCGTAATCCGTGGCGGTAATCTGTGACCAGTGGTCAGTTGCTGCTGCTCATCTCTGAACACTGATTATGAATTACGAATTACGGATTTCTGTGTTGATGCTGATCCACGGCACAAGGAGGTGTCCATGACGACGCAAACGCAGCCCACCTGCAAGCTGATCCGCCTGGGCGAGAGCTATGAGGGTAAACAGGCTTTCACCTATTTTGCCGGTGTCTCGGCCGAGAGCGCCGGCTCGCAGGGCCTCTGCCTGCATCTGGTCAAAGTGCCGCCGGGTGGGCGAGCCAAGGCGCATTACCACGAGAACCACGAAACGGCGATCTATGTGCTCAGCGGCGAGGGGGGCATGTGGTACGGCCCCCATCTGGAAGAGCACATGGAGTACAAAGCAGGCGACTTTATTTACATTCCCGCCGGCGTGCCCCACCTACCCTACAATTCGAGCGCAACCGAAACCAGCGTCGCCGTCATCGCCCGCACCGACCCCAACGAACAGGAGAGCGTCGTGCTGCGGCCCGATCTCGATGGCCTACATTAAGGAGTCACAGGTTTCACAGATTATAAGGATAGACTTTTTCAAAAATCTGTGAAATCTGTGGATCAAAAGGAGTTGACCCATGCAATATCGCCAACTGGGCAAAGATGGACCGCAGATCCCGGTGCTGGGTCTGGGCGCCTGGCCACTGGGCGGTGGGATGGGCGCCGTCGATGAGAGAGCGGTCATTGACACCACGCGCGCGGCGATAGACCAGGGCATCACGCTGGTGGACACGGCGCAGATGTATCGCACGAGTGAGGCTACGTTGGGCAAGGCGCTCCAGGACGGCTACCGCGACCGTTGCTTCCTCGCCACCAAAGTTAGCGGTGATTTTTCACGCCGGGGCATCATGGCGGCGATGGAGAACAGCCTGCGCGCCCTCCAGGTCGATTATGTGGACCTCTACCAGATCCACTGGTGGGACCCGGCGGTGCCCATCGCGGAAAGTATGGAGGCTATGGCGCGGCTCCAAGAACAGGGCAAAACACGCTACATCGGCGTCTCCAACTTCGATGCGGCCCAAATGCAGCAGGCGCTCCAGACGGCGTTCTTCCACTCCAACCAGCCACGCTATAACTTGCTCAACCGTGAGATCGAGGCCAAGGATATCCCCTTTTGCGAGCAACACAGCATTGGCATCCTCGCCCACAGCCCGCTGGCAAAAGGGCTGCTCACCGGCAAGTACAGACCCGGCCACCAGTTCCCGGCCGATGACGAACGCTCGCGCAACCCGCGCTTCCAGGGCGAAGCCTTTGCCCGCGCTTTACAGGTGGCGGACCAGTTGAACACCGTGGCCGCCGATAAAGGGATCACCCTGGTGCAGTTGGCAATTGCCTGGCTGCTGCGGCTGCCGGCCGTCACCTGTGTGCTGGTCGGCGCCAAAAGCCCCGCCCAGGTGCAGGAACATCTGCCCGCCGTCGAGATCACCTTTACGGATGAAGAGCTGGCTCGTATCGAAATGATCCTCGCCGCAGCGCCCTCTTAGCGCGGACAAGCCGGAAGATAAAAGCGCCAACCGCTTTTGGTTCCTCATCTCAGAAGCTGTTTGAAAAGGGTCGGTGCGTTGCACTCAAAGAGTGCGATGCACCTGGGACGCCAGATGCTTCAAAGGTGCAACGCACCTGGTAGGTACACGCACCAGGGTAGCGTCCACCTTTTCAAACAGCTTCTCAGACCTCGTTCGCCAGCTACCGGCAGGGCTGATGGAACCACCACGAAGTGCATGAAGTTATTCCTTCAGCGACAACACGAGCACTTGTGCCACCACACTGTGCATTCGCAAAGGATGGTTCATGCCTACCCCTAAAAATCAGGTCAGGCTGTTGGCCGTTTCCGCTTTGGTGCTCATACTGGCCGCCTGCCAAATCACACCTGCTTACCCATCTGGCCCATCGGCAACCCCGACACCGGTTGCTGCATCTGCCCTGGAATCACCGTTAGAGCCAGTGGCCGGCGCACCGGACCTGGTGCTATTTCAACGAGCGGGCGACTCAGACGAAAAAAGTTTCGCCGTCCAGTTTGATCAAAATCTGTGGGAATATGGCAACACGCATGTGTTCGGACCTGCGCTGGGCCACCATCAGCTGGCCGGCTGTACCCTTGTCCTGCACGGGTGGAGGTCGGATGATACTGACGTGCTGCGCACCGTTTCATTGGCTGGCCGGGAGTGGGTGGTCTCAGCCATCGATTCAGGCAGTATTTTGTACAACTCACCGCCCTTTGGCTTCTTTCTGACCAATTCCACCTTTGACTCCCTGGTCGAGGACACACGCTGCCAACAGGCGGGCGAGCAGGTAATCGCCACCTTTGCGCCCCTGCCCACCAGCGCCACACCGGTCATCCAAATTATCGGCGGCAGCCGGGCCACCGATGAACCCTGGATCACGGCGTACAGCCAGAAGGGTGGCTTCAGCGTTCGCCATCCCGCCAGTTGGGACGTGACCGAACATAAACGCGGCGCGCTCGAGCTTTCACCGCCGGCCGGCCAGCGGCAGGATCGCATCTGGCTGGGTTACTTGGATTTTGAAAAGCCGGAGGAGGCGGATCTACAGAGCTGGATGGAACAATATATCGCGTTGTGGCTAGATATGCCGCGCACCCCGAGCTTTTCTCCTGTCCGCTTGAACGTGATCGACCCGCTTGGCTCGTCACAGCACCTTTACAACGAGGAGCCGCCAGCAGTGCTGCGTCGTGAATATTACATTACCCACGGCCGCCTGGTGTTGCAAGTGGGCCATGTCTCCCAGCGTACCGGCCAGGAGGAGGTGTTGCGCCGGGTGGCCGACTCGATTGTCTTCGACGCCGCTGCGCCGGCCAATTTGACGGAACTATACTACCCGGAACCGCCGAAGACATCGACCGGTTATCTCACCATCGAGGCATACCAGCAGTGGATGCACGATATGAATGTTGCGGGCGAGGCACTCAATTTCCGGTCTCAAATCGGCGAAGAGCCAACCGCTCTGCTGGCGACCATGTCGGAACGAGCCAGAGCGGAATACGAACGTCTAATGCTCAACGCTGCTGACCACATCAAAATAATGGATCGCCGGCGCGCATTCGAGGCTGCACTCAGCCCATTGCCCACGCCAGCGCCCGCACAACTATCCGCCGGTAGCGAGATGAATTGGGTCCGCTATCAAAGTGCGGGCGACGATGACCGGGAAAGATTTGAGATTCGCTTTGATTCAACTCTGTGGGAATTTGCCGACACCCCCGCCTACGGCCATCACTTGATCCACCACCATCTCATCGATTGTACACTTGCCTTACGAAATTGGGATGAGGTCGCCATCGATACACGGGGCACTGTCCCCCTGGCTGGTCGGGATTGGACCGTCTCGCTAGCTGCATCGGGCAGCGTTTTGTTCCACTCTCCCCCCTACAGCTTCTTTCTCAGTGGAAATCGCAATGCGTCTCCACTTGAGAATCCTCATTGCTTGCAAGCGGCCAAGGGGGTGATCGATACATTAACCGTGCTACCCCCTGACCCCGCGGCGCAGGCGCAAATCATCAGCGGTAGCTCAGCGCATGATGAGCCGTAGCTCACGCTACACCGGGCTTGATCGCTCAACGCACAAACATAAAGCCTGCCGCTTGCTTGTCGATCAAAATACTCGGCTGGCCGACCGTGCCAAGCCACGAATCATGATATGTCGTCATCATTCAGCGGAGATCGCACATGGGCGTGCGATCTCCGCTAAATTTCGATAGCGTTCTACCACCCTCGCCCCGATTCCATTTTCATCTGTAGCACTCCTTGTAGCGCCCTTGTAGCACTCCTTAACACCTGCACACTGCGCACCTGTGGTTTCATTGCAACTGTACACAGCAGACGCAGGCGGCGACACAGAGGTCGCCGGCCCTTACTACAGGAGTGATGGGACTATGAAGGTGTTAAAGTGGATAGCGATTGGTATTGGCGGCCTGTTGGGTGTGGTTATCCTCGTTGCCGCGGGGTTGCTGTTCTACGGGCAGATCAGGTGGAAGCCGGTGCTTGCCAACCGCCCGCTGCGCGAGATCACGGCCGACACCAGCCCCGCCGGCATCGCACGGGGCGAATATCTGGTGCGTAGTGTGGCTGCCTGTGGCGACTGTCACGGTCGCGACCCGGAGAAGGGCTGGCTGGCCGGCTATTCAGAAGAAGTCAACGCTGGCGCTATCCAGGCTGTGATTACCATCCCAAACCTGACCCCCGATGTCGAAACGGGTCTTGGCGGCTGGAGCGACGCCGAGATCGCCCGCGCCATCCGTGAGGGGATCGACAAAGATGGAGTTGGGCTGGTCATCATGCCTGCCTTCAACCTGCGCTATCTGAGCGATGCGGATGTGGCCGCCATCATCGGCTATTTGCGCAGCATCGAACCGGTGTATAACCCGATGCCGTCCTTCACGGCCAATGCCGTTGCCAAGACGATGGTGGCATTGGGCGCCTTTGGCCCCTCGCCCGTGGGCGAGCCGATCCTGGCCGAACAGAGAACGCCGCCGGTGGATTCACCCGCGTACGGCGAATACCTGGTGCATATCGCCAGTTGTCGCGACTGCCACGGTTTTGATTATACGGGCGGCGCCGTGCCGCTGGCGGAGCCGGGTACGCCCCCAGCGCCCAATCTCACCCGCACCGGCCAACTGGTCGGCTGGAGCGAGGCCGACTTTATCAACACCCTCCGCACCGGCGTGACACCCAGCGGGCGGGAACTCAACGAGGTCATGCCCTGGAAGATCTACGGGCAGATGGATGACAAAGACCTGGCCGCCATCTTCCGGTATCTACAATCGCTGCCGGCGCCAGTGGCGAGTCAGTAAAGGAGAAGGCAATGTTCGCTAATCGTCGTATGCTCTTTATTTTGATGTTCATGCTGCTGGTTCTGGCCGGCTGCGGCGGTGAAAAATCCCCGGTGGTGCAGGTGCGGATGGAGGATTTCCGATTTTCGCCCAGCCATTGGAAGGCCGAGGCCGGCAGTCAGGTGACGGTGCGTGTTGACAATCACGGCGCCATCGAGCACGAGTGGATGATCTTGAAACGAAACTATCAGGCCGTGGCGCCCATCGATGAGAGCGACCGCCAGCAGGCCTACTGGCAAACCCGCCTCGACCGCAACCAGCACGGCGAATTCACCTTTGTTGCGCCAGACGAGCCGGGCGAATATCAGGTCATCTGCAGCATCCCCGGCCACCTGGAGTTGGGGATGGCCGGCACGCTGATCGTCACGCCTGCGACGGGCGAAGCGGTTGCAGGACGGTAGCCAACCAAGTGCGACGCACGTTGGAAGT
>QEUW01000424.1 GCA_003577005.1 Chloroflexota bacterium | reverse complement strand
CAACGCCGCCAGCCCGCTCAACAACAATGTATTGCGCATCCGTTCCATGATCAGTTGGATGACGGGCGTATTCCGTTTTGCCAATGACATCCCCAGGTCGCCGCGCAGCGCGCTGCTCAGCCATTCGACATAGCGTTGCCCCGCCGGCCGGTCGAGCCCCAGTTCTGTGCGCAGGCGAGCCAGCGTCTCCGGCGTCGCCTCGCGCCCTAGCAATGCCGTCGCCACATCGCCCGGCAACAACTCGGTTGCGCCAAAGACGATGACCGAGACGATCCAGAGTGTGATAATGGAGAGTAACAGCCGGCGTGCGATGAGCTTGAGCATAGTGCGCCCTGGTCAAGCCCTGGTCAATTCAGGAGTGATGCGTGATGCGTGACACAGATCACGTATTACGCATTACGCATCACTCCTGAATCGAAACCTTGTGCCACAAGAAGAAGCGCTCCGATTCGACAATCCCTTGCACGCGCAGGTGGCGGGCGCGCAGGTTGTTGTAGAAAATGGGGATGATCGAGCCGCCGTCGTCGGCCACCAGTTGTTGCGCTTGCTGGTAGAGCGCCTTGCGTTTCTCGAAATCCAGTTCCCGGCGCGCCTCGTCGAGCAGGCGGGCGAATTCGGGGTTGTCCCAGAAGCTCTCGTTCCAGTTGGCCCCGCCGCGGAAGACCTCATTGAGCACCTGGTCGGCCTGGCGTTCGCCCCAGAAAGATGTGCAGAAATCGACCTTCATCCAGACATCGTTCCAGTAGCTATCGGACGGGTCCTGCTGGATCTCGACGCGGATGCCCGCTTTGGCCGCCTGTTCTTTGTAGGTGACGGCGAGCGGCACCATCTGGTCTGGGTTGGGCGTCGTGTGGAGCACGACATCGAGCCCATCGGGATAGCCGGCTTCGGCCAGCAGTGTCTTGGCCTGCTCGATATCCTGTTTGCGGTCCAGCGCCAGATGATACTGGTCGCCGGGCCAGACCGGGTGATCCCACGCCGGTGCCCCGTAGCCGCTCAAGACAGTCTGGACCATCTCCTCGCGGTCTACCACCAGTTTCATCGCCATGCGTACCTTGGGGTCATCAAAAGGTGGCTTGCGCACATCCATCACCAGGGGCAGCCAGTTGCCGGAGCCAATCGATTGCAGTTCCAGGTTGGCATTGCGCCGGACCAGTTCCGCCGAGCCAAACGAGACCCCACCATAATCGATCTGGTCGGCCAGGAGCGCCGCCGTGCGCGCCTCGCCATCGGGGATGGAAACCATCTCGATGGCGGCCAGACCGGGCGCGCCTTCCCAATACTCATCGTTGGCGACGACGACGGTCTTGCCTTCAGGGTTGAGTTCCTGGAGTTTGAACGGCCCGGTGCCGATGCCGGTGGTTGCGATGGTGTCGGCGCTGCCTTCGGGGGTGACATAACAGGAGTAGTGCAGCAGCAAGAGGGGGAAGTCGGCGTGCGGCTGTTTCAACGGGATGATCACGGTCTGGTCATCGGGTGCGTCCAGGCCTTCGACATCCATGATCTCCAGCACCGAGGCGCCCGGCGAGCCCAGTTCGGGGTCCACCACGTGTTGCAATGTGTAGACCACATCGTTTGCAGTGAGGGGTTTGCCATCGTGAAACTTGACACCCTCGCGCAGCTTGAAGGTCCACACCTGCGCCGAGGCGTCGGCCTCCCAGGAGACGGCCAGGTCGGGTTCGGGCACGCCGCTGTTGTTGAGTCGTACCAGCCGGTTGTAGAGCAATTCAATAGGTGGAAAGAAACGATTGGGCGAGGCCGGGTCCAGCACTTCTTTGCCGCCCCACTCCAGAATATGAGCCAGGCGTAACGTGCCGCGGGTTGCCCCGGCTGCTGCGGGCGCCCCCGCCGGGGCCGCAGGCGCAACGGGCTGGGCGCAGGCGGCCAGCGCCGTCACCGCACCGGTCGCCAGTGCGGTGCGAAGCAAAGCCCGGCGGGAGAGTGGCCTATCGAGTAGAGCGTGCGATTGTTGATTCCGGTCGTTCATTGTGAATCCTTTCCTTGCGCTATGTGCGCGGGAGTGAATGAGGCATTTTCCATCTAATTGGATAATCCCGAAAGCCACAATTATCCCGCATAGTCACCCAATCGAGCGACGGGCTGTCAATCTGTCTTGAGCATGCGGGCTGCGAGCTTGGTGTCAAGCATGAAGGGTAGGATCATCCGCATTATAAATGAGAGAGCAGCGGATGGCAAACAGTCTCAGCGGGCCGGGTGCGTCCAGGATTAGGGGCGAGTAGGTGACTGTCACTGGGCGCCGTAGCCCGACCTCTCTGCCGTACACGCTGGCACCCAGTGACAGTCACCTGGCGCGCGAAAATTTCGGACACACCCCAGCGGGCTGTTTGGTCAAAAGTAGTCTAAAAAGTAGCGGGCCACGCCTCACAGGTGCATCGCACGCTTTGCGTGCAACGCACCAGGATGGCGCCCCCCTGCTCAGCCAGCTTCTTGCCGGGGGATTCACCTATCTGGCTATTCTTCGTTTAATCTGTGTACGAATTTCCCCGATATGGTGTATCATGTGCAATCAACCGGGTACAGCTTTTGGAGAAAGCGTCTTCTATGAAAGAGCCACAATCACAGCCGATGATCCAGCCATTCAAACATGATGACCGCTTCCTTGCCGATGTGGCTGATGCCCGCCGGGACCAGGGTTGTCTGTACCTGTGGTGGCTGGGCCAGAGCGGATTCCTTGTCCAGTGGCACGATCAGCATCTGCTGCTCGACCCCTACCTCTCGGACTCGCTCACGCACAAGTACGCCGCCACCGACAAGCCCCACATCCGCATGACCGCCCGCGTCATCGCACCGGAGCGGCTGGATTTTATCGACGTGGTTACTTCCAGCCACAACCACACCGACCATCTCGATGGAGAGACACTGGTCCCGCTGATGCGCGCCAATCCGCGGCTCCAGCTTGTCATCCCTGAGGCCAACCGCACCTTTGTGGCCGAGCGGCTCCAGTGCGACCCGGCCTGGCCCGTGGGCGTGGATGGCGGCGAAACGGCCACAGTGGGGGGCTTTACCTTTACCGGCGTGCCGGCGGCGCACGAACAGATCGAGCGGGATGAAGCCGGGTGCCATAAATTCCTCGGCTACATCGTCCAGTTTGGCCCGTGGACGCTCTATCACAGCGGCGATACGGTCTGGTATGATGGGTTGGTGGAGCGGCTGCGGCAGTGGCGTATCGATGTGGCGCTCCTGCCGATCAACGGCCGCGCACCCGAACGCCGCGTCGCCGGCAATCTGAGTGGCCCCGAAGCGGCGCAACTGGCCCAAGCCATCGATGCCGGGCTGGTCATCCCCTGTCACTATGAGATGTTTACCTTTAATACGGCTGTGCCGGATAGTTTTGTCGCCGAATGCGAGCGGTTGGGGCAACCCTATACGGTGTTGCGCGCCGGGGAGCGATTGAGTAAGTAGAAAGTAGCAATCGGTAATCGGTAATGAGTAATTTGTGAGAGTGTAAGCTGGTAAGGTAATCTGTTTACCCATTGGTTATCCGGACTAGACGAGAGATCTCCGCGCAAGCTGGGGAAGGGTGGGCGACGATGCTGGCATCAGAAGTTCCGCGTGCGGTGGCTGCGGCTATGTCGAGCGCCTCGGCACTTGACCTGACGGTCGATGACGCGATTGTTCTTCACGACTCGAACAAGCTCACGCTGCGCCTGCTGCCTTGTGACGTGGTTGCCCGGGTCGCGGACGGAGCGTGGCAGGCGAGCGCAGCGTTCGAAGTTGAGCTTGCTCAACGGCTCACGGAGGCCGAGAGTCCAGTCGCCACACTCGACCCTCGAGTCGAGCCGCGCGTCTACGGGCGCGATGGCTTTGTGGTCACGCTTTGGACCTACTACGAACCTGTGTCGTTTCGAGAGGTCGAGCCGCGTGACTACGCGAGTGCGCTTGCGCGGCTGCATGCCAGCATGCGACAGATCGACGTCGCGACGCCGCACTTCACGGATCGAGTTGCGGAGGCTCAACGGCTGGTTGGGAGCCGCGACCAGACTCCAGCGCTCGCTGACGCGGACCGGGAGTTTCTCAGCAACACGTTGCAAAGCCTGCGGCGGGCGATTGGCGAGCGGGGAGGCGCCGAGCAGTTGCTACACGGCGAGCCGCACCCAGGCAACTTGCTCAGGACGAAGCAGGGGCTGCTGTTCATAGACCTCGAGACCTGTTGCCGCGGGCCGGTTGAGTTCGACATCGCCCATGTGCCCGAAGCCGTGAGTGAGCACTATCCGGGCGCTGATCAAGGACTGCTCGGCGCGTGCCGGGTCCTCACGCTGGCGCTGGTCGCAGCGTGGCGCTGGGATCGAGACGACCAGTTCCCGAACGGGCGACGAGCAGGGCGAGAATTCCTCAGCGAGATGCGAGCAGCGCTGGAGCGCTACGGGCTGGATACAGGCCGCTAATCTCGGGGCGGCGCTCCCGCTGAATAACTCGTTACTGCACCCGGCAAGCCCTCGCCGTGACGTTTCAGACCAGCGTTACGCTCTCGTTCACGCAACTTGACGAACCCTAATTTGTGGGACAGCGAGATATTCACAATTACCGATTACCGATTACTACTTCTTCATCTTTGTGAATTCAGCCCGATTTCCTATCAAACCACCCTCCACACCAACCATGTCCCCGCCTATCTCACTCCTCTACTGGCCTGCCTTGTTCATCATCGCGGTCACCATCATCGGTGTAGCGGTAGGGCGCTATCCGTTTTTGCGGATGAACCGGGCGACGATTGCGTTGACCGGGGCGACGGTATTGATCGTGCTGGGCGCGATCTCGCTGGACGAGGCGTATGCGGCGCTCGATCTCAACACGTTGACCCTGCTCTTTGCCATGATGATCCTCAACACAAATCTCCGCCGCGCCGGCTTTTTTCAACTGGTTGCCAACTGGGTTGTGCATTGGGCGCATTCCCCGCGCCAGTTGCTGGCACTGGTGATCGTGGCATCGGGCGTGCTCTCGGCCATCTTTCTCAACGACACGATTGTGTTGGTCTTTACACCGCTGGTGTTGGAGATTTGTCTCGCCTTGCAGCAGAAGCCAATCCCATACTTGATGGCGCTGGCAACGGCAACCAATATTGGCTCGGCCGCTACGATTACGGGCAACCCGCAAAACATGATCATCGGGATCGCATCGGGTATTCCCTTTGTCCACTTTACAGCGAGCCTGCTGCCGGTTGCGCTGGGTGGTATGGTCGTGATCTGGCTGGTCATCGTGGGGGTCTACCGGCATGATTTTACGGCGCGCTCGTTCGACGAACGACCGGCGGTCAAGGTCGAAACCTATCGTCCCCTCCTGCGCAAAGGGATGGTCGCCACCGGCTTGATGATCGCGGCCTTTGTCGCCGGTTTTCCGATTCCGCTGGCCGCGTTGGCTGCGGCGGCGCTCTTACTCATCACCCGGCGCATCGAACCCGAAGCGGTCTTCCGCGAGGTAGATTGGTCGCTGCTCGTCTTCTTTGCCGGTCTTTTTATCGTCACCGGCGCATTGGAAACGCTGGGGGTGAGCGAGCAACTCTTTGTCATGGCCCAGCCGCTGGCCCGGCGCGGGGTGGCGACCTTGACCGTCGTGGCCGCCATGTTGAGCAATCTTGTCTCCAATGTGCCGGCGGTGCTGCTCTTTCGCCCCTTTGTCCAGCAGTTCCCCCAGCCAGAGCAGACCTGGCTCACGCTGGCCGTCGCCACTACGCTGGCCGGCAACCTGACGCTGCTCGGTTCGGTCGCCAACTTGATCGTGGCTGAAAGCGCCCGCCGGCACGGGGTTCAACTCAGCTTTAACGAATACCTAAAGGCCGGCGTGCCGGTCACGCTGCTGAGCTTGGCGCTGGGAGTGATTTGGTTACAGTGGTTGTTTGCGTGATATGGTAGTAGCAAAGATGAATACCGTTCAAACTGTGCGCAACCGCCCAGCTTCAATCCCTTTTGGTGCTCTTTTCAATTGATTGTATTCTTTGTACAGATTGTCCTTTATGTGCAGCGTTTTGTTAGCACTGCACGTGTTAGCGGGATTGCGGAGTTCGCACGAGGCGCGCCCGAAGGGCACCCGCCCCTGGGCGCGAACTCCGCGTACCCTAAATCACACGAACAAGCGAAGCCTTTCACCTTACAACGCGCATGAACCATTATCCCGAAAGGAAGACCCGATGACGCTCAAATTTGGCTGGCACATGCACTCGTTCCCCGTCGATGGCAGCGACGAAACCGCCTTTCTCCAACAACTCACCCAGACGCTCGACATTGTGCAACACCACTTCGAGTCGGTCTGGGTGGATGACCACCTCTGGCCGTGGGGGAGGTGGCAGGCCAATGACACGCCCTATGTCGAGTGCATGACCACCATCGCCTACTTTGCCGCCCAATACCCGAAACTCAAGTTTGGCAGCAGCGTGCTCTGCCAGTCATACCGCAACCCGGGTTTGCTGGCGAAGATGGTGGCCAATACTCAGTGGCTCAGCGGCGGGCGTTTTCTCCTTGGCATCGGTGCAGGGTGGATGGAGGAGGAGTATCAGGCCTACAACTTTGACTTTCCCAAACCAGCGGTGCGCATCGCCCAACTGGAAGAGACGATCCAGATCATCCAAAAACTGTGGGCAGAGACACCGGCCAGCTTCGAAGGCAAGTACTATCGCATCAAAGACGCCTATCTCATGCCCAAGCCCGACCCGATCCCGCCGCTGCTCATCGGCGGCGGCGGCGAGCAGTTGACCCTGCGCGTGGTGGCAAAGTACGCCGACATGTGGAACATCCCCGGCGGATC
>QEUW01000423.1 GCA_003577005.1 Chloroflexota bacterium | reverse complement strand
ATCGGCTACTACAAGTACCAGTGGTGGGGCAGGCTCAAGCCCGACGGCAGCTACGACTTCATGGCGATCGGCCACCTGGGGCAGCGGATCTACGTCTCCCCGCAGTACAGGGCGGTCGCGGTGCGCTTTGGCATCAGCGATGAGGGCGTGGACGCATGGGAGGAGGTCCTGGCGAGCGTGATCACCAAAGTGCAGTAAAGAATGACCTAGTGCAGTTGCAAGCAAGGTGTTCGGTGAGACAGGGCGGAAGCATTGTCCGCTCGCCGGGCCGCCGGGGGATCAATCCCCCGGCTCAAGAACAGCGCCAGATAAATCTGGCTTGTAACCAGGCGCTCAAGCCCCCATTCATGGGGCGCCGTTCGCTAGCCCGGCGATTCATCGCCGGGCGGTGGCGCCGGAAAAAGATACCGAAACCGTTGCCTAATTCTGCACTAGCCAGCGGCGCAGGTGGAGTACCTTGCGCCGGCAGGTAAGGAACAAAAGGAATCTCAACACAAGGAGATGAGAGATGTTACGAAAGATCTTGCTCGCTTGCGGTATCGTGGCTCCGCTGCTCTATGTTGTGACCACCGGGATCGCGGGCCAACTGTGGGCGGGCTACAGCTCCGCCTCGCAGAGTGTCAGCGAGTTGTTTGCGGTCGAGGCTCCGACGAAATCGTTTGTCGATCCACCTTTGATCGTGTATAGCCTGCTTGTCTACGCATTCGGCGTGGGCATCTGGCTATCCGCTGGTGGCAAGCGCGCACTGCGCGTAACCGCAGGAGCAATCATCGCCAAGGAGGTTCTCGGCCTCGTCATTCAGCTCTTCTTCCCGATGCACCTGCGGGGCGGCGAAGCGACGTTTAGCGACGCCATGCACGCAACACTCACCGGCGTAGGTGTCCTCGCGATGCTGGTCGCCATGGGGTTTGGCGCGGCGGCGCTCGGCAAGCGGTTCCGCCTCTATTCGGTGGGAACCTTCCTGGTCTTCCTCCTGATGGCGATTTTGGCCTTCTGGGACGGTGGCCGGATGGCACAAGGCCTGCCCACGCCGTGGATGGGGGTCTGGGAGCGCATCACCATTTTCGCCTACTTTGTGTGGACCGTCGTGCTGGCGATTGCGCTCTGGCGCGCCCAAGTGACCGCGGCCGCAGGCAAGCCATCCGCCGGCGTCGGGTCGCCCCAACTCACGCCCCGTTGATGGGCATCCAGGCAGCCGGCGTAGCCTTCACGAAATCTTGCCAGAAAGGGGGGCATTGTGACAACCATCCAAGCTTTCATCCAGCGGCACCCGGTGCTGACCTACTTCGCTCTGGTGTTCGCCATCTCCGGGGGCGGCGTTTTCATCGTACTCGGTCCGGGTGGACTCCCGATGACAGCCGAAAAATTCGAGACGATATCCCTGTCTGCGCTCATGGCGTATCTGGCTGGCCCCAGTGTAGCAGGCATCCTGTTGACGGTCCTGGTCTCTGGCAGGGCGGGACTGCGCGAGTTTCTCTCGCGGTTGCTCAGGTGGCGGGTGGGTGTGTGCTGGTACGCGATCGCGCTCCTGACTGCCCCGCTCCTGGCGACGGCGACGCCCCTTGCGCTCTCGCTGTTCTCCCGCGAGTTCCTTCCCGCCATCTTCACCACGGACGACCTGATTGCGCCTCTGCTGTCCGGCATTACGGCGGGGCTGATGGTCGGCCTCTTCGAGGAGCTAGGCTGGACGGGGTTCGCCATTCCCCGAATGAGACAGCGGTATGGCGTCCTGACTACCGGGCTCGTTGTGGGCGTCCTGTGGGGTGCGTGGCATTTCCCGATGTTCTGGCAGGCTGACAGTTTCTCCGGGGTGCTCCCGTTTGCCATCCTACTCGTGCGCCTCTTCTCCTGGCTGCCGGCCTACAGGGTGCTCATGGTATGGGTCTACGATCATACCGGCAGCCTGCTCGTGGCAGTGCTCATGCACGTGAGTCTCACCGCCAGCATGATCATCACAGCGCCGCTGGCGTTAGCAGGGGTGCCCCTTTTGGCCTCTATCCTCGTAGGGGCCGCCGTGTGGTGGATCGTCGTGGCAGTTATCATGCTGGCCGACCGCGGGCAGTTCGCGCGGCCACCGCTTTATACGGAAATGGGTGCAACAAGTCGTTGACTGCAACTCGTCAGCAAGGAGGACATGATGACCACCATTGAGACTTTTATCAAGCGCCACCCGGTGCTGACCTACTTCGTCCTTACGTTCGCCATCTCCTGGGGCGGCATCCTCATCGTACTCGGTCCCGGCGGCTTCACGAGCACCCCAGAGCGACTCGATATGTTTCTCCCGTTCGTGGTTCTGGCGATCCTCGCCGGCCCCAGTGTAGCTGGCGTGGTGTTGACCAGCCTGGTCGATGGAAGGGCAGGATTGCGCGAGCTTCTGTCCCGGTTGCTGCGTTGGCGAGTGAGCGCTCGCTGGTATGCAGTCGCGCTCCTGACTGCTCCGCTCACCGTGATGGCAACCCTGCTGCCGCTGTCGCTGACCTCGCCTGTGTTCCTCCCCAGCATCTTCACCGCGAGTGACAAGGCGTCCTTGCTGCTGTCCGGCATCGTGGCGGGGCTTGCGGGGGGCTTCCTTGAGGAGCTGGGTTGGACGGGGTTCGCCGCGCCCAGGATAAAGCTCCGCTACAGCCTCCTTGCCACCGGGCTTATCGTAGGCGTTCTGTGGGGAGCGTGGCATTCGCCCACATCCTTCTGGGGAAGCAGCGATTCTGCGGGGACAGTCTCACTTGCCATCTATGTACCCGTTGCGCTCTTTTCTTTCCTGCCGCCCTACCGGGTGCTCATGGTGTGGGTCTACGACCGGACCGAGAGCCTGCTCTTGGCGATGCTCATGCACGCCAGTCTCATCCCCAGCATCTTCTACGTCCTCACGCCCCCGGCGACGGGGTGGGCCTTCGTGACTTATAACCTCGTGTTGGCCCTCGCGCTGTGGATTGTCGTGGCAGCGGTCGCCGTGGCCAACAGCGGACAAATCTCGCGACAACCGCTCCGGAGGCGAATAGCTTGAAAGGAGAACAGGGACAGCAACGCCGGCAATGTTAGCGGCAACACCAAGGAGAACCCGGGCGATGGTCAGCCCGGACTGATAGGAGATACAATCATGACTAAGAACGTACTCACCCACAACCTGTCGGAGCCTCTCAACGGCACAAAGACGGCCGTTGTGGAGATCAACCCGGACTCCGGCAACCTGACGGTCGACCGGCTCACCGGCGGCGAGCAACTGCTGGCAAGCGGCGCGCTACAGTACTTCGAGCAGCAGGGCCTACCCACCGAGACCCTGAGTTCCAACAACGGCCAGGCCACCCTCACACTGCGGGGGGGCGGGAGCGGACGATCCTGGTTCCGTCTGCCTTGGGCAGCCTGCAGCGGAGCATACGAATGGCAGATCCATCTCAACCCTAACGTGCAGTTCGACATTACAGCCCACAGTGGTGGCGGCAACGTCAAGCTTGATCTCGCGGGCATAACTGTCACCCGCGTCATGGCCGATACCGGTGGAGGCAACATGGACCTGGTTCTGCCTGACAACGCTGCTAGCCTCAGCGTTGCTGCCAAGACCGGTGGAGGCAATGTGACCGTTGACATCGGTAGCGGCATCACCGGCAGCAGCAGCGTCAATGCCCAGAGCGGTGCGGGCAACGTGGTGGTACACGTGCCGGCTGGCGTCGCCGCCAAGGTTCATGCAACCAGTGGGTTAGGTAAGGTGACCGTGGACTCACGGTTCAGCAAGATCGATGGCAACACGTACCAGTCAGCTGACTATGACAGCGCCGCCGATAAGGTTGAGATCACGGCTAAGAGCGGCGCTGGCAATGTGAGCGTCAGCACCAGGTAAGACACGTGCAGCGACCAGCCCGGACCGACAAGGAGAGCTTGGAGCAAATGATCCTATGTGGCTGGTGCAGTATTTGCGGATCCCATTAGAAAGGAAGGGATTATGACAACCGTTAGAGCTTTCATCCAGCGACACCCAGTGCTGACCTACTACGTCCTCACGTTCGCTATCTCCTGGGGCGGTATGCTCGCTGTGGTCGGGGTCGGTGCTGGCGGATTCTCGATCACGCCGGAGCAGCTCCAGGCGTTAATCCCATATGCGGTCCCAGCGATGCTCGTCGGCCCCGCCGTGGCCGGCCTCCTGTTGACCGGACTGGTCGATGGCAGGGCGGGCCTGCGCGAATTTAGCAGCCGATTGCTCAAGTGGCGGGTGGGCGCACGC
Source organism: Chloroflexota bacterium (assembly GCA_003577005.1). The sequence goes on along the minus strand of QEUW01000423.1, from coordinate 2,218 downwards.
TGGTATGCAGTGGCGCTGCTGACCACTCCGCTCTCGATCATGGCGGTATTACTTGTGCTCTCGCTACTCTCGCCTGAATTTCTCCCCCGCATCTACACGGCGGATGACAAGGCTGCGCTGTTGCTGATGGGTCTCGCGGTGGGGCTGGGGGCAGGCATCTTTGAGGAGCTCGGCTGGACGGGGTTCGCCATCCCCCGGCTGAGGTTGCGTTACAGCATCCTCACCACAGGGCTGATTGTGGGGGTCCTGTGGGGTTTGTGGCACTTCTTTGTGAACTTCTGGGCAAGCGGCGTTACCTCAGGAGCGATCTCCCTGGCCGTCTTTCTGCCCGCATGGCTCTTTGGTGTCCTTGCCGGGCAACTGACGGCCTACCGGGTGCTCATGGCCTGGGTCTATGACCGCACTGGAAGCCTGCTCGTGGCGATCCTCATGCACGTGAGTCTCGCAGCCTTCCAGTTCATTCTCATCCCCCCGGTGCCAGGAGTGGCCTACTGGACCATTGGGTTCGTGTATGCCGCTGTGACGTGGGTCGTCGTGGCCGCAGTCGCCGTGGCCAACGGCGGACAGCTCTCACGACCAGGCAAGCCGCCCGCTGGCATCGGCTCGCCCCAGCTTAGGCTCCGTTGAGGAGCAGCCAAGCGGATGGCGCGGTGTTTGCGCAATCTCGCCAGCAAGGAGGACATTGTGACAACCATCAGAGCTTTTATCAAGCGGCGCCCAGTCCTAACCTTCTACACTTTGGCGTTCGCCATCTCCTGGGGCGGCGTCCTCATGGTAGTCGGCGGACCTGGCGCAATCCCAGGCACTGCTGAGCAAGTCGAGCGGCTGCTTCCGTTTGCGATGCTGGTGTGGCTTGCGGGGCCGAGCGTGGCTGGCCTCCTGCTGACCGGCCTGGTCTATGGCGGGGCGGGCTTGCGCGACCTCCGCGCGAGGATGACGAAGTGGCGAGTGGGCGCACGCTGGTATGCGGTGGCGATCCTGACCGCCCCGCTCTTGTATGGAGCGGGGCTCCTTGCGCTCTCGCTGTTCTCCCTTGAATTCCTTCCCGGTATCCTCACCACGAGCGACAAGACTGCCTTGCTGCTGTTTGGTATTTCGTGGGGGCTGATCGGTGGTGGCTTGTTGGAGGAGCTCGGGTGGACGGGGTTTGCGGTGCCCACACTGAGGCAGCGTTATGGGGTGTTTGCTACCGCGCTCATCGTGGGAGTGCTGTGGGGAGCGGTGCATTTCTCTGTGATCTTCTGGATGAGCGGCAGCACCATCGGAGGGGTCCCGCTGGCCCTCTTCCTGACCGTGAGAGGCTTCGACCTGCTGGTCGGGCAACTGGTGGGTTTCCGGGTGCTCATGGTGTGGGTCTACGACCGTACTGGGGGAAGCCTGCTCGTGGCGATGCTCATGCACGCGACGCTCACGGCCAGCATGCTGATCCTCGGCCCGCCTGCGCTATCGGGGGCGCCGTTCTTGACCTACTGCCTCACAATGAGCGCCGCGACGTGGGTTGTCGTGGCAGTGGTCGCCGTGGCCAACGGCAGGCAGCTCTCGCGCCAGCCGCTCAGGGCGCAGATGGCTTGAAAGAGGTAGCCCCTAACCCTATCGACTGCACTTTCACACAGACCTCCGGGAGGTGGCCGGGTGAGATCTCCCAGGCGAAGAAGCTACCCGGCCACCTCCCGGAGGTCTGTGCCGCAGGTTTCGGCTAAGTGCGGTTGTAGTACTAACCCTATCAACAAGGAGCAGATCATGACCCTTCAACTGACGGCTAACCAGGTATGGCAGGAAATCGAAGCGAATCTGTTTGCCGTGCTCGGCATGGTGACGCCCACAGGGGAGGCCCGCACGGTGGGCATTGTCTACATCGTCGATGACCACAAGCTCTACATCGGCACCGACAAAGCAGCGTGGAAGGCGAAACATATCGCCCGTAACCCCCACGTTTCAGTCACAGTCCCGATTGCCAAGCGCATCCCCTTCCTGCCGTGGATCAAGATTCCGGCGGCTACGATCACCTTTTCCGGTATGGCCAACGTGCTGGAGCACCGTGACGTGAAAGCCGATGTGCTCAAGAAGCTCTATCGCGGCGTGGTCAAAGATGAAGAGGCGCTGGCCGCGTCGTGTGTGATCGAAGTGACCCCGCAGGAGGATTTTATCACCTATGGGGTGGGCGTTCCGCTGATGCAGATGCGCTTTCCTGATAAGGCGCGCGGCCGCGTCGCGGTTG
>QEUW01000422.1 GCA_003577005.1 Chloroflexota bacterium | reverse complement strand
TGAAATCCACGCCAATCCGTGGTCTATTTCGATACACCAGTTCTACCGCGCTACCAGCGGCAGATACAACGGTTGCCCCGATGAGCGCCCCAGCAAGGCGAATTCGGTCAGGTGGTCGAGACGCACGGTGACGGTATTGGACCCCGTATCGTGAGTGCAGCCGGCGCAGGGCAAGATCGCCTGCCATGCGCTGCCGTTCCAGAAATAGAGATTGAGATCCTCCTCGCTCGCCAGGCCAGTAGCCTGCCAGTCGGCGTCATCGTAGCGCAGGGTCAGGGTGAACGGTGCGCCAAACTGGGTGACAGGGCCGCTGGCGCTGCGGGCGACGAGGGTGAAAGAACGCCCTGCAAATTGCAAGCCGCCGGTTGTCTGCGCCGGTTGCAGTTGGCGAGTGTAGAAAATTTCGGTCGCTTCGGACACTGCGCCGGGTGGAAATTGCACGTCGATGTGGCCATCGAGCGCAACCAGGCTGCCGCCCTGGCTGGGCGTGACCGTGGCCGACAGGACGGGCGAGCCGCCGACCTCTACCTGGCCAAAGAGCAGCGCACCACTCTTTTCGTCCTCGTGCCCGCTCCACGCCGCGGCCAGCCGGTCACTGTCCAGCGCCAGCGCCAGGTCCACGTCGAAACTCGGGTAGCCGGGAGTAGAGACGTCGGAGACCTGCCAGCGGTTGCTGAAGGCGGGCCTGGTGGCGTAGTAGACCTTGCGCCCATCCGGTGCGGCGCAGGCCCGGTCGCTCCATGCCACATGCACGCCACCCAGGGAATCCACCGCCACACGCATGCTGCGGGCATCCTGTGACCCGGCCATGAGGGTGACAGGCTGGCTCCACCCCTGGTTGGGGTCGCGGTAGAGGTAGCGGGCCGGCGCGGTGTAGTCGTGGCCGATGGCGATCTCCGGCCAGACCAGATGCCAGCCGCCCTGGCTATCCACGGCGATCGCAGCGGTGGAGTTGAAGTTGATTTCGGTGTTGAGGGGCGTCTCCAAGCTGGCGCTGTTGCTGGTGAGGTCAAGCCCAAGGAAGCGGAGCCGCTCCGATTGGGTGACGGCCAACCCCAGTTGGCCGGCGAGGCCGCTCGCCAGATTGAGATTATCCCAACTAAAGCCGCTCTGCTGGATGCGCGGCGCTTGCCCGGCCTGGCAGAGACCCGCCGCCGAGAAGATGGGCGACACATTCAGGGCGAAGCTGGCGCGGTCGAGCCAGGCCATCCACACATTGCCCGCCTCGTCCGGCGCCAGCGGCCCCCAACCCCGGCGGAAGCCATCCTGGACGCATAGATCTCCCCAGTTGCCCTCGCCTTCCCGCTGCCGCAGCTTGATCTGGAAGGAAGAGCTAGCTTCCTCCCACAGCATGGTCAGCCGGTTGTCGGGCCTAGCCAGCAGTGCAGGCGACCGGACGCGCGTGGCGCCGTTCGCCGGGTCGGGCCCTTGCGCCCAGACGCCAGCGGCGCTGCGCACCGCGTACTGGAGTGTCTCTGTTGGCACAGACGCCACATGGATCGTGTTGCCGGCCAGCGCCAGCGTGGGAGTCTTGCCTGGGAGCCCTTCTGTGCCCGGCACCGTTTCTGCCGCCACATTGCCGATCAGATGAGCGCTGGCGTCGCAGACCAGGCTGCATTCGGCAAAACCAGCCCGCAACATGGCATGGTCGCCAAAGGGAGACCAGCGTTTGTCTGCCGGGCGGTAGGTAACAGGAATTTCGATGCTGTCGCCCGGCTCCAGACGGTTCGTAGGCAGCGTCCCCACACTAAACTGAGGGGCGCCGTCAAAGCTGAGCAGCGGCGTCAGTGGTACCGCCGCCCGATTGCGCAGCGTGACATTTTGGGTGCGGCTTTCACCCGTCTGCACCGGCCCAAAGGCCACATCCTGGGTATCCACCTGCAGGGCCAGCACGTTGGCCTTTACTTTGAGCGCCACGTTGCCGGCGCTGTTGCTCACCAGGTTGACCGTGCCCTCGAACAGCCCGCCGCAGCTCTGCATGCTGTCAAATGTGATCGTAACCGTGTGCGTACCGCCGGGAGGCACATTGGACGGGCCGGCAGGCGTCACCAAAAGCCCGGCGGGCGCGCTCCACCCGGCGATGCGGAGGGGGATCTCACCCGTGCTGCTGACCGTAACGCTGCGGCTGACTGTCTCGCCGTAGGGCACATCGCCCAGGTCGAGTTCGGTGGTGTTGAGCTTCGCCTCTGCCGCTACACCCCGCCCGCGCAAGGTAAGGTCGATGCGCAGGCCGCTGCTTTCACACACTTCCAGCCGCACCGTGTAGGCGCGCCGCTCTAGCGGTCTGAAAGTGACGGGGAGATCGAGCGCGCCATTAGCCGGAACGGTGGCGGGCTGGTCAAGACCCAGGCCAAAGGGAAGATTCAGGTTGAGGTTGCTCAACGCCAGCGGCGTATTGGCATAGTTGGAGATGGTGACGGTGCGGGTGATGGTGGTGAAGCGCTCTACATCCCCAAAATCGATCTCGCTAGCGCCAACCGCGCCCGGGGTGTAATCCAGTTCGGCGATGGTGCGTTGTTCGAGTGCGATATATTCCTTGAGCAGAACCCCTTCCAGCGTGTATTCGGCGATACGCACGCCGTTCTGGTCGTAGTGATAGACCCGGCTGTTCTGGCAGCCCTGGCGGCGGGCGATGCTCTTCTGCCCCAGCCCATCATAGACGTAGGTCGTGCCGCCATCCGGGCCGGAGACGGAGACCAACCGGTTTACAGCATCGTACTGGTAGGAATGCTCCCCCCGGTGGCTGACGTTGCCTTTGTGGTCATAGCCATAGGTCAGGTTGATGCGCCCGCTCAGGTTGGTCAACAGACCATCGGGGTCATAGGCGTAGGTGGTGGTCTGCCCGTTCAACGTTTCGCTCGTACGGTCACCGGCAGCGTTGTATGCGTACTGGAGGCTGCCCCAGGGGCCGTTGGCGCCGGTCAGGCGATCCAGATCATCGTAGTTGAAATTGGTGGTGTTGTTGGGGGTGATGGTATCGGCCAGACGGGTCAGGTTGTCCACCGCGTCGAAGTCGTAATTCAGGCCGACAACAGCCCCTGCCTGCAACAAATCGGGCCGCTGGCGGCTGTCGAGGCCGAGCGTAGTGACAATGCCGTTGGCGTAGGTCATGCGGCTGATCAGGCCGTTGGGATGGTACTGGACGTTGCTGGCAAAGCCGCTGACACTGCTGATCCGGTTGCCGTTGTCGCGGTCATAGGTAATGGTCCGGCCCGATGGATAGGTGATGCTGGTCAGGTTGCCGCGGTTGTCGTAGCTGTACCTGGTGACGTAGGTAACGCCGTCGATGGTGCTGGTGCGCCTCTCCAGGCGGTTCGTGTCTGAATACTCGAACTCGTGCGTCCCGGCGCTGTCGACCATCCGCTCGACATTGTTGGCATTGTCGTAGGTCAAGGTGACGCTGCCACCGCTGGCATAGCTGATTTCGGTGACCCGGTTCAGCCCGTCCACCGTGTAGCGGACATCGTTGTTGGGATGGGTATAGCTAGTGTCACTGCACAGGCTCGTCCAGTGGCGGCAGCGCAGGTTGCCGGCCGCATCGTAGCCGTAGTGGATGTTGCCGAATTCGGGGCTGCTCTCGCGGCGAACCTGCTTGGCGAAGTTGTAGTCGATGGCGCGTTGCCGGCCCGCATAGTCGATGCCGGTCAGATGGCCGCCTACCAGATAGGTGTAGGTATCCGCCGCCGGGGCAGGCTCGCCTGGCAACTGCACCCGCACCAGCCAAAAATCGTCAGGGTGGCTGAAGGCGCGGCGTGTATGCACCGTGGTGTGGCCTGCCTCATCGGTGATGGCGACGGTGTGAACGTTGGTTCCATACGCATAGGTGACCGTGGTTCCGTCGTGGTGGGTAACGGTGCGGATACGATCCACCGCATCGAAGCTGAGGGTGTCTCCCACGTCGCTGCCAGGGCTGCTGCCGGGCAGGCTACGGAAGGTGATACGGTTGAACGCGTCGTAACTCTGCCGCAGATGGATACCTGCCGACGATTCCTGTTCGAGGGTGCGGCCAAAGCCGTCGAAGCGCGACTCGACCCAGTATTCCCCCTGCTCCACCCGCCGCCTGGTGTTGAAACTGCTTGCGCTGCCATCGTAAGTGATGACAATAGGAGTCTGGCCGGGTGGCGTGATCCGGGTGCGCCGCCCCAGGCCATCGTAAAGGAATTCAGTACTGTGGCCGCGCCCGTCCGTCTCCTGCTGGACGCTGCCATCGGTATTGAGCGTCCGTTGGGTGGAATAGACGCCGCCGGAGCAGGCAGGCGCCGTCGCCCCGTAGAAGGTGGTGCGCGGCACGCCGTACTGGTAGTCGCTAAAGGTGGTGCAATAGCCATTGGTGCGATTGGCTCCCTGATAGGTGATCTCCGCCTGTAGATTGCCGTCGTTGTGATACCGGTAATCGGTGATGACCCCGTTGACCTCCCGCGACGCCAACCGGCCCTGGGCGTCGTATTCCTGGTAGGTCAATTCATCGCCAAGATCGGGTGTCCAACTGGAGGATTGCGCGGGGTCGCACTGGGCGCTGGAAAAGGGGGTGTAACTGAGACCCGCCAGCGCGGGCAAACCTGCGAAGACAAAGAGGTAATCCCCTTGCTGGAGCGAAAGCCCGCGGTAGGTGTTGAGCCGGTAACGCCTCGCCCCATCTCCCTGCTCGGTGGTACAGCGGGGGCTGTTGTTGAGTTCGTTGTAGCTCGTATGGATGGTGCTCCAGGTGAGGTTGCCTCGTTGGACAGTATGTTGTTGCAGACGCGGCAGAAAGACGCCTGTGTCGAAGCCGATCCAGGGGTCGCCCCATATCTCGCCGGAGATAGCAGGGCTGGCAACCCAATCAAAGGTTTCGGTCTGGAGAATGGCGCCGCCTTCTCGCACCTGCTTTTTGAGCAGCACACCTGCCTTCCACGCCAGCCCCAGGGGATTATAGGCGCTGTTGCCCACGCCGAAATAGGTGTAGATCTCCTGGCTGTTGCCGGGGCGGGTGATGACCGTGTGCTCTTCGCCGCTGTAGTTGGCCGCCCGGTTGTACTGGTAGGTCCAGGTAGCCGGGCTGATCTGCCGCCCGCCGACCACTCGCCGGGTCACCGCCCGCACGGCCATGGGGTTGGTCTGGGCATAGAAGGTGAGGTCGCTAAAGGTGAAGGTGACGGTCCCGCCGGCAGGGTAGGTGACCCGAGTCAGTTCGCACCAGCGTTTGCCGTTGTCAGCGCAGTCGCCGTTGTTCAGCCCTGCGTACTCGTAGCGCCAGGGCGCACCCGCCGGCGGCTGTGCGGCGGCGAGAAAAGCGTAGAGCGGGCCCCACGGCGTGTTGTTGGTGTAGGTGTAGCGGTGGGTACGCCCGGCGGCCGTGATGCTGGTCAGGCGCACCACATCGGGCTGGTTGACCACGCTGTAGCCAAAGCTGATGGTGCGCCCGGCGCTGTCGATGATGGTGTCGATAAAGTGGCGGAAGTAGTCCCGCTGAACGGAGATGCCAGGGATCGTGTTGTCGTGGTAGGTGATGCGGATGCGGTTGCCATGCACATCGCGGATTTCGGTGGCGTAATGCACCAGGGTGGACCCATCGAAGGCGGTGTGGTCAAAGGTGATGTTGAGGCCATTGGCCGTCGCCATATACCAGGGGCCGTTGGGGTCGAGGCGGTAGGGATTGTCGAAGCCTTTGGTCACCAGACAGGCCGCGTTGGTTCCACTCTCGCAACCCGGGCCGGCGTAGGTGAAGAACGGGTGCTGCGAGCCATCGCTGGCCTCGTAATAACGGGGGCCGGGGAGCAGTTCGTTCGGGCCGTCATTGACCCCGCCTACGATGCGGCCCAAGTGTAGATTCCACCCCAGCCCCAGGGGTGACGGTGGCACAAACAACATGCCCAGCGCCACGCGATTGGGGTCGCCGGTGGCACGGGCCGCATAGTTGCGATGAATCTTGCTGTTGTACACCCGCTGCAAGACCAGATCCAGACCACCTGCACCGGGCAACGCCAGATCCACTTGGCGGAGGATCAGATTGCCTGAGAAGGGGTCGATCAATTCGGCCGGCGCCTGAGCCGAGAAACCACGCGGTGCGTTGGTTCCCTTCTGGTCGTAGATCGATGTGGGATCGTAGGCAAAGTCCGCGACAGCCGTTGCCTGAGCTATGCCGGCATCGAGGTCAGGCACCGGCATCAAGTGTGGTCGTAGGGGCGCGGCCGGAATCAGCTTGGTAGGGATTTCAGCGTTTTGAGCGTCGGCTTGGCTCTCAGATGGAAGGGCAGAACGGGCTTCTGCGTGAATAAATCCGAGACCTAGCCCAATGACAACCAAGGGTATCAAGAATCTGTGGGATAGGTTGGACAAGGTTTTTTTCTTCATAGGCCGTTAATCCAGTTCTCCAGAAAGATCAGGCAACACCCACCACTGAAACAACCACAGAAGCAGCGGCGATTGTATGTCGAGCAAATCCTGGACAATCCCTTTCTCCCGACTAT
>QEUW01000421.1 GCA_003577005.1 Chloroflexota bacterium | reverse complement strand
CAACTGTTGCCGGTTTGGTCACGCAGCCATCTTGGTGCCTATCCGAATCACGCTGCGACCGAGCCTGTTCCTAGGTCTAGGGGTCGAATCCGTAACTGTTATTCGGATAGGTTCTGATCGTCAGCGGCCTCGGCAGCTTGTTCGAACTCTTCCAGTGAGCCCGCTACGACTGCCAGTCTGTGTAATGCCTTCAGTCGTTCCAGGTCAGACAGATTACAGATTTGGTCAATCAGTTCTTGTGGAAGAGAGGGAAAGCGCAGCCCGAGAACCTCAAGTACACTCTCTCGGGCATTCTGTAATAGGCCCTGTTCGATCCCCTGTTCGATGGCTCTTCGTTCGATACTAGTCACGTAGCGCATCTTCTTTGCCTCCTCATAGCTGGTAATTTCAGCAACAAAACTCTCTTCCAACCGTTTGGGCAGCACCAAGAGCCAGTCGATAACCAGTCGATAAAACGAAACAACTCCAGCACATCTGTCTGCCGATAGCCCCGTTCGTACAGACCCTTGACCAGATTGAGCTTCCAGAACAGACGCTCTTTGGGTTTGCGGCGGGTAGCTTGCGCCTGGATATGCGCCATCACGACCACGGCGAACGGATTTTTGTTTTGCTCCAGAGCACTCCATTCGGCAGCAATATCCAACAGCTTGACCGTCAGAAAACGCAGGCGGATGTCGCCTCCCCAACTTATCGACAATTTGGCGGCCCACTTCGGCTTCGCGCACCACCTGCTGTAACTCTTTATCCAGAAATTCATAGCCACGACTCCAGTCGATTTCGCTATGTGCTTGGGGAAAGAAAAACGCCATAAACGGTTCAAAATAGCGTTCGAGCACTTCTTTCCACGGGCTATCGTAATCGGTGCGCTCTCCAGGCATGGACCGGCCTCTGTCGTCTGCTTGCGTTGATGCCATGCCTATTGTATCGTTTTCAAGTTCGGTGGCAAAATGGTTGGTAGCGCTACGCTGAACCATCCTGTTGTCGAATTGGCAGAATCAGGCGGCCAATGTCATAATCTCAACAGACGATCATCCCTGCCCATACCAATTCCGAACCAAAGATGAAAATCACAAAGATCGACACCTTTCTGGTCAACCTCGGCCACCGCAACATTCCCTACGTCAAAGTGCATACCGACGAAGGCATCTATGGCGTCGGCGAAGCCTATTCGTGCGGGCCAGACAAAGCAACTGTCGAGTGCATCCGCGACTTTGAAGGCTGGCTCATTGGCCGCGACCCGCGCGACATCGAGGGGTTGTGGACGCTCATGTACGCCGGTTCGCGCTTCCCCGGTGGCATGGTGCTCAACGCCGCCATCAGCGGCATCGAGCACGCGTTGTGGGATATTGCTGGCAAGGCCGCCGGGTTGCCTGTCTACCGGTTGGTGGGTGGGAAGTGCCGCGACAAGATTCGCGTCTATCAGAACCCCGGCGGCCGCGACCCGCAAGAGATGGCCGACAACGCTGTCAGGTTGATCGAGAAATATGGCTACACCGCCCTCAAGATCGGCCCGCTGCCGCCCAACTGGCAGGCCATGCCCTGGAACAAGGCTCTGCGCGAGACCGAAAAGCGCGTCGTCGCCGTACGCGAGGCTGTGGGTGACGACATCGACATCGGTCTCGACCCTCACGCTCGCCTCTTTGAGATCTCGCGCGCAGTGGAGCTGTGCAGGGTCGTGGCGCCCTTTCGCCCGATGTTCGTGGAAGAGCCGCTGCGCCCAGAGAATCGCGATGCGATGGCCAAGCTGCGCGAACTGGTCGATGTGCCGCTGGCCACCGGTGAGATGCTCTACACCCGCTATGAGTTCCGCGAGTTGCTCGGCCTGCAAGCGGTCAACATCATCCAGCCCGACATCTGTGTGGCCGGTGGGCTGTGGGAGCAGAAAAAGATTGCAGCCATGGCCGATGCGCACTATGTCACCGTCGCGCCACACAACCCGTGCGGGCCGGTGGCGACAGCAGTCAACGTTCACTTTGCCGCCAGCACGCATAACTTCCTCATTCTCGAATACCACGCCGATGACGAAGGCCCGCGCCGCGAGATTGTGGACGAGCCGGTCCGGTTAGTGGACGGCTATCTTGAAATCCCTGAAAAGCCCGGCCTCGGTATCGACCTCAACGAAGAAGCGCTGGCAAAGTATCCGTTCAAACCGTGGCATCGCGCGTTTACCTTTACACAAGATGGCGCACTGGCCTATCAATAGGAGGGAAGATGCGTACCGGCGTTTCGTACATGAGCCATCACAATCCCAAACACATTGCCACCGACCTGCGCGCCATGCAGGAGGTGCAACTGGACGAGATCTTTGTCTGTTGCCAGGAGAACGACTTTCTTTGGTTTCCGGGCAAAGTCAAGTTCACCCCGCAGATCGCCAGAGAGCACGGCATCCGCCCGCTGATCATCTTCTGGGGTGCGCTCAACCTCTTTGGCGGTGGCCGGCAGAGCCACTTTCTGCTCGAACACCCCGAATGTTTCCAGGTGCGCCGCGATGGCTCGCACTGGAAGGAAGGGTGCTATGTCAACCCGCTCTCCGTACGCCGCATCCAGGAGATGATCGATGTCGCCGCTGAAGCAGGCTACGAAGGCTACTTCGTCGATGAACCGACACCGTTGCGTGACTGTTTCTGCGCCGCCTGCAGGGCCAAATTCGACGAGTGGTACCAGGCCGACCTGCACACAGCTAGCGATGAAATCCAAGAAGCGTTTCGCCAGCGCTGTGTGATCGACTATGTCCGCACCGTCGCCGACTATTGCAAGGCCAACCACCCACAACTCGAGACCTTCTGTTGTCTCATGCCCCACGATGACGCCCTCTGGGAGGCCGCCGCCCAGATCAGTTCGCTCGATAACCTGGGCACCGACATCTACTGGACCAATAACGACCGCGATCTGGCTGACATGGCGCCCATCATCCAGCGAATGGCGGCGCTCTGCAAAGAACACGGCAAAGCCCACCATGAGTGGCTGGAGTGCTGGCGAGTAAAAGCCGGTCGCGAAGATCGGGTCCGCCAACAGGGCGAGATCATGGTGCGCCAACAGCCCGATGCTTTCTATGTGTGGGCCTGGGAGGGACAGATCGGGACAAAGGAGACTTGCGACAACCCGCCACTGGCATGGTCCAAGGCAGTCGACGTGTTGCGCATGGCGAAAGAGCTTTAATTGTCAACGGTCAATTGTCAATGGTCAATGGTTAACGCGCCGGGCGGATGATTCTCATTGACCATTGACAATTGGCCATTAACAATTGTCAACACCGATCTCGTTACGAGGTAAGGCAAAATGAAGATCCGGGCTGCCGTTGTCCGCGAAATCAACCAATTGACTATCGAAGATGTAACCCTGGACCCCCCAAAGGATCACGAGGTGCTCGTCCGCATCCATGCAGCCGGGGTCTGCCATTCGGACCTGCACACCTATCGAGGTGAGTTGCGCGCCCAGCCGCCGCTGGTGCTCGGCCATGAGGGGGCTGGTGTCGTCGAGGCGGTTGGCTCGGCGGTGACCCGCGTCAAAGCAGGCGACCGTGTCCTCGTCAACTGGGTACCTTCCTGCAACCACTGTCCTACCTGTCTTCGCGGCCAGCCCAACCTGTGCGAACGTCTGAGCTCCACCACGCTGGTTGCCCTCCTCCCCGACGGCACGACTCGCCTGAAGACCCTCGACGGCGTCACGCTCAAACACTATCTCAGCGCGGCGACCATGGCCGAGTACGCTGTCATCGACGAAGCCAGCGCCATCCCCATTGCCGAAGATGTGCCGTTCGAGGTAGGTGCGCTTATCGGGTGTGCCATCGTCACTGGCGCCGGTGCGGTGATCAACACGGCTGGCGCCCAACCTGGCAGCTCGGCCGCGGTCATCGGCTGTGGCGGCGTAGGGCTGAGCGCCATTATGGGGTGCAAGTTGGCCGGCTGCAACCCTATCATCGCTGTCGATGTCTTTGAGAGCAAGCTAGAATTCGCCCGTAAGCTAGGCGCCACCCATACCATCAACGCCCGTGAGGTGGATGCCGTGGAAGCGTTGCGCGCGCTCACCCGTCTTGGCCCCGACTACGTCTTCGACAGTGTAGGCGCAGCGGGAACGATCAGCCAGGCGCTCAAAGCCGTGCGTCCCGGCGGGACGGCTACGGTCATGGGCATGCACGCGCTCAAGAGCGATGTCCCCATCCCGGCAGGCCCGCTTATCGCGCAGAACAAGCGGCTGCTCGGCTCCTTTTTTGGCTCGGCCAAACCCCATGTCGATCTGCCGCGGCTGGTGGAACTCTATCGCGCCGGTCGCCTGCCGGTCGATGACCTGGTCACCAAACGCTATGGGCTGGATGACCTGCCCCAGGCCTTTGCCGATATGGAGGCCGGCGCTGTCGCCCGCGGCGTGATTGTCTTCCCGGATTGAAGTTCGATACCCCTAACATACTGTCATACACTGCTCACTCCCCAGAAACCTGGCACAGGCGGTCCCTACCTGCAATCATATATCGGTGGGCTGCTATTGCGGTAAAAATCTAGCCGAAACACCGCAAATCCGCAGGTTCGATCTTGTATTGCTACTTTACGGACAAGCAAAAAATGTAAGGATAGTGCAAGACCGAACCCTCAAAAGCTGTGATATGCTGGGTGAAAAATAGCCAGCCTTTCAACCTCTGTTTTTGTTTAGCGTGGCAAAGCTCGCCATCGTCGTTTCATCGCCACCCTGATGCCATTCAATAAGCTGGACCATCAACCTGTGGACTCGTATATCCACACAGGTTGGGGTGCTTTTGTTGCGCCCAACTCATGTTCGGTTCGTATAGAAACAACCCTCTATTGCACACGACTTATACATAGCCAGATTACGCAGACCAATCAGATTCGAGAACGCTATACCAGCGGGCGCTGGCCAATCAATCAAGGAAGTAGCTTCAAAGTCGTTTGTGCGGAATATTCATATGAAGAAAAACAACAACGTAAGAACAATCGTCATGTTGCGGAGAACGCTCTATTTAGCGCTGTTTACCTGCTTACTCTGGATATTTAGCAGCGCAGACCATTCGAGCGCTTTGGGAAGCACCATCCCTCCTATCACGATCATCGAGAGTGCGCCAAACAACACTGTGAACATTTCGACAGCTGCCTTTATCTTTAGTAGCAACGTGGATGGCAGCACGTTCGAGTGCAAACTGGACGATGGCGGTTTTGAGGAGTGCATCAGTGGGCAGACCTATTCAGACTTGCCCGATGGTGAACACACGTTCCATTTGAAGACCATCTATCCAGATGGCGCTACCGTTGGCCCGCTTATCAGCCACACCTGGCTCATCGACACGGTACCACCTGATACGACCATTGACAGCGGACCAGACAATCCGACCCATCACATATTCGCTGTCTTTGATTTTAGTGGAACAGACACCGGTACGGATGTGGCCTACTTCGAGTGTTCACTGGATGATAGTGAGTTTGTCGAGTGCATCAGCCCACAACGTTTTGAAGCATTGTCAGAGGGGCTCCATATTCTCTTGGTCAGATCCATTGATGCCGGCACCAATGTGGATCCCTCACCTGCCAGCTACAACTGGATCGTCGATCTCACAGCTCCAGAGACCGTTATCACCAGCGGACCAGAAGCTCTCATCAATAATTCGACGGCTTCTTTTCACTTTTTGGGCTCTGACCATGTGACGCCAGCCGCCAACCTGACCTTCGAGTGCCAGTTGGACAGCGATGCCTTTGCCCCCTGCACCAGCCCACAAACATACACGGGGCTGAATACCGGCGCCCACACCTTCCAGGTGCGCGCCATCGACGCTGCCGGCAATGTGGACTCGACAGCGGCCAGCCACGAGTGGACGGTAGAAACGGCAGTCGCTCCGCCCGGTGTGACGGTGACGCCGACGACAGTCACCGTGGCGGAAGGCGGGGACACGGCCACCTACCAGCTCGCCCTCGCCAGCCAACCCAGCGCGGCTGTGGCCATCACCATTGCGACCGATGGGCAGACGGCTGTGGACCCAGCGGCGCTGACCTTCACATCAGCCGACTGGGATAGGCCGCAGACGGTGACGGTGGCTGCGGTCGATGACCCTGTGGTGGAAGGTCTGCACACTGGGGTCATTACCCACACGGCCACGAGCCCCGACGCCGGTTACGACGGCATCGTCATCGCCGCGGTGACGGCGACCATCGCCGACAACGATGCCCCAGCCCTCCTGGGGCTGCCCATCAGCCTGACCATCGGCGAGCCCAACACCACGGCTGCCTTCCAGCTCAGGCTCGCGACCGCGCCGGCTGCGCCCGTGACCATCAACCTGAGCACCAGCCACCCGAACCAATGCACTGTGCCGGTGAGCGTCGTCCTCAACAGCGACAACTGGCAGACCGGTCTCCCTGTCACCGTTACGCCCGTCAACGACAGTGTGGATGATGGAACACAGACGTGCATGGTGCAAGGCGTCGCCAGCAGCGCCGATGCCAACTACAACGGGCTGGCGCTCAACCCCATCACCGTCACCGTCACCGACGACGATGT
>QEUW01000027.1 GCA_003577005.1 Chloroflexota bacterium | reverse complement strand
GGCGCCGTGGCTGTCCATCGGTTCCAGAATGCTGATACATGGTTGTTCTCCTCAGGTCAATCAGAGCGATCACAATGCCCGGCACGGTGGAATGTGCCTCACTAGGCGCTGTTGCTCGTCACACGCGTTGCGCCTCTAGTGCGCTGGACCAGCGGCGCTGCCATCCTGGCAGGCAGCAGTGCAGGCGGGGAGGCCGGAGATGACATGTTTCGTCAATAAAGACGGCTGAACAAAACCAAAAGTTACGAAAATTGTGACAAGACGTAGTATAATTGGGTCATGAGTATCCAACTTTTGCCACCAGACGTCGCTGCCAAAATTGCCGCGGGCGAAGTCGTCGAACGGCCGGCCAATGTCGCCAAAGAGTTGATCGAAAACAGCCTCGACGCCGGCGCCAGCGAGATCCGCATCGAATTGCGCGAGGGCGGGCAGCGGCTGTTGCGTGTCAGCGATAACGGCCACGGCATCCCTGCGGCTGAGGTTTCACTGGCCTTCTTGCGCCACGCCACCAGCAAGCTCAACACAGCAGAGGATCTGAACCGGATTGCCACCTTTGGCTTCCGCGGTGAGGCGCTCTTTAGCATCGCCGCCGTCAGCCAGATGACGCTCATCACCCGCCACCGGGATGAGCCGTACGGCACGCAGGTGCAGGTCGCCGGGGGCGAAGTGACCGGCCAGCAGCGGGCCGGTGCGCCGGTCGGGACAATCGTCACAGTCGAGCATCTCTATTTCAATATGCCGGCGCGCCAGAAATTTCTGCGCAAACCGACCACCGAAGCCGGCCAGATCGCCGATCTTGTCCAGCGTTTCGCCCTCGCTCACCCGGAACGCCGCTTTAGCCTCACCAACGACAACCGTCTCGTCTTTCAATCGCCGGGCACGGGTGATCTCTTCGCCGTGTTGACCAAAATCTACGGTCTTGAACAGGCGCGTCAGATGGCGCCGGTGGGAATAAGGAGCTCAGAGCTCAGAACGCAGAACGCAGAACCCGGAGCGCCGGACGAGTTCAGCGGTGAACTGGTGGACGAGGTTGATTTTATGGCAAATAGGCCGGTAGCCGGACAATCCATCAGTCAAACAGGCGCTTTAGATACGCAACGGGCAATTTGGGTCTCTGGTTACGCCAGCCTGCCCACGTTGACACGACCCAACCGGGGTGAAATTCAGATCTTCGTCAACCGGCGCCTGGTAGAGGACCGCAACCTCACCTATGCGGTCGTCCAGGCATATCACACGCTGTTGCCGGTGGGGCGCTACCCGCTGGCCGTGATCCAGGTCGAGATCGACCCGGCCCAGGTGGACGTAAATGTTCATCCGCAAAAGAGCCAGGTGCGTTTTGCCGAGGATCGCGCCGTCTTTGGCGCGGTGCAAAAGGCGGTGCGCCAGGCGGTAATGCGCCATGCGCCACCGCCCGAACTGGTGCTGCCGGCCCCGGCGCCTGAACCCTGGCGCCCGGCTGCCCGCACCGAACCACAGACGGAACGAGGCAGTTGGAAGGCCGCCGATTTGTCTGTACCCTCCCCCGCTCAGGAGCCGTTGGACCTGGTTGTCCCGCCGCGTACGGAACCTGTCTCCCCTACTGAGGAGGTGGCCGCAGCGGAGAACAATGGGGGTGAGCCCCAGCCCGCCGCGCCCGGGCGTCCACCGCTGCTGGCCGGGCGCACCAGCCAGCTCCCGCCCTTACGCGTGGTAGGCCAGATCGGGGCGATGTATATCATCACCGAGGGGCCGGAAGGGATGTACCTGATCGACCAGCATGCCGCCCACGAGCGCATTTTGTACGAAAAGTTTATGGCCGAACGGTCGCACGCGGCGGTGTCGCGCCAGCAATTGCTGCAACCGTTGACCCTCCACCTGGGCAGCGCCACAGCCGGTCTGGTGGCGCACTATCTCGAAGAATTACGTCACGTGGGCTTTGAGATCGAGAGCTTTGGCAGCGATGCGTTTCTCGTGCGCGCCGTCCCGAGCATCCTCACCGGGCAGGACCCGCTACGGGCGCTCGAGGAAATGGTACAGGCGCTGGCTGATCGCCGTAACCTTGTGAGCGAAGAACGCGAAGCACGGCTGGTCAAGATGGTCTGCAAGCGGGCCGCGATCAAGGCCGGCCAACTGCTCAGTGATTTAGAGATGCAGGAACTGGTGCGCCAGTTGGAAGAGTGCCAATCTCCCCGTACCTGCCCACATGGGCGACCCACAATGATCCAACTGGCCGCCAGTGAACTGGAAAAAGCCTTTGGGCGCGTCTAGAGCAGAGCTCGACGAGAGAAAATGCGAGGCCTTTTGAAAAGACCCGTTCTTCTGCCCTATTGGGAATTACGGGCGCATCGGGTGGGTGTGTCCAAAATTTGGGGCAAGTAGGGGAAGATGCCATCTTGCCCGTTGTAACCCGCATTCCGGGAAAGGGCCGGCGTCGGCTTGGCTGATGAGCTTGTCTCCGGCCCCGGGCGCCCGCTGGGCGCGGAATGCTTGTGTCGCCAAATTCTCGCCCCCTAATCCTGGACGCACCTGCATCGGGTGTTTTGCTTGGTGTAAGAGCCCTTTTGTGGTAGACTGTTATGATTAGCCTGCGGATCACCGATCCGGGTACCCGGCAAAATTTCTGACAAAGAAAAAGAGTGGCGAGGAGAAAATGACATTAAAAGTAACGACAGAGCCGCGCGAAAACCGGCAATTAGGGTTGAGCATCGAGGTCGATCCGGCGCGGGTGCAACAAGAGTTGCAGAAGGCGGCGCGCAAGGTCGCTAATACCTACCGCTTTCCAGGCTTTCGCAAAGGTAAAGTACCTTTTCAAGTCGTTGCCCAGAACGTCGGGCTGCAGGCACTCTATAGCGAGTTTGTCGAAGACCTGGCCCAGGAACTCTACAAGAAGGCCATCGAGCAAGAGGGGATCGAGCCGTACGCCATCGCCGCTCTGGAAGATGTCGAGTTCGAGCCGATGACGTATAAACTGCTGGTGCCGCTCGAGCCCGAGGTCGATCTGGGCGACTACCGCGCCCTGCGGGTCGAGGAAGAGCCTCCTATGGTGGACGAGGCCGAGGTCGAGGCGCAGCTCAACACCTATCTGGAACAACACGCCAGCTGGCAAGAGGTAACACGCCCCAGCCAGTACGGCGATTTGATGAACATCAACGTGCGCAGCGTCATCATTCCTGACGAGGGCGGCGCGGAGAGCGATGCCGGCGAGGCCGAGAACATCGTGCTCGACGAGACAGACTGGGAGGTGACACCCGACCAGGAGAACCCCATGGAGCCGCCGGGCTTTGATGAGGCGCTGCTGGGCATCGCCCCCGGCGAGGAAAAAGAGTTTGTCCTCAGTTGGCCCGCAGAGAGCCAGAGCATCCATGCCGGCAAGCGCGCTCGGTTTCAGGTCAAGGTCAACAGCATCCAGGCCTATGAAAAGCCTGAACTCAACGACGAATTTGCCCAACTGGTCGGCCCCGACTTTGCGACGCTGGACGACCTCAAGGAGAGCATCCGGGAGACGCTGCGCCAACAGGCCCAGGAAGAGGCCAACGCCCAGTACGCCGAAAAGGTGCTCACAGCGCTGGTCGAGCAGAGTACGCTCAACTACCCGCCCGTGGTCGTCGAAGACCAGATGGATTCCATGATACAGGAATTTGAGCGCCAGTTGCGCCAGTTTGGGGTCGAGGATCTGGAGGATTACCTGCAACGCGTCAATGGTGGGACGGTTGAAGAGTACCGCGAACGTCTACGCCCCGAGGCAACCCGGCTGGCCGAGCAGAATCTCGTGCTCTCGGAAGTGCTGCGCCGAGAAAAATTCCAGGTTAATGATGAAGAGATCGGTGACCGCATCCGCGCCATGATGGGTGAGGATGCCGACCTGGAAGACGAATCGACCCGCAGTGTGGTCGAAACGCTGCGCACCGGCGCCGGTCGCGCCATTCTCGAAAGCCAGATCCTGCGCCAAAAGGCGCTTGACCTGCTGCTTGACATTACCCGCGGCAAGGAAGTTCCCCCACCACCGGCGGATGAGCCGGCCGAGACTGCCGAGGCTACCCCCGTTGAGGAGGGGACGCCTGAAACAGCCTGATAGATGATAACGATGGACCCTAAACTAGGGTCCATCGTTATCATCTAATATAACGCAAACGGATAATCGGAGCCGGCTTACAGTGTTAGCAACAGAGTACATTTACCTTTAATACCAGGCTTTTCCTGTGCTGTTGCACAAGCGAACTCAAAGGTATTGTCGCGGTTCAGCGGCAGTACGCGATTTTATTTATAATGGAGATTGACTTATGTCCAACCCGATGAATGTATTGCCGGCGGTAATCGACTCCAACGGCCGCTATGAGCGGATCATGGACCCCTTTAGCCTGCTCTTCAAAGAGCGCATCGTCTTTTTGGGGACGCCGGTGACCGACCAGGTGGCGAACGCCATTATTGCCCAGTTACTCTGGCTTAACAGCGAGAACCCCAACCAGCCCATCAATCTGTATATCAACAGCCCGGGTGGGAGCGTCTATGCAGGTCTGGCGATCTATGACACCATGCAGATGATCAGCGCACCGGTCAGCACCCTGGCAGTGGGTGTCACGGCCAGCATGGGCACCGTGCTGCTTGCAGCCGGCGCCAAGGGGCGCCGGTACGCGCTGCCCCACGCTACCGTTCACATGCACCCGGCAGGCGGCGGCGCCCAGGGGTACACCGAAGATGTGCGTATCGCCTTCCGCGAGCTGGAGCGTGTGCAGACACAGCTCTTCCACCTCGTTGGCAAGCACACCGGCCACCACTGGCGCGAGATCGAAGAGCAATTCGAGCGCGACCGCTTTATGAATGCCGTCGAGGCCAAGAACTTTGGCATCGTCGATGACGTGCTGGGGGATGTCAGCGACGTGATCGTCATCAATAAGGCCGGCGAGATCAGCCTGGCGACCGGCAATGTCCTAGAAGACAAGCAAACCAACGGCGTGCCCGAGAAGGCATAGGGGCGTTGCACGCTTGCGTGCGATGCACCTGTAGTAACGGGCATTCTGAGGTGCGTTGCACGCAATGCGCAACGCACCGCCCTTCATTTTCTCTGTGCTCTCTGTGTCTTCTCTGCACCCTCTGTGAACTTATCTTTTTTCTCATTCCTGAAACGAGTGACCTGTGTCCGACCGAAATCTCCAGATAGGTGAGCCGCGCTGCTCCTTCTGTGGCAAGACCCGCAGCGAAGTGCGCCGGCTGATCGAAGGGCCCGGCAACGTCTACATTTGCGACGAATGTGTCGCCCTGGCCGGCGAGATCCTGGCCGAAGAGGGGTTGGCCGCCGAACCCGGTGCGCCCGCGCCGCCATCCAAAGCCGCGCCCAAGACGATCCCCAGTCCAAAGACCATTGTCGAACACCTGGACCAATATGTCATCGGCCAGGAGCGCGCCAAGAAGGTGCTCTCCGTCGCCGTCTACAATCATTACAAGCGCGTCTTTGGTCTGGGCAGCCACCCGGCCGAGGAAGCAGGCGTGGCGGAAAAGCATGCGCTGCCAGGCGATGTGGAACTGGTGAAGAGCAACGTGTTGCTCATTGGCTCGACCGGCAGCGGCAAGACGCTGCTGGCACAGACGTTGGCAAAGCTGCTCGATGTGCCCTTCACCATCGGCGACGCCACAGCCCTTACCGAGGCAGGCTATGTAGGCGAAGATGTGGAGACGATCCTGCTGGGGCTGCTCCAGGCCGCCAACTGGGACCCCGCCCGCGCCGCCTACGGGATTGTCTATATCGACGAGATCGACAAGATCGCCCGCAAAGCCGGCGACAACCCCAGCATCACCCGCGATGTGAGCGGCGAGGGGGTTCAGCAGGCGCTGCTCAAGATCATCGAGGGCACCGTCGCCAACGTGCCTTCAACGCCGGGGCGCAAACACCCGCAGCAGGAGTTTATCCAGCTCGATACGCGCAACGTGCTCTTTATCTGTGGCGGAGCCTTTTCGCACCTGGCAGATGTGGTTCGTAAACGCGTCCAACGCCGCGCTGCCCTTGGTTTTGTGACGCCGGAGGAGGAACAACCGGTCATGAAGGAGATGGGCCGGACTGAAAGCCAGGAGACCCCGCTGCCCGACGACCTGAGCGAACGCCAGCGCGAATTGCGCATCCGCCGCCTGGAAAAAGAGAACAGCGACGAAAGCCTGCTGCTCGAACAGGTCATGCCCGACGATCTGCTTTCGTATGGACTGATCCCCGAATTTGTGGGCAGGCTGCCCGTGGTGGCCAGCTTGCGGGCGCTGGACCGGCGCACGCTGGTGCGTATCCTCACCGAACCCAAGAACAGCATCGTGCGCCAGTTCCAGCACCTGCTGGCAATGGACAACGTGGTGCTCGAATTCGAGCCGGAGGCGCTGGAGGCGGTGGCGACCGAAGCGTTTCTGCGCAAGACGGGCGCCCGCGGCCTGCGCAGTATCGTCGAAGAGGCGCTGCTCGACGTGATGTACGAGATCCCCGGGCGCACCGACGTGGCGCGCTGCGTCGTCACCAAGAGCGTCTTTACCGAGGACAGGCCGCCGCTGCTGCTCAACCACCAGGGGCAGCCGGTGGCGTGGGGAAAAGAGTTGCGCCCGGCAGCGTAGGGCCGAGATAAGGGCGCGCTTTAGCAAAAGAGAGTGGGGCCTGCTGGCAGGCCCCACTCTCTTTTTGTGGCTCAATGGTGTGGCGTAATTTCAACTCATCGTTCGTTGACTCCATCAATTTCAAAAGATGCCGGCCACGTACCAGCGGCCATCGATACGTACAAGGATCGCTCGTTGATTTTTCACTCCGCTATCAAACTTGATTTCCGCTTGATCCCCATCAACTTTGATATCGAGGTAGAGCAGTTGTCGTACAAAAGGCGTACTTTGACCTTCTGAACTATCAGGTGGAAGGTATGGCTGCATACCATAATTTTGTTCTGTCAATTCCTTCCACTCTTCAGGGGTCAGTTCTCGGCCTTCTATCCTGGCTTTTTCCAGCGCCGCTCTGAGTAGCCTGGCGCCATGCTGCTGGTTCATTCGCTTGGTGCGCATGGCGGTCAGGAAGCCAAAATTGTTGGTTGCCGCTTCTCCCTGGATCTCGCTTGTGTACTGCAACAGCGCCATTAATTCATCTGAAGGCAGCTCAGCTTGATAGGTTAAATGGTTGATCAGCACCTCGGAGAGCTGATTGAAATCCAACTGTTCCGCAGGTATGTCCAAGACACTGATCGCGTTCTCCAAAGCCATGATAACTTCCTGTGCTTCGGGCACTCCTGGATTGATTGGGTGGGCAAGCCAGGATGTATAGGGACGTATGAGAAGCGCAAAGCCATAAATACAGGCACCAAAGAACAGCACCTTTGAGAGACTATTTCTCGACATGTTTTCCGGCTGATCCCCCATGCAGATTCGAAAGGGGCACACGACTCTCCGAATTTGGCTGAAAGGGCGCAATTTCCAACGTGGGCCTTGCAAACCAGAGGTGGTCCCGCTGCAAGGTCTGGTGGGTGATTTTTCGGGCACTACTTTAACTACAATCGCACTTGGCCAGAATCCGTAGCAGAGCCCTCCGGGAGGTGGCTGGCGAGATTCGGGTCATTCAGGGGATTCTGCGGCCACCTCCCGGAGGGCGGTGTAGAAGTGCGGTTGTAGTATTAAAAGTGTACAGAGATCGGAGTGATGTTGGTAATGTACCAGCGCCCCTTTATGTGACGGAGAATTGCCTCTTGATATGCTACGCCGTCATCAAAACGGACCACTGCGCTATCCTCATTGATTTCGATGGACTCGTATTGTAGCTGCACCTTGTAATCTGAGTCAGGATCTGTGAAGGTCGGCGGCAATCTGCCATGGTTTTGTTCCGCAAGCGCTTGCCATTCCTCGGCGGTAACCTCGCGATTTTCTGCTTGCGCCTGCTCGATCACACCCCTAGCAAGCCGATCCCCTTGTTGCAGATGAGTCCACTTTGCTTGCATAGCGGTCAAATAGCCGGCACTTTGTGCAGCTTCCGAGCCCAGAATAACAGAGAGATAATCCTGAGTCTCTGCCGTAAGTTTGTAATCAGGCGTATCCTTCAACACTTCCGCAAATTGTCTAACGTCAAGCGTGCGGACGGGAGTCTCCCTGAGCAATTGATAAAACTGCAGCATCACAGCCATGATCGCCTGTGCCTCAGAAGTATTGAAGGAATCAACAGCTCTCGATTGTGCATCTATACTGCGGCTGATTTGAAACCAGGAGTTTTTCGGCCAAAATGGAGGGGGAAAACTCCTGGTTTCAAACAGAGCGAAATATAAAGCCAAGAACATGACACCGGTACAAACGCAAACAGCGACAAGTAGTGCCACGCTAGGATGTCTCAGTTGCCACACGCATTCGCTCGGTCGTCTCTGGCGCGGCGGCTGGCCCATTTGGCTCTCCTCACAAAGGTTGCTCATCTCAAAAGATGCCAGCCACATACCAGCGCCCCTCAATGTGTACGAGGATCGCTGTCTTGTCCCTGATGCCATCGTCATAGACTGCACGCGCCTTGTCGCCATCGATCTGGATCGATTTGTACATTCGTTGTGTTGAATCTGGCGGAGCGAAATCCGTTGAGGTTCTTGGCCACACGATGTACTTGTCAGGGTTTTGGGCAGCCAGAGCTTGCAGATCCTCGTTCGTAAACTCCCGATCTTCGGCTTTTGCCTGTTCAATGGCTGCTTTGACGAACTCTTCCCCTTGCAGCCGATAGGTAATCTTGTTCTTCATCGCGGTTAAATAGCCAAAGTTCTTGCTCGCATCAGAACCAAGAACGCTTGCAATGAAGGTGCGCAATTCTTCTTGCTGTTCCGACTGAAGCTCGAGCAGGTAATCTGGGTGATCAACCAGCGCATCTTTCAACTTGTGCATATCTCCAGTGTTTTGCGCAATTGCGATTGCCTCTTTGGCGCGATCGATGGCTGCTTTCACTTCCTCGGCTTCAGGAGTGTCAAGAGAATCTGCTGCTCTAGATCGTGCATCTAAAGTGAAAAACGTGATACCGGTACAAACGCAAATAGCGACAAGTAGGGCCACGATAAGACATCTCAGTCGCCACACGCATTCGCTCGATCGTCTCTGGCGCGGGGGCTGGTCCATTTCGCTCTCCTCACAAAGGCTGCTCATCTTAAAAGATACCGGCCACGTACCAACGTCCATCAATGCGCACGAGGATTGCACGACGATTTTTCGCACCAGTATCAAACTTAATTTCTGCTCGATCCCCATCAACTTTGAGGTCAAGGTAGAGCAGTTGTCGTACAAAGGGCGTACTTTGGCCTTCTGAACTATCAGGTGGAAGGTATGGCTGCATACCATAATTTTGTTCTGTCAGTTCCTTCCACTCTTCAGGAGTCAATTCCCGACCTTCTGTCCTGGCTCTTTCCATCGCTGCGCTGAGTAGTTTGGCGCCATGCTGCTGGTTCATTCGCTTGGTGCGCATGGCGGTTAGGAAGCCAAAATTCTGCAGCGCTGCGTCTCCCTGAACCTTGCTCGTGTATTGCTTGAGGTGCTCCAGTTCATCTGCTGATAGTTGAGTTTGAAAGTCTGGGTGATCGATCAATACTTCTGCAAGTTGATTCAAGTCTAGCTGCTCGAACGGCGTGTCCAAGACCTGATATGCCCGCGTCAGAGCCGCAACAACAGCGCGACCTTCTGAGGTGTCAGGAATATTTACTGCTTGTGACTGTTGCCTGTACACCAACAGAAACGCGATAGTCAAGAAAAATGTTGCAATTGTGAGCAACATGTAGCGAGTAGCTTTGCGATTCATATAGATCTCCAGTTGAAAATTGACTCTTCTTGCCTCTCGAGAGCGGTGTGAGCGTTCAATAAATCACATGGTAATACCACTTTGGTTCACTGGGTTCGAATCCGTAATCCCATCGAACACGGTAACGATCATTGCAGTGTGCATTCCGCAACAAACGATATTGACCGATTTGATCTCCTTCTTGGACTATACCCCAACCAACAATCACACTGGCATGATCTGGGCCATTATGAAAATTATCATTGGTATCCACCAAGAAGAAGTCACCCTGCACCAGATTGTTCACACTGCTCACCTGTTGGTACCGCCACGTAAAAGTGTCAACATGCTTTTTGAAAGAAGCGATAGTATCCGAGGGCCCGTTCGGGGAAGTCACCTTCCATGTATCAGAAGCGGACCAGCCAAAGATGTAGTAGGTGTACCAGTAATAGTCATTGTTATAGCTCACATGAGCAATCTGAGGCATTCCACCCGCCTCCAGCACCTGTGACACATAATTCGTGCAGTCGTTGCACGGACTATCATTTGGATTGCCATAGTTAGGGTAATTGCCGTTGCGACCATGCGCCCAGGTGTCGGCATAACTGACCGCGGCTGTACGATTGTACACATTACCGACAACCAATGCATCGAGATCAACGTAGTAATCCGACGAGCTAGCGTTCTTGTCGCCGCTGACGACCACATTCAAAATATGAACGCCAGGACCCAGACCAGAAAAAGTTTTGCCAATCTGTCTGCGCAGGTCCGGCGAATACTGGTCGATGTAACCGTAATCGTTGCCATCAATGGTAATAGCTGCTCTGCCGCGGTTGGAATGCATGCTGTAGATGTAGGTGATTTCATCGCCAGTGAACGTAAATCGAAACCCAGACTGCGGCGTGTTGGAGATTTTGAGCGAATTATTATAGGTGCCGGGAGTGCAGCTAGAATCTGTCCAGGAGCCGAAATAGCGGATGTGAGAATGACCGTTGTCATAGACACCCTCACCCACGGTGGCAATATCGATGGCAAACGCATCGACATCTGTAAAGCCACCGCCGTTGACAACGACCTCGATCGTGTGATTGCCCGGTGACACTGACCAGGTCTTGCCCACCTGGCGGCGTATTTCTGGCGTATAGCTGCCATATGCCCCTTTCAGTTGACCGTCGATGTAGACTGCATGACCGCCCCGGTTGTACGCCATGGAGTAAAAAAGTGAAATTGTGCTGCCGTTGAATGATAGCGTTGCCTTATTTCCTACAACATTCGACCAATGTAGCGTCGAGCTCATCGCATTCGTCGAACTGTTGCTAAAGGTCCAGGCGCCGGTATAGGCAACTGGCGGGACAGCATTGTCATCATAGGTGACCGGCGCTAGTGGCTCCGCCGATACTTGCTCGGCCTGTGATCCGCCTAGGGTCGCCACAAGGAGAACCAGGCTGAACCAAAGAAGTCGTATTCCTTGCTGCCGGTAGTGGAAAAACCGAAACATACTATTCTCCGTGCTCTGGTCTGTTTGACGGTCAATCGGTCTGAATCGTATACTTGCTCGCACATCGAGAAGCCACTTGAATGCCGGCCTCATGCACCAGGATACCACACCGTCTCTCATCAAACTTGCACATTTGCGCAATTCAATCCCGGAGTTTTTCAGCATGACTCGCTACACCTTTGCCGAACTGCTCACCGTCTTTTTCCACCTGCACCAGGATCTGGAAACACGCAAGACGCAGGCCGGGTTGGCCGCGGCGCTGGGCGTTAGCCGGCGCACCTTGAGTGGTTGGTTTGTCGGCGACTATCTGCCCCGTACAGCGGAGGTCGTGTTGCGCCTGGCGCAGGCGCTCTGTCTGACGGCCTTTCAAACCGACCTGCTGCTTTATGCGGTGGACCCAGCCTGGGTGCGTTATGGCACGCCTGCAGCGGTGCTCGAAGCAGCAGCAATTCTCCGCTATCGCGAGGAGGATGTGGAGGGGGGTGAGGGCGGAACGGATGCGTTCCCTGCGCTGGCGCAGATCGAACAAGAGTGGCCGGTCGTTTTTGCGGATCGGTTCGAGAGCAACTATCGCCGTTGGGGTGTAGGCACAAAGGAGAACGGCATGGGCCGGCTGGAGCGGTCGATCCGGAATGGGCAGTATGAACTTTCGCTCCAAAATCAATATCACGAAGACGTCTTTATGGGGGGCGATTCGGCCTGTTTTGCGCCCGACCTCTACTGTTTGACGGTGCAGGCGAGGTTGATACAAGGGGCGACTGACGATGACGGTTATGGGTTGATGTTTGAGTCACTAGGCGACGAATGCTACGGCTTCTTGCGAGTTCGTGAACAGAGCCGTAGGGCATCGGTGATCCAGACCTTCAATGGCGGCGACCAGGCCACGGTCTTTCTACGGCGCGCACCTGCTCCGGCCCTACGGCCTGGGGAATGGAACCGGCTGGTGATCCTTGCGCTCTTTGACGAGCACTGGTTCTATGTCAACGGCGCCCTCATCGGCCACAAGGTGCTCCCGCGGCTGCCGTATGCCCGGCTGGATGTGGGCATTGTCGCCGCGCCGGGCCAGCACGTGATCGGTCACTTCTGTGACTTTACTGTTAGGACGCCCACAAAAATCCCGTTATACTCCCGGCTGGAGCAGTTGATAGGTAGGGGCCAGGCACTGCCGGAGATAGCTAGCTTCTGATTACCGGCGCCGCCGGAGATGCCTGGCCCTACGCAATCATCGGGAAATCACAATGATATTGCAGGCTATTTTGTGGGATCTGGACGGCACGCTGGCCGACACCGAGGCGCTGCACTTTCACGCCTGGCGGGCGACATTGGCCACCCATGGCATCGACTATTCGTTTGAAGAATTCCGGCGGGGCTTCGGGCGCACCAGCATCGCCGTCCTACAAGAGCTCTTGGGGCCCGCGGCCACCCCAGAACAGGTGCGGGCCGTCGCCCAGGAGAAAGAAACCAACACCCGCCGGCTCATCCGCCAGCAGGGGCTGCAACTGCTGCGCGGCGCAGGGTCATGGCTTGATAAATTCCGCCAAGCTGGGCTGCGCCAGGCGTTGGCCTCTTCGGGACCGATGGGCAATATCATCGCCATCCTCGATGCGCTGGATGTGGGCGACTATTTTGAGAGCGTCCTCTCCGGCGCGCGGCTGCCACGGGGCAAGCCTGACCCAGCGCTCTTTCTGCTGGCCGCGGCCTCGCTGGAAGCAGCGCCCGAGCACTGCCTGGTGCTCGAAGACAGCCTGGCCGGCGTCGAAGCCGCCCGCCGCGCCGCCATGCGCTGCGTAGCCGTGGGCCAGGTGATCCACAACCCCGCGCTCCACGAGATGCTGGCCGCCATCCCCGGCCCGCCGGTGATTCAGATCGAACAGTGGCCCGATCTGGCGTGGGAACAGATAGAACGATAGACCGCGGATTGGTGCGGATCAAAAAGAATCCGCGTAAATCCGCCCAATCCGCAGCATCCGCGGTCCATCCCTATCGCAGATGGGGGAAGGCTTTGCGCCCGGCGTAGAGGGCGGTGTCGCCCAGCTCTTCCTCGATACGCAGCAGTTGGTTGTATTTGGCGACGCGATCGCTGCGGGCGGGCGCGCCGGTCTTGATCTGGCCGGTGTTGAAGGCGACGACGAGGTCGGAAATGGTAGTGTCTTCGGTTTCGCCCGACCGGTGGCTGACCACGGTCGCCCAGCCGGCGCGCTGGCTCATGTCGATGGCGGCGATGCTCTCGGTCAGCGTGCCGATCTGGTTGACCTTGCAGAGCAGAGCGTTGCACGCTTTTTCGCTGATGGCCCGTTTGATCCTTTCGACATTGGTGACCAGCAGGTCGTCGCCCACGAGCTGCACTTTGTGGCCGATCTTGTTGTAGAGCAGTTTCCAGCCCTCCCAGTCGTCTTCGGCCATGCCGTCCTCGATGCTGATGATAGGGAAGCGGTTGGCCCAATCCACCCAGAGTTCCACCAGTTCCTCGCTGCCGAGTGTTTTGCCTTCGATTGCTAGCTTGTATTTTTTGCTGGCGGCGTCGTAGAGCTCGCTCGCGGCGGGGTCCAGGGCAATAAAGACATCCTCGCCGGGCCGGTAGCCGGCCTGCTCGACGGCCTGCATGATGACTTCGAGCGCCTTGACGTTCCCCCCTAGGCTGGGCGCAAAACCGCCTTCATCGCCCACATTGGTGTTGTGGCCGCCGTCGTGGAGCACCTTTTTCAGGCTGTGATAGATTTCGGCGCCCCAGCGCAGCCCCTCGCGGAAGCTCTCGGCGCCCACGGGCATGACCATAAACTCCTGAAAGTCGGTGCTGCCCGCGGCGTGTTTGCCCCCGTTGAGGATGTTGAGCATGGGCACCGGCAGCGTGCGGGCCCCCACACCGCCCAGGTAGCGGTAGAGCGGCAGATCGAGCGCATTGGCGGCGGCGCGGGCTACAGCCAGGCTAACACCCAGAATAGCATTGGCCCCCAGACGCCCCTTGTTCTCTGTGCCATCCAGTTCGATCATCAGCATGTCGATGGCGACCTGTTCGAGCGCATCCACGCCGATCAGTTCGTTGGCCAGAACTTCATTGACGTTCTCGACGGCCTGGAGCACCCCTTTGCCTCCGTAGCGCCCCTTGTCCCCATCGCGCAACTCGACGGCCTCATAGGCGCCGGTGCTGGCGCCGCTGGGCACGATGGCGCGACCGTAACCACCACTTTCGAGGATCACTTCGACTTCCACCGTAGGGTTGCCGCGACTGTCGAGCACCTCGCGGCCGCTGATGTAGACGATCTCCGTCATGGTTTTCTCCTCAATTGTTTTTCGTTTCAAATTAAAAGAAAGCTGCGGTTTCCACTTTCTCCAAACCAGATTCGGTTTAGCGTAACTCTACGCCGGGAATTGCGTCTCAACTGTTGTACCATGAATGGGACGAAAGAGCGAATCTAGCAGCAAGACGGTATCCCATCACAACCTTCTAGGGAGTTCGCCCACCATCGCCTGGAGTGGGGCAGCAACCCCGCAACTTTTGAGCGCCACAGACGTAGAGAGGATCAGACCAACGGAGGTTAGGAGAAACCGATCATGACGATACAACCGATTCAACGGGCTCAAGGCGGCGAAGTCGAGGTATGGTCGCGGCGCAGCGATGGCGTCACGCTTGTGGCTGTCTATCACTTTGTGGTGGCCGCGCTCTTTCTGGTCGGCACGCTGATCATGTCGATCCCGACCTTGATTCTGGGCATTGTGACGCTTGCCGAGGAGCCGGATGCGGTTATCGGTTTTGTGGCGATGGGCTTTATCGCGGCGGTCTTGCTGGCGCTGAGCCTGGTCAACCTGGCCGTGGGCTATGGCCTCTGGCGGGTGCAGACATGGGGGCGCACAGGGGCCATCGTGCTGGCCATCATCGGGCTGCTCTTCTTTCCCATAGGCACCATTACTGGTGCGGTCATCCTCTGGTATCTGCTCAAACCCGAAGTGGCCGCGCACTTTGAGTAGACACTATTTGCCACACGATTGGCAAGAGATATCCACCGGGTCGCTCCACTACTGTGACAGCCGTATATTTTGTGCAATGGCTTGACAATTGTCAACGCTCTACGGCAGCGTTTTTCTCCTCGGCTGGTGTTTCCGCTTCCTTCAGCCGCACGGCCTCTGGGTCGGTCGGCAACACGTCGTAGACCCAGCGAACTGCCCGGCGCCACATGCTGCGCGCCGCGGCCGCCTGATAGGTGGCGTGGCGGCGATAATTCTTCCACCAGTTTGGAGTCCGCTTCTCGACCGGGACGCTCCACTGCACGGCGCATGCCGCCCAGGTCAACCCGCCGCCAAACCCCACAAAGACCAGATTGTCGCCCGGACGGATGCGACCCGCTTCGATGGCCTCGCACAGGGCAATAGGGATGCTGGCCGTGCTGGTGTTGCCATATTTCTGGACATTGATCATCACCTTCTCGGCGGGGATCTTCAACTGGTGCAAGACGCTGTTCTGGATGATGCGCACATTTGCCTGGTGTGGAATGATGAGATCGACATCGTCGGGCGTCAGCCCCGCACGCTTAAGGACACGGCGCGTGGCTTCGGCCATGACCCGTGTGGCGAAGCGGAAAACAGCTTTGCCATCCATTTGGATGTAGTGGCTGCCCGTGCTCACCGTCTCCAGGCTGGCGGGCATGGCGCTGCCCCCGGCGGGAACGCTGAGCGTATTGGCGCCAGAGCCATCGCTGCCCAGGTCCACGGCCATGATGCCGCCGGGCACATCGCTGGCGGCGACCAGCACCGCACCCGCACCGTCGCCAAAAAGCACGCAGGTATTGCGGTCGGTCCAGTCCACAATGCGGCTCAACGTCTCGGCGCCAATGACCAGAACATACTCAGCATCGCCAGCCAGAATGGCCCCGCGCGCCATGCTCAGGGCATAGACAAAGCCGGAGCAGGCCGCGCTCAGGTCATAGGCGCCGGCATTGACCGCACCGATGGCGTCCTGGATGATACAAGCGGTGGCCGGGAAGATATGTTCGGGTGAACTGGTGGCGCAGATCACCAGGTCGAGCTTACTCGGCGGGACGTCAGCCGCTTCGAGCGCTTTGCGCGCCGCCGCGATGCCGAGCGTTGCCGAGGTCTCTTTGGGGTCGGCCGCCACGTGGCGTTCTTCGATCCCGGTGCGAGTCCGGATCCACTCATCGCTCGTTTCGACGATCTGCTCCAGGTCGTGGTTTGTGATCACCTTGTCCGGCACATGGTAGCCCCAGCCAATGATCTGTGCATAGCGGCGCCCAATGACACCAATTTCGGTCCCGGCTTCGGGGTCAACCGCCGGGTTTGGATCGGGCGCAGGCGCCACGCTAGTTGGCGGCAGGGGAACACCGTTTGTGCCATTGCTTCCACTATGATGCAACGCGTGTTCGTCGGTCATCCGCTCCCTCCCTTCTATGCCTCGTAGCGGCGCAGCATGATGCAGGCGTTGTGCCCGCCAAAACCAAAGCTGTTGCTCAACGTCACACGCACATTGGCCGGTTGCGCCACCAGCGGCGTGTAGTTGAGGTCGCATTCAGGGTCCTGGTCGTGCAAGTTGATCGTCGGGGGGATGATCTGTTCAGCAAGCGTCTTGGCGCAGACAATCGTTTCAATAGCTCCCGCGCCACCCAACAGGTGGCCGAGCATACTCTTGGTGCTGCTGACGCGCACCTGGTAGGCATGTTCGCCCAATACCGTCTTGATGGCGAGCGTCTCGCCCACATCGTTGAGCCGGGTGGCCGTGCCGTGGGCGTTGATATAGTTGATATCCTCGGCGCGTTCACCGTAATCGCCAGCCTTGCGCAGGGCCATGCGCATAGCATCCACGGCGCCACGGCCCTGGGTATGAGGTGCCGCCATGTGATAGGCGTCGGCGCTGCTGCCATAACCGATAACCTCGGCGTAGATACGCGCCCCGCGCGCACGGGCATGTTCCTCAGTCTCCATCACCACAATGGCGCTGCCCTCGCTGACAACGAAGCCGTCGCGATTACGGTCGAAGGGACGGCAGGCGCCGGCCGGGTTTTCATTGTGCTGGCTGAGCGCGCCCATCACGTCAAAACCGGCCATGATGAGCGGAGCGATGGCCGCCTCGGCGCCGCCGGCGATCATGACATCGGCATCGCCGCGGCGCAACACCTCGAATGCCTCGCCACATGCGGCCGTACCGCTGGCGCAGGCGCTGACCACAGCGTGGTTGACGCCGTGCAGGTTGTATTCGATGGCGACCTTGCCGGCGGCGCTGTCCACCAGCAGATTGGGCACCATAAAGGGGCTGATCCGCATCAGCCCTTTTTCTTCGGAGGTGGCCTGGTTTTCGAGCGTCGAGAGGATGCCGCCGATGCCGCTGCCGATGATACAGCCAATGCGGTTGGGAGTCTCGTCGCTCAACTCGAGACGCGCATCGCCTACTGCTTCTTTTGTGGCCGCCAACGCGTATTGGATGTAAAGGTCGAGCCGGCGCGCCTCTTTGCGGTCCATATAGTTCTGCGGGTCAAAGGCTTTGACCTGACCGGCAAAACGGGTGCGCAACTGGCTGGTGTCAAAACGGTCGATAAAGTCGATACCCGACCGGCCGGCCAGCAACCCCGCCCAGGTCTCTTCAACGCTCAACCCCAGGGGCGTAATCGCGCCCAAACCGGTAATCACAACGCGCTGTGGATGCTGCCCATCGGTAGAACGGGTAGCAGTTGGTGTATGATTGGTCATGAGTAGCCTAAGCCCCTGTCAAACAGAATGGAGCATGCTGATTTTGCAGAGTGTACCTGACTGTGTGCCAGGTATCGCAGACTTGGAATCCTGAAGCGCTGTTCCATTCACAGAATTAGTCAAACCTTGTTACAATAGCAGAACACGGTAGCAAGACAAAAGTTGCGAAAGAAAAATGATGATAGGGATCGATCAGTCCACTTCGGTGCGACCCGGCGAAGCATTGGACCAAACCCGCCTGGCCGCATACCTGAGCGCCCATCTGCCAGAGGCGCGCGGGCCGCTGCTCGTGGAACAGTTTCCCAGCGGCTACTCAAACCTCACCTATTTGTTGCGCATGGGGGGGCGGGAACTCGTGTTGCGCCGCCCGCCGTTCGGCGCCAATATCCACTCTGCCCACGATATGGGGCGCGAGTATAAGGTGCTCGCCGGGCTGGCGCGCGTTTATCCCAAAGCGCCGCGCCCGCTGCTCTATTGTGGAGACCCTGCCATTATCGGTGCGCCCTTTTACATCATGGAGCGTGTTCAGGGTGTCATCTTGCGGGCAAAGATGTTACAGAAGATATCGATTGCACCGGAGCAGATGCATAGCGTGTCGGTCGCCTTTATCGAAAACCTGGCCGCCATCCATGCCTTGGACGTGGAGGCTGCCGGCTTGGTGGACCTGGGCAAACCGGCCGGCTATGTCGCCCGCCAGATCAATGGCTGGACCAAACGCTATCGCAATGCCCAGACGGACGAGATCGAAGGCGTCGAAGCGGCTATCCCCTGGCTGGCGCAGCACATGCCCACCGCATCAGACGCTGCGCTCATCCACAACGACTACAAGTACGATAACATTGTGTTGGCGCCCGCTGACATCTCCCAGATCGTCGCCGTGCTCGACTGGGAGATGTGTACCTTGGGCGACCCGCTCATGGACCTGGGCACGGCGCTCGGCTACTGGATCGAGCCGGACGACCCGCCCGCGCTCCAGGGTATGTTTGGCCTTACCACGTTGCCCGGCAACCTGAACCGCCGCCAACTGGTGGAGCGCTATATGGCGGCTAGCGGGCGCAAGGTCCGTGACCCGTTGTTCTACTACATTTACGGTCTCTTTAAGATCGCCGTCATCATCCAGCAGATCTATTTTCGCTACCGGCAGGGACACACCCAGGATGCGCGCTTTGCCGGGCTGCTGGATGTGGTGCGCGGGTACGGGGAATTGGTCGCGCTGGCGTTAGAGAAAGGGCGTATTTAGCAGTTGGCTGTGCCGGTCAGGTAACACTACAGAGCAGCATGGCAGCAACAGAATGCGTCACACTCCACGTTCCTTGCGGTGCTACCTGCCGGTTATAGGCGAGGCTCATTATCAATTGAACGGTCTTTAAGAAATTGTTTCGGTACCAACGAAGCGATGTAGGTGCGGCCTGGAGCCGCACCTACAAATGACGGTTACCTGTCTATTTTATTAAAATCTATACAATCGATAAATGCGCATCAGGCATTGGGGAAAAAGTCGGCATCGAGAATCTGTTCTGGATCGTATGGACACACGGCCGGGAAGGTCTCTAGCGGTAGCCGGGTCTCGCCACGAGCTGCCTGGCGCGCCTTGGGGTAGGCTCGTTCGATAAAGGCGTTGAGCTGCGGTCGCAGGCTGGGGTTATCGGCAAGCAGATCGACGATTTCGGAGCGCTGGATGTGGATGGTGGCCTCCCAACTGGGTGAGCGCTTGTCTGGCTGATGCTGCCATTTGAGCAGATGGCTGATCAACACTTGCAAACGGCTGCTCAGCGCCCGGCGCTGGCTCATCCCCATATCCTCGATCTCCTCGATCAGATGTTCTATATCCAATTTGGCTAACTCGCCTTGGCGCAGCAAGTTAGCCTGTTGTTGTGTCCAGGCATAGAAATCTGTATCGTATGTAGTCGTAGTAGTCTGGTTCATAGCAACCTCCACGGACCAACTCTGTCTGCTATTCTACTACATAGGCCGTAAGTGGTCAACAGAGATGAAATTGAGTACGGCACATAGGCACTGGATTGGGATCGTGTCTATACGGTTGTGTCCAAAATTTGGCGCAAACCCGCCTTCTGAGATAGCACCACAGGAAACCATGGAGTGCGACGCACGGGCCAGAAACACCCTTGTATGCCCATTCATTTTCTGGCCCGTGCGTCGCACTCTGTTGCCCCGTCCACGCTATTCTGTGGCGCCCCTAATCCTGGACACACCCCGTCTATACAACTAAGTTGAAGCAAAACGACGCCCATGTTATACTAAAGAAGCCTGGGGAATTCCACATCGCGCGGGCCAGGGCTAACCTCACACATTGTTCCAGTAATTTTATTATACACCCGCATCATGCCCATGTTTGCTAACATTGGGCAGATAGACTTCTCCCATTGCACCTGATCCCGATTCAGAGAGGAGCGTAGAAACCATGAGAGCTGCAAAACGTCGTTGGGCAAGGGCGATGACCCTCTGCCTTGTTTTCACACTGGCGCTGGCCGCCTGCGCCACTCCGGCCGCTGCCCCGACCACCGGCGAACAGCCAGCATCCGCCCCGGCAACTGAGGGCCCCACCGGCCGTCTCACCATCGGGCTGACGACGGACATTGCCACAGTCGAACTGCCCTATGCGCCCGAGCGCCAGTCCACCAACGCCGCTCAGACGCTCTACGACACCATCGTCTTTCCCGAAGCGGATGGCACCTACTCGCCGATGCTGGCCGAAAGTTGGGAGATTTCGGACGACGGGACGATGTACACCTTCAAACTGCGCGAAGATGTCACCTTCCACAACGGTGAAATCCTCAACGCCGATGCCGTGGTCTACAGTTGGGAGGTCTACAGCCAACCCGAAGTGACCTACGCCAACTACTGGACCATTGCCGAGAGTGTGGAGAAGGTGGACGACTACACGGTGCGAATCTCGACCGCCGAGCCCAATGCGCTCCTGCTTGCGTATCTTTCGAGTTGGTCCATCATCCCACCGGCTTACCATGCCGAGGTAGGTAACGAAGGGTTTGCCCAGGCGCCAGTAGGCAGCGGGCCCTTTATGTTCCAGGAATGGGTCAGAGGCGACCATCTGACGGTCGTCGCCAACCCTAATTACTGGCGAGAGGGTTATCCCAAAGTAGCCGAAGTAGTCTTCCGCTTTCTGCCCGAATCGGCCACGCGCGTGGCCGCCGTGCAGACCGGCGAGATCGACATCGCCCCGCGCCTGAGCGCCGAAGAGGCCGAGACGCTGCGCAGTTTTGCGGGTCTCACTGTCATCAACTATCCGGTGGATCGTGTCTACTATGTGGCCTTCAACAACATGACAACCGGCATCGGCACGCCGATTATGGATGTGCAGGTACGCAAGGCGCTGGCGCATGCTATCGATGTGCAGACCATCATCGACACGATCTTTAGCGGCTATGCTACGCGGGCTGTCGGCTTTGTGGCGCCGGGCAATCTGGGTCACCAGCCGATCGACCCGGTGGCGTATGACCCCGATCTGGCTCAACAACTCCTGGCTGATGCCGGCTATCCCGACGGCTTCGAGATCGACATGGCCTGCCCCGAAGCAGCCTACCCCAGCATCAACGAGGTCTGCCAGGCCATTCAGGGCTATCTGCGGGCAGCGGGCATCGCCGCCAATCTGGACCTGATGGAGGCCAACGCGTACTGGGATCGGGAATCCAAAAAGGAATTACCACCGCTCTTTGTCGATAGCTGGTCGCTCACCATTGGCGAGGCGTATCCGCGCATCCAGGGTGCGCTGGGCAAAGACCAGAGCTACGCCAACTGGGAAGACCCGCACATCCACGACTTGCTGGCCCAGATTGTCACCACCGTAGATGTAGAGGACCGCGCCGCGCTCTACGCCGAATTGCAAGACTACGTGATCGAACAACAGCCGTTCATCTTCCTCTATATGCCCCAGGCCTTTGAAGGCGTCACCAATCGCGTGCAAAACTACCAGCCACGCGGCGCCGAAAATTACTACCTGTGGGATGTCAGGGTGACTGATTGAGAGGGAGAAGGGACTAGGGGGCAGCGGCCCAAGTTCCTAGTTCCTTCTCCCTAGTTCCTTATTCCCAACCATGTTCCGTCATCTTCTCTCCAGCCTGGGCCAGGCGGCGCTCGTGATGTTGGGCGTCTTCATCCTTGTCTTTGTCATGGTGCGCCTCACTGGTGACCCGGCGCGGGCAATGTTGGCGCGTGAGGCTAGCCCAGAACAGCTTGAGGCCTTGCGCCGGCAAATGGGGTACGACCGGCCGGTGATTGTGCAGTTTTTTGACTATCTCGGCAAGACACTGACCGGTGACTTTGGCAACTCATTGCATTACCGGACGCCAGCGCTCCCACTGGTGTTGGAGCGGTTGCCAGCCACGCTGGAACTGGCCTTTGTGGCGCTGCTCATGGCGCTGGTGATCGCCGTGCCGCTGGGGTTGGCGGGCGGCGCCCGCCCTGGTTCGTTTGTGGATGTCATTGGCCGCACCATCGGGCTATTGGGCCAGACCACCCCCGCCTATTGGTTGGGGTTGGTAATGATTATCGTCTTTGCCGTTCACTTGCGCTGGTTTCCTACCTCAGGGCGGTCGGGGCCGCTTTCGGTGGTCATGCCGGCATTTGCGCTGGCCCTGCCGACTATGGGACGGCTGGTGCGGCTGACCCGTTCGGCAGTGATGGAGATCATGGGAGACGACTTTGTACGCACGGCGCGCAGCAAAGGGTTGGCCAACCGGACGGTCTTCTACCGGCATGTGCTGCGCAACGCCAGCATTCCACTGGTCAGCGTCCTCGGCATCCAGTTTGGCTATATGTTGGGCGGCTCGGTCATCATCGAGAGCGTCTTTGCCTGGCCGGGGATCGGTCGGCTCGCCATCGACGCCATCTCGATCCGCGATTTTCCGCTGGTGCAGGCGGTGGCGCTCTTTGCCAGTTTTGTGGTGGTGGTGCTCAACCTGCTGACCGATCTCGCCTATTCGATCATCGACCCGAGGATTCGCTATGGATGAGTTGACTTCCCACTTTTTGCTATACTAGGCATATGGGATGAGATGCTAGCGGATGAAAGGAGTTACAGATGACGGTTACTATTACGCTATCTGAACCGCTTACAAATCTACTAGAGCAAAAAGCTGCCTGGCTGCAAGTGCCAGTCGAGGAACTGGCAACAACGCTGCTTACTCACGACCGACAGAGACTTTACACAAGTGCCGGGCCTAAGGGTCGAAAACTGGTTGATCCAAACAGAGAACGGACATGGATGAGCAGGCTGCGCTGCGCACGGAGCTATCAGCGACAACTCTAGCGCCCATAGGTGGCGCGGACAAGCGGGAGATCCATCCACTGCGCTCGTTTGCCCGGCTCCTGGCGCGCGACCGCGGGGGCGCTATCGGTTTGTCGCTCTTCTTGCTGGTTGTTTTGACTACGCTTTTTGCCCCCTGGCTTGCCCCCCATAACCCGCTCGAACAGGATCTGCGCGCCAGCCGCCAGCCGCCTGCGTGGCTGGAAGGTGGCGACTGGGCGCACCCGCTGGGCACCGACACCCTAGGCCGCGACCTGCTCAGCCGGATCATCTACGGCAGCCGCGTCTCCTTGACTGTGGGCTTTTTTGGTGTGGTGATCGCTGGGGCCATTGGGCTGATGGTTGGGCTGGTTTCGGGCTACCTTGGCGGCCGGGTGGATACGAGCATTATGACGGTGGTCAACATCGTGCTTGCCCTGCCCTATCTGCTCTTTGTGGTGGTAATCGCCGGCATCCTGGGGCGGAGCCTGCTCAACGTCATTCTCATCTTTGGCATCACCGATGCGCCGATCTTTGTGCGCGTGGTGCGCGGGGAAGTGCTGCGGCTCCGCCAATCGGTCTATGTAGAGGCGGCGCAGAGCATTGGCGCCGGGCACGGGCGTGTCCTCTTCCGGCATATCCTGCCCAACCTGCTAGGCCCCTTT
Organism: Chloroflexota bacterium; assembly: GCA_003577005.1. The sequence goes on along the minus strand of QEUW01000027.1, from coordinate 13,793 downwards.
CTCACCGTGGCGACCTTTGAAATGTCGGCCATGATCCTCTACGAAGCCGGGCTGGGCTTCCTCGGTCTGAGCGTGCCGCCCGACATCCCTAGCTGGGGGAATATGTTGGAGGCGGGGCGCCAGCATCTGCAACGCTACTGGTGGATCGCCACCTTCCCGGGCGTGGCTATCATGATCGCTTCGCTCGGCATGAACTTACTCGGCGACTGGCTGCGCGATGCGCTCGACCCGCGGCTGCGGCGGGTGCGTAAATGAGACAAACCATAGAGAAGGCCCGGCCTGTAGGCCGGGCCTTCTCTATGGGCGATGAGGCAAGTTCGGTGACACCTCGCCGTTCAACTTTCTCAAGTGTACTAAATTCTTCGTGACGAATTCCGCACTTGTAGTTGCCGGCCATCGCTTAGCAATCCAGACACGGTGTCTGCGGGTTCGTGACAGGAGTGGCTGACCGCTGTGCATCCGCCAGGTTCAGGTTACTCTGCAACCAGTTCACGACCCGGCGGTAGGCCAGAGTGAACGGATGAGCGCCTTGCCGTTCCCGTCGTATACGAGCGACAGCTCGCAACATACGATGCTCTTGAAGACGCATTTCATACTCGTTGTGGACGGTTTTTGCCAGATTTACATCGAACAACATGATCGTTTTCTCCTTTTTTGATTCGCCGTTATTGATTCACGTTAGCTATAGACATTGCCGGTTGTAACCAGGCGCCCACGCCGCAACCGTGCAACCATTGCGGCCAGCAGTTCACGCAGCTCCCCAAGCCTTTGACCGAGGGTCTGACCAGCAGGCTGACACGTTGGCGCCACCACGACATCCGCCAGTTTGGTGACATGCCACGTCGTGACTTGCGCGTCGATGTCGGCCTGCTGAAAGGCCTTTGCCACCGAAATACGATGGTGCCCGTCGCGCACATAGTAGCTGTCGTTGACCCGCACCAGTTCGACCGGCGGCAGGGGCACTCCGCGCATCCGGGCAATGGCAATGTTGATCCATCGTTCGGCGTTGTGGGCCTTGAGTGGCCGGAACTCCCGGTCGAAATCACCGACACGCCCTTCACTCCCGCGGATCTGGTCGAGCGGTATGATCGTCACACCCCCGTACGCGCTGTTCTCCACCTTGTAGAGGTGCTGGACATCCATCAGGTTATCCAGCCGCCGGCAGCGCCCTGTGAGCGCCGACCAGAGCGCCCCAATCCTCGCTTTCTGGTGAAGGATGCGGTGGCGTTCAACGGCTTCGCTCCGTGGATTCAGTGAAATTGTCTGTGCAAACATCTTACTCGTCTCCTCCTCCAGCGAACAGGCGATACCAGGCTGGAGTTATCCCGCTATAGTTGCTCGCTGGCGCTGTTGCGTCGCCTTGCGACTGTGTAGCAGCGGCGAGCTATTGATGGCTATACTATACTGGTCGCGCGTTTGTGGAGCGTCCATACTAGCGTTTACTGGGCGTCTACTGCCGCATCTATTGGATGATTGTGGAGATTTTCTGGTTTGGCTATTGGCGTCCAGGTTCCCGGCTGTGTCATAATCTCAGAAAATTGTTCACTGTGCGCATAGGATGCAACGACGATGTTGATCGCTCTGGCTCGCCGGGTTGGCCCACTCGACCGCGACCTTGTGCTCATCTTCCTGAGCATTTTGTTGTGGGGGTTTGGCGTTTTTCTTTATACCTATATTCAGCCACTCTACATCACGCAACTGGGTGCAACACCGCAGCAGGTGGGGTTGGCATTGGGGCTGGGCGGCCTCTTTGTCACGGTTCTCTATGCGCCTATCGGCCTCTGGGCAGACCAGCGTGGGCGCAAGACGGTGATTCTCGTTGGGTGGACGCTGGGCACGCTGGCCGGTTTTGGCTTTGCCTTTGCACCGGACTGGCGCTGGTTTATCCCGGCCATGGCGGTCTATACCCTCTCCAACTTTGCCGTATCGGTGCTCAACGGCTATGTCGTGGCCAAGGCGCCCAGCGCCGAAGCGCGCGGGCGCATCTTTGGGCTGTTTTCGAGCGGTTCGGCGATTGGCAGCATCCTGGCGCCGGCCATCGGCGGGTGGATCGGCGAGCGCTATGGGCTGCGCGCCGTCTATTTCACAGCCGCCTGCTTCTATGTCCTTTCGACGGTGGCGATCTCCTTTATCCGCCCGCAGCCTGCTGAACCACAGGCCACCGGCGCCAGCGCCCGCGGCCTGCTGCGCGATCGGAACGTGCTTTGGCATCTGGTGCTGATTTTTGGTCTCTTTTTTGCCGTGGATGTGGGGCAGATATTGGCGCCAAAGTTTTTACAGGAGGTGCGCGGGCTGACGGTCAACCAGATCGGCTGGTTGGGCACTGCGTCAGCCGTGGGGGTGATGGTTCTGTCGCTGGCCCTGAGCCGGCTGCGGGGCGAGGGGCGGCCGGCGCTGATCCTGGCTCAGGTGGCCGCGTGGGTGGGCGTGGCTATCCTGGCTGTCACGGCCAGCTTTCCGGCGCTGCTCTTTGCTTTCTTTATTGCCGGCAGCAACCGGCTGGTGCGCCCGCCGGCGCTGGTCCGCTTTTCACGCCTGCTCACACCGGCGACCATGAGCTTTGGCATGGGTCTGCAACAGACGGCTTCGCAAGTGGGGCTCTCGCTCTCGCCTTACGTTGCGGGGATGCTGTATGCAGGAAATCCAGCCTGGCCTTTTTTTGCTGGGATGGCGGCCATTGCCCTGACGGTTGTCATGACAATCCAGTTATCAAGAGCAACACAACCAGGCGAGCCTGTTTTGCTCCAGGCCAACAAAGAGGGATAGAGGAGAAGAACAAACCATGAACCACTTCGAACCATTCTGCCTGACCTGCCAGCAACCGGCCCGTGATCCCAACGTCCTGGTCTGTTCGTCGTGTGGCGGCGCGCTGGGGTTTCGTTACGACTACACCAATGTCCGGTGGGATGACCGTTATCGCAGCATGTGGCGCTATTGGCGGCTGCTGCCGGTTGCGAGCGTGGACCACCTGGCTACGCTGGGGGAAGGCGATACACCGCTCTTGCCCAGCCGGTCGTACCGCCAGGCACAAATCTACCTCAAAGACGAGACGCGCAACCCCACCGGCTCGCACAAGGACCGGCCGCTCGCTGTGGCGGTCAACCACGCCCTGAGCCTGGGCGCCACCACCTCGTTTGTCGTCTCGGCGGGGAGCACAGGCATCTCGAATGCGGCATTGGCGGCGCGGGCTGGTCTACGCAGCGTGGCAATCATGAGCAGCGGCGCCCCGGCAGCGCGCGTCTATCCGCTCTTTGCGCTCGGTTCGCAGCTCCTTGAGGTGGACGGAGACATCGATGCGCTCATCGCCCAGGTGATCGACATCTGCCACACGCACGGTCTCTATCTCAGCTCGACGAGCCGCGACTCCAACCCGTATCAGGGCGAAGGCGCCAAGACTATCGCCTATGAAATTTTCGAGCAACTGGGCCGTGTGCCTGACTGGATGGTCGTGCCCGTCGGCGGGGGCGGGACGTTGGCGGCCATCTGGCGAGGTTTTCTCGACCTCCAGGCGCTGGGGCGGATCGATACACTGCCCAAGATGGTTGGGGTCCAGCCGCGCGACTACAATGCGCTGGAGGTAGCCATGCAACGCGGACTAGAGACGTGGGACGAGGTGCTGGCGCTCGACTACAGCGCCGCGCCGCCATCGGTCCAGGTCAAGCTGGCCCACGGCCACCCGCCCGACGGCATGGAGGCGCTGGACGCAGTGCGGGCATCGGGCGGCCTCTTCCTCTCGGTGACAGATGAGGAAGCGTTGGACGCACAGCTCAGATTTAGCCGTGGCGAAGGGCTCTACATCGAACCATCTACCGGCGTGGTTCCGGCGGCGCTCGAACGGCTGCTGGCAGAAGGGCAGACCCGGCCTGATGAGACGGTAGTGGCGCTGGTCTGTGGCGGCGGCTTCCGCGAAACCTTTCTCACCTTGGAGCGGCGACCGCTCCAGAGCCGGCTGATCCAGGCGGATGAGCTGGCTCAGGTGCTGGTAGAACTTGCAGAATCTACTGCCTTCAAGAGTAATGAAGTAGACAGTGACCAGTAACCAGTGCTCTGTACTGATGACCGGTTACCGGTCACTGATACCTGCACGTTCGCTTCCGCTGCTCCATACTACATCTTCATCCCGCCCTGTGTCAGCCCTTCGATAAAGCGGCGTTGGAGGGCCAGGAAGATGACGATCACCGGTGCGATCATCATCACTGCACCAGCGCTGGTCAATGCCCAGTCGCGGCCAAAGCGGCGGGTGAAGTTATAGTAACTGGTCGTCACCGGCAGCAGCGAGTCATCCTGGATAAAGACCAGCGCGATCTGAAATTCACCCCAGACCGAGAGCGCAACCACCAGCCCCACCGTCAAAAAGCCCGGCCACATGAGCGGCATGACTACTCGCGAAAAAACCTGCCACTCGTTGGCCCCATCGACGCGTGCGGCATCTTCAAAGTCGCGCGGAAAATCGACCATGTACGAGCGCAGGAGAAAGATGGCAAAGGGCGAGTTGACCGCAATATAGATAATGATCAAACCGTGCCAACTGTTGAGCAACCCCAAATTTCGCCAGAGGATAAAGAGCGGGATCACATACATCCAAAAGGGGAGCGTCGAGAGGCTGAGCATGTAGATCATATAGCCGCTGCCGCCGGGCGGGTCAAGTCGTGCCAGGCTGTACGCCGCCATCCCCCCCAGTGCCAGCACCCCAATGACTGTGCCGGTGACCAGGAGCAGGCTGTTGCGCATGGTAACGCCAAAGCCGCCCTGGACCCAGGCATTGGCATAATTTTGCCAGTGCAGCACACCCGGCCAGCCCAGCGGATTGCCGCCCATCTCCAGGTTGCTCTTGAGCGAGTTCATCCCCAGTACGGCCAGTGGACCGAGGGCAAACAGCCCCAACAAGATCAAGATGATATAGTTGGGCAGCAGGTTGACCTGGCCCCGTGTCTGGAAAAATCGCCTCATATCTCCCATCCTCGCCGGCGCAGCAACGTAAAGAGCAGGACAATCATCCCAGCCATCACGCTGATGGTCAGCCCGATGGCGGTGGCATAGCCCGCTTCAAAGCGGTTGAACGCCTGTTTATAGAGATAGGTTGCCAACATCTCCGAACTGCCCGCCGGCCCGCCCTGGGTGAGAATCCAGACATAATCAAAGACCAGGAAGGACCAGATCGCCGTCATCATCAGCATAAAGAGCAGCGTGGGACGGATGCCCGGCAGTGTCACATGACGAAATTCCTGCCAACGGTTGGCGCCGTCGATCTTGGCGGCGTCGTAGAGATCCGCCGGGATACCCTGCATAGCCGTCAAGAAGAGGATCATCAAAAAGCCCCACCAATGCCAGTTATCGGCAAAGGCAATCGCCCCTAGCGCCGTCCGTTTGTCACCCAGAAAGGCGTGGTTCAGCCCGGGGATCCCCCACTGCGCCAGTTGTGCGCCCACGCCCAGGGTCGGATTGTAGAGCACCTGCCAGATAAAGGCAGCCACCACACTCGGCAACACATAGGGGATAAAAAAGATGGTACGGAAGAGCATACCACCCCGCCGCACCTGCGCCAGCAACGTCGCCACCGCCAACGCCATCATGACGGGCACCGTAACAAAGAACGTGAGCCAGAAGAGGTTGTGGCGAAATGCCTGGCGGAAAGTCACATCTTCAAAGAAGAGCTTGCGAAAGTTCTCCAGCCCGACAAAATTCGCCGGCCCATATCCCGACCACTCCGTGAGCGCATAGTAGAGGCCAGAAAGCGAAGGCCCCACGACCACGAGCAGATGAAGCGAAGTGATGGGCAGAATAAAGAGCCACGGCAGGATCGTGCGGCGGAAGCGCGGCCCGCGCAACCAGGATCGAGCGGGTCGCGCGCGAACGGCCGCAGGCTCTTCTATGCTACGAGATGTCAATGCCAAAGCAATAGATCCTTTCGTCTCACCAATTGCGAAACGTGACCGGAACGCCCAAAAAGCGTATGAGTATTCACCGCCTGCACGCCCAGGGGCGCCCAAAACCGCACCCACAATACCTTGCCGCGGGCTTTCGCTGCCGGGCTACCCCTTGGACGTAGATTTTCGTTCCAGACGCTCTGCGTTCTACGTTCTGCGTTTCTCTACCGGTCTGGCACGTCGAGCGTCTGGCCGGCGGCCATCTCTTCTTGAAAGATGCGGTCGAGACCGGCAAGATACTCCTCGGCTGTGATGTCACCCACCCAGACCTTTTCAATCTCTTCATAGATGTAGACATCGCTCTTGGGTGGGAAGAAAGTCCATGTCGTATAGCCGTAGTTGCCGGCATCCGACGCATCGGCCATATCGGCAAAGACGGCGGCAATGCGTGGATCGATGCCTTCTAGCTCCTCGGCCTCGATGCGAATGGGGGCCACCGCCAGGCGGCAATCAGAGAAGAGCCGCGCCTGGATCTCAGGCGAGAAATAGTAGGTCAGAAATTCGGCCGCAGCCTCTGGGTGCTGGGAATTTTTGTTGATCGACTGAGTGCCACCGATGCCGATGCTGTAGATCGATGCACCGCTGGACGACGGCATGGGCACCCAATCCCACTCATTGCTGTTACCCACTGCCTCGCCAAAATATTCGGCTTCACGGCCATAGAACCAGGTGCCTTCCATGTTCATCGCCGCCTGGCCCTGAGCAAAGGCAGTGCTAAACTGGTCAAAGTTGGCAGCCAGGAAGTTCTCCACACTGCCCATGAAATAGCCCTTCTGCATCATCTCATTGAGAATTTCGATGCTGAGTACAAAGTCCGGATCGGTCCACGGGATCTCTCCTTTGAGGGCCTGATAAACCTTTTCGGGACCAGCCACCTTATTGACAAACTCAGTAAAGTACCACTCGTTGCACGCCTTGCACTCGCCGGCCTGCCCGGCAAAAGGAATGATCTCCTCGGCTGCAATCTGGTCAGCTAGCGCCACCAGTTCATCCATATTCGCTGGTGGTTGCCAGCCCTTCTCCTCAAAGAGCGTCTTGTTGTAGTAGAGAACAACCGTCTCCAACTCTTGCGGCAGGCTGTACAGCTTGCCACCGATGCGCCCCATATTCAGCGCCCACGGCACAAACAGCTCATCCCAGCCAAAGTCGTCCACAAAATCGTCCAATGGCAGCACCTGGTCAGCCAGCGCCAGCTCGGCGACAAAGGCCGGACCATGCGTCGGCACCAGATCCGGACCGGCTCCGCCCGCCAGCGCCGGACGCACCGCATTGATTACATCGGCTTTCTTGTCGGCGATCACCTCGATAGTATCGCTCTGCTCGTTGAACGAATCGACCGCAGTCTTGATCACGCAATCGGCCACCTCATTTGTGCCGACCCACATGGTGATCTGCGTTTTGCCCGTGGCGGCCGCTTCCCCTTCTGCGCCCGGCGCTGCGGCCTGTGGTGGGGCGCAGCCGGCAACGAGAAGCAGAACGATAATGAGGATCGAGAGCATCCTCGGCAAGTGGCATCGCTGATACATGGTGGTTCCTCTCCTTTGGATGGCGCAACGGATAATTTGGCAAACTCAGATTTACAGTTTACGGCGGGAGCAAGAGGGCAAAGGTATCTTACCCACGTTGTAACGGGCTGTCAAACCCTCAAAATCGGTTGGATGCGTCCAGGATTAGGGGCGATAATTTGGCGACACGAGCATTCCGCGCCCAGAGGGCGCCCGGGGCCGGAGACAAGCTCATCAGCCAAGCTGGCGCCGGCCCTTTCCCGGAATGCGGGTCACAACGGGCAAGATGGCATCTTCCTCTACTTGCCCCAAATTTTGGACACATCCAAATCGGTTGCCTCTGGCTCCATTGTGTTGCTGTCGCGCAGGCTGGCGTTATGGTATAATGGATTCACCCCCTCTATCCACAATGGCGCTTCACAGCGCCCCGTGCCTGACGACAAGCACAGACAGACGATGAAATACGATTTGCTGCTCAAACGTGGCACACTGGTAGACCCGGCACAGGCCATTCATGCCGCAATGGATGTCGCCTTTGCCAACGGCAGGGTTGCCGCCCTAGGTAGCGGCCTGCCGGCCAGCGACTCCGCCGAGGTCCTTGACTGCACCGGCCACATCGTGACGCCGGGGATGATCGACCTGCATGTCCATGTCTTTTGGGGCGTGTCGCATTTAGGAATCGAGGTGGACTCCAATTGCGTGGCAAAGGGCGTCACTACCGCGGTGGACGCTGGTTCAGCCGGGGCGGACACCTTCCCTGGTTTCCGCAAATATGTAATCGATGTCTGCGCCACGCGTCTCTTTGCCCAACTCAACATCTCGGCGCAGGGGATGCTCAACCCGGATGTCGGCGAGTTGGACGATCTTCGCTTTGCCAGCGTGCCCCGCGCCGTCGCCATGATCGAGCAACACCGCGATGTGATCCTCGGCGTCAAGGTGCGGCTCACCAGAGAGAGCATCGTGAGCGAAGACGCCGGTCTCCGCCCGCTCTATCTGGCGCGCGAGGCGGCTGACGCGGTAGGGCTGCCCATTATGGTTCACCCCCAGGCGGCCTGGTGCGACTCGATTGACGACATCCTCGCTGTGATGCGCAAAGATGATATCCTCACCCATTGCTACCACGATGCCGCCTGCGGCATTCTGGATGCCCAGGGCCGTGTGCGCGATTCCGTACTGGACGCCATCGAACGAGGCGTGATCCTGGATGTCGGCCACGGCGCCGGCAGCTTTAGCTGGCAGATCGCCGAACAGGCGCTGGCCCAGGGGGTCCTGCCACAGACCATTTCGAGTGACCTGCACCACTACAACGTCAACGGTCCGGTCTATGATCTAGCGACAACGGTGAGCAAGTTCCTGCACCTGGGGCTTTCGCTCGACGAGGCGCTGCGCCGGGTCACGGCTACACCGGCCCAGGCGATCCACCTGGCCGATGAAATCGGCACGCTCAAGATTGGCGCCTGGGGCGACGCTGTGGTCTTCAAGCTGGAAAGCGGCCGATTTCCTCTCATCGATTCACGCCGCCAGGAGCGAACCGCCAGCCAACGGCTCACCCCTCAGATCGTCGTACGCGCCGGGAAGGTCTACGAGCCGGCCCAATTGGACTGATACCAAGCCAAACAGAGGGCCAAACAGGGGGCCAAACAGGGGATGGTATGGATCTCGACCTGCTCCAGCGGCTCAATCACGAGTCTGTTCGCCAAATGAAGACGCCATTCCGGTCTGCTTCAGAGGTCGTGCTCGCCCTCACGGAAGAATTGGGCGAAATTGCGCAGGAAGTCGCTCTGTTGGAGCGAGTTGGCAGCAAATCCCAGTGGGACAAATCACCAAGCGTCGAGCGACTTGCAGAAGAGATGGCCCAGTTGACAAACTTAATCGCCGTCCTCGCCAACCACTATGAGATTGACCTGGCGGGGACGTTGGCAAACAGTTGGACAAAAGAGGCAAAGTGATGATTGAAGGCTCACAAATCGCCACCTGGCTCAGCCGCCTGGTGCAGATCCCCAGCGTATCGCCTGACCAAGCCGGGCCGCGCGCCGGCGAGCCGGGCGAGGGTCGCCTCGCCGCCGCAGTGGCCAAGTGGTTCCAGCAGCTTGGCGGCGAAGTGCATGTAGACGAAGTACATCCCGGCCGGCCCAATATCTATGGCCTCTGGCGCGGGGAGACTGACCGCTGGCTGGCCGTCGATGTCCACCTGGACACGGTCAGTGTCGAGCTGATGACGGACGACCCCTTTAGCGGCCGCATTGCCGATGGCCGTGTCTATGGCCGCGGCGCCGTGGACACCAAAGCCTCGCTGGCGATTATGCTGGCGCTGCTGGAGGAGATGGGGCGCACCGGCCGGCGTCCGGCCAACAATCTGCTCATCGCCGCCACGGTGGACGAGGAAGTGGGCGCCACCGGCGCGCCGGCTGCCGCCGCGTGGATGCGTCGCCAGGGTCTGCACGCCGCCGAGTTGCTGATCGCCGAGGGCACGGGCTGTGTGCCTATCCACGGCCACAAAGGGGTTGTGCGGCTGGAATTTCACATCCGTGGCAAATCGGTCCATTCATCACAGCCGCACCTGGGGCAGAACGCCGTAGTCGCTGCTGCGCAACTGGTGATGGCCTTGCAGACCGAGCACGGACGGCTACAACAACTGCCGCCAGCTGATCTGGGGCATCCGGCGCTGACGGTCACCATTGTGCGCGGCGGCACGGGGATCAACGTGGTGCCCGATGCCTGCCAGCTTTCTCTCGACCGCCGCGTCGTGGATGGTGAACGAGCTGTCGAGGTGGTGGCGCAGCTACAGGCGCTGGCGCAGAAGACGTGCCCGCTGCCGCTGACGATGAGCATCCAGAAAGAGATCGACGCCTTCTACCAGCCGCCCGATTCGCCGTGGGTCCGGCGGCTGGCGGATTGGAGTGGCGCATCTCCCCGGACCGCACCCTACGGGACAAATGCCTGGGCCTACGCCGCAGTGGCCGGCGAGCGTGTGGTCTTTGGCCCCGGCTCTATCGACCAGGCCCACGGCGCCGAAGAATGGGTGGAAATTGCCGAAATGGAGACGGCGGCGGCGATCTATGACCGCTGGTGGGGAATATAGCAAAGGAGGACAACCATGTGCGACACCTGGGTTGCGCTGCGTGATGCGACGTCGAGTGGCAACGTCATCCTGGGCAAGAACAGCGACCGTCCCATCTTTGATTGCCAGCCGCTGCTCTTCTATCCCCGCCAGGAGTGGCCGCCGGGTAGCAGCATCGAACTCGCCTATCTGCGCCTGCCCCAAGTACGGCGGACCTATGCCACGTTGGGCTCCAGCCCCTACTGGTGTTGGGGCTACGAAGAGGGCATTAACGAGCACAGCGTTGTCATCGGCAACGAGGCGATCTTCACCAAGAGCTACCGTGCGACCGCCGAAGCCTACCGGTCAGGCGGGGACACGCCGCTTGGCCTCTTGGGTATGGAGTTGGTCCGCCTGACGTTGGAGCGAAGCCGGTCCGCCGCCGAGGCCGTCGAGGTGATGGGTGGACTGGTCGAGCAGTACGGCCAGTTTGGCTCCGGCGTACCGGGGCGCGACCACGCCGAAGGTAGCTACGATGGCTCGTTCATCGTGGCCGATCCCGGCGAGGCATGGGTGGTCGAAGCGATTGGCACGCGCTGGGCTGCGCGGCGTTTCAGCCAGGGCTATACGTCCATCTCCAATGAACCTACCATCCGTACAAGCTGGGAGCGAGGCAGCGCCGATCTCATCGGGTATGCGCTCGAACAGGGGTGGTGGCGTGCGGACCAGAGGCACCGTTTTGACTTTGCCCGCGCCTATGTCGATGACCGGCGGCCGCGCCAGGTCTCGCATCTGCGCCTGATGCGTTCGCGCCAACTGCTGGCCGAACAGGCCGGGCAGATCACACCGGCGTGGATGAAGCGGATCGCCCGTGACCATTACGAGGACTCATTTTTGCAGGGGCCGGCCTTTGACGCCGCCGACCCCGACTTTCAGACCATCTGTATGCACGCTTCGCCGGCCAGTTTTACCTGGGGCAACACCGCCTCATCCTGTGTAGCCGTCTTACCCAAGAGCGAGGGCGAACTGCCGGTCTTCTGGTGGACCCCTGGCCCGCCGTGCAACGGTTGTTACGTGCCATTCTTTGTGCATGGACACAACCTGCCGCCGCTCGTGACCAGGGCTGGCACGGCTGGCCGACGGGTCGTGCCGGCGCCGGAAGCCGCGGAAGACCGTTTTGCGCCCGATTCGTATTGGTGGCTCTTCCGGCGCCTGCTGGATGTCGTCAAAGGCGATCCGGTTGCCAGCGTGCCGGGCTGTTATCCAGAACGCAATACGCTGGTGCGCACCCGTTTTGATGCCCTGGAAGCCGAATTTGCTACCGAACTCGCAGAGTTGGCGCCGCGTGTCGATGCCCACTCGGCCAGGGCAGATGGGGAACAGAGCCGTTTGCTGGCAGGGTTTAGTGCGCGCTGTGTCGAGCGGGTGGTTGCGACCGTCAACGCACTGCTGATCGAACTGGAGGCCGCGTAGCGTGGACAAGATAGTCGATCCCGAACGGTGTATTCGAACGATATTCTGATCAAGTAAGGGGAGGCAAAAATGCGGCGAGGATCGGTCTGGTTCGGATTGTTGGCCCTGTTGCTATCGCTCTTCTTTACCGTTTCCTTGTGGGCAGCCCCACAGCAACAGCAAACGGATGACGTGGTTGAGCGTATTGCCCAGATTAAGAGCCGTACACCAACCGTCACTGACCACTTTCGCCAGGATGAGGGGCGCTGGAACCTGGAATCAGATGCGGATATGGCGCGCTTTTATCAGGCCAGTACACTCCATGTCAATATCTTTGCCCCACAGACGGTGGGCTGGAGTGTGGCAGAGATCACCGCCGGTGACTTTTATCTAGAGGTCGATGCTTTTCATGTTGGCGGCCCGCTGGATAACGAATACGGTGTCCTCTTTCGCTATGTCGATGCGGAGAATTTTTACCGGTTTGGCGCCAGCCATGATGGGTATTATAGTCTGCAGATGATGGCCGACGGCGAGTGGGTCGATCTGGTCGAATGGACCGAGTCCGAGCCCCTCAATACTGGAGAAGGCGCGGGCAATACCCTAGGTGTGTGGGCCGAGGGGGACCAGATCACCATTCTCCTCAACGGCGAAGCTCTGGCAACGGTGACGGACAGCACATTTAGCACGGGCCGGATTGCCCTCATGGCCGGCACGTTTGACGACGGTGGTGTCGAGATTGCCTTCGATGATCTCTTTCTGTGGGCCTTGTCCGCACCGTCCCCACCAGAGCCCACCGCAGAGGATACGGCTACGCCGACACCCACTTCCGCCCCCAGCACGGTTGGTGACAGCGGTACTTTCGACCCCGAAGCGATCGCAGAGCGGCTGGCTGCCATCCGCATGACCGTCCCAGTGGTCAGCGACGACTTTCGCCGGGATGAGGACCTCTGGCCCACGACTTCTGACGAATATGTAGCCTATTCCTACGTCCGCCGCACCTACCGCATTACCGTGAAGACCCCGAACTGGTTGGGTTTTGCCTTCAATCGCGACAGCGAAGAGCAGCCTCTGTCTTCGTTTCTGGCAGAGGTTGATGTAGCTCAGGTTGCCGGACCGCTCGACGCCGAATACGGTCTGATCTTTCACCATAAAGACAGCGATAATTTTTTCCTTTATGCTGTCAGCGGCGCGGGCACCTACAGTCTCTGGAAAAAAGTGGATGGCAACTGGACTGCTCTCATCAACTGGACTGATACAGAGGCCCTGGACATCAGCGAGGAAGCAACCAATTCACTGGCTCTCCTCGTCGAAGGGGAGCAGATCACGCTGCTGGTCAACGATATAGTTGTCGCCCAATATACCGAAGAAGCACCGTTCACCGGCGCAGTGGGTCTCATGGCCGGAACTTTCGACGAGCCAGGTGTTGAGATCGCCTTTGACAACTTCAACCTCTGGCCGGTAGCCGCAGCCGAATCAGAACCAGAACCGACACCGGCGCTGATTGCGACACCTGAGCCGGTGGATGTCAGCGCTCGGCTAGCCGAGATCCGCAGCGATGCTCCCACCTTTTCTGACGACTTTCGCCGCAATGACGGCACGTGGAGCACTGTCACCGACGATCATGCCGTTCTTGCCTATGTGGGCCGTACCTACCAGGTCACGGTCAACAGCACAAACTGGTTGAGCTGGAGCTTCCCTGAGCTGGCTCACGGTGAGATGGTCGCCGACCTGCTGGCCGAGGTCGATGTCGAACGGATGGCCGGGCCGGCGAATGGAGAATATGGGCTGCTGTTTCGGTACGTGGACCAGGAGAACTTCTATCTTTTTGCTATCAGTGGCCTGCAAACCTACAGTTTGTGGAAAAAGGTC
>QEUW01000420.1 GCA_003577005.1 Chloroflexota bacterium | reverse complement strand
CGCAGGATGAGAAAATCGCCGATCGCCACCGGCACGCGCAGACCGTCGGCCACGGTGGATGCGCCCTGCCAGAGTTCGGCGTGTTCGCTCCCCTCGTTGAAGGCGCGCACGATAGGGGCGCAGTTGGCGGCCTGCACGCTGACCATGCGCGGGCGCTGCGGGCCGATTAGCCCCATCTGTTCCAGCTCGTCGAAAGCCTTCCACATGCCCACCAACCCGGTGCCGCCGCCGGTGGGGTAGATGATCACATCGGGCAGGGTCCAGTTGAGCTGTTCGGCCAACTCGTAGCCCATGGTCTTTTTGCCCTCGATGCGATAGGGTTCGCGCAGCGTGCTGACATCGAACCAGCCGTACTTTGCCACGCCCTCGCGCACCTTGACCCCGCAGTCGTTGATCAGCCCATCGACCAGCGTCACCGTTGCGCCCAGTTCTTTGCACTCGACCTGGAACGTCGCTGGCACATCCCTGGGCATAAAGACGTGCGCCGGCAACCCGACGGCGGCGGCATAGGCGCTCATGGCCCCGGCGGCGTTACCGGCGCTGGGGATCGCCAGCTCCTTTGCGCCCAGTTCGTACGCCCGGCTGACGGCCAGCGCCAGCCCCCGCGCCTTGAAGCTGCCGGTGGGGTTGAGCGACTCGTCTTTGACCAGCGTGTTGCGGCAGCCAATGTGGTCGCCCAGCCGGGCGGCCCAGTGCAGCGGCGTCCATCCCTCGCCCAGGTTGATTCGGTGTTCGTCGTGTAGCACGGGCAGCACTTCCTCGTAACGCCAAAGGCTGGGCGGCCGGCGCTGGAGTTCTGCTTTGGTCAGCGTCTGGGCCGCCTTTTGTAGATCGTAGCGCACCAGCAGCGGTCTGCCACACGCCGGGCAGAGGTTGATCAACTGGTTGGCCTCATAGATTTCGCCACACTTGCCACATTCGAGGTGGCTGAGGGCGGATCGAGTCTGCATGGTGATTCCTTCACTTGGAGTACAGCGGGTTCAGAAAGTACACAGAGGGCGCCGAGAGATTGAGGAGATTCTGGAGATTTTCTCTGTGTTCTCTGTGTCTCCTCTGTGTTCTGGTATGATGGATACACAGCGCCGCACTCTGTGTATCTCTGTGAATCTGCTGTTGTACCTTGCCATCAAGTTAGCTTCCCCTCGGCATATTGTTGCCGCAGCACCTTTTTATCAAATTTGCCGACGCTGGTCTTGGGGATGGCGCTGATGGTGACGATTTTATCGGGCAACTGGTATTTTGCAAAGTGGGCAGAGAGGTAGTCGAGCAATTCGGCTTCGGGCACGCCATCCACCCCAGGCGCGGGTACAACGGCGGCGAGCGGGCGTTCGCCCCATTTGGCGTCGGGCACGGCGATCACCACCGCCTCCATGACGTTGGGGTGGGCCATGAGCGCATTTTCCAGCGCCACGCTGGAGATCCATTCGCCGCCGCTCTTGATCAGGTCTTTGGTGCGGTCGGTGATATTCATATAGCCGTCGGGGCTGATGGTGGCGACATCGCCGGTGCGGAACCAGCCATCGGCGGTAAACTGGTCGGGCGTGGGCTCTACTCTGAAATATTGTTTGATGACCCACGGCCCGCGCACCTGCACCTCGCCCATCGTCGCGCCATCCCACGGCAGTTCGTCACCCAGATCGTTGACGATGCGCATCTCCACCCCGGCGATGGGATAGCCCTGGCGCGCCTTGATGTCCCACTTCTCGTGGTCGGGCAGGTCACGATGCTGGCCTTGCAGGCGGGAGATCGTGCCCAGCGGCGACATTTCGGTCATGCCCCAGGCGTGGCAGACGTTGACGCCCAGCTCCTTTTCATAGCCTTCGATGAGGCTGCGCGGCATGGCGGCGCCGCCGACCACCAGGGCGCGGATGCACGATATATCGCGCGGGTTGGCCTTCAGCTCGTGGTACAGCCCCGTCCAGATGGTGGGCACCCCGGCGGCGACCGTGACCCGGTGTTCGGCAATCAGGTCGGCGAGGGGAGCCGCCTGTAGATGCGGGCCGGGCATGATCATGTCGGCCCCGTTCATGACACAGGCAAAGGGCAATCCCCAGGCCATGGCGTGAAACTGGGGCACCACCGGCAAGACGACATCGGCCTCGGTAACGGCGAGCGAATTGCTCTGGCAGACGCCCAGCGTATGGAGATACATGGAGCGGTGGCTGTAGAGCGCGCCTTTGGGGTTGCCGGTCGTGCCGCTGGTGTAGCAGAGACCCATTGCCAGCCGCTCATCGGTGGAGCGCCAGGTGTAGTCGTCGGAGGCAGCAGCCATCAACTCTTCGTAGAAGAGGGCGTTGGGGAAGCTGGTCGTCACACCTCGTTCGGCGTTGAAGAGCACGATCTGCTCGACACCATCGATCTGCCCGGCCAGCCGCTCGAAAAGCGGGAGCAGCGTCCCATCGACAAAGATGACCCTGTCCTCGGCGTGGTTGATGATGTAGGCCAGTTGGTCCGGGGGCAGCCGGATATTGAGCGTGTGGCAGACTGCGCCAGCGCCGGGGATGCCAAAATAGAGCTCCAGGTGTTGGTAGTGGTTCCAGGCAAAGGTGCCCACCCGGTCACCCACGTCCACGCCGAGCGATTCCAACACGTTGCCCAGCCGTTTGACCCGGCGGTAGAGGTCGGCATAGGTGTATTGGTGCAGGCTGCCGTTGGGGAGCTTGGTGGTCACGCGCTTGTGCGGATAGAGCCGGTTGGCATGTTCGAGAATGCGGTCCAGCGTGAGCGGGTAGTCCATCATGAGGCCATGCATGGTGGTTCCTCCTTGGGGAACATGGGATACGACGGGTTATACCAGTTGCTGTATCAAAGACCACGGATTGGGGAGACAGGTACAGATTCACGGCTCTTAGGCAGACAGTGGGATTCTGTTGACATTGGCGATACGTGCGCCAGGTGCAACGCACTTTGCAAGTGTATCGCACCTGGGCAACTGCGTACCTTCTAAGAAGCCGTTTGAAAAGCTCGGTGCGTTGCACTCGAAGAGTGCGATGCACCTGGGTCGCCGGGTGCTTCAAAGGTGCAACGCACCTTGCAGGTGTATCGCACCAGCGTGGCGCCCACCTTTTCAAACAGCTTCTAAGAAATTATCTCAAAATCTCTGTGCCACACCGGTGCTGTTCGAGAGCATTCCAGAGCCACAACCGATTTTGAGATAGTTTCCAACTTGTTCAATTCTTGCTCTTCAGCGACAGTCAACGGGGTGTGGCGGCCTGGTGCGGCCTGTTTACGCCGGAGCGGCGAATTGGCGCTGCTCTTCCGTCACCACGACATCTTGCATCGCCTCGTCGATGTACGGGTAGGCCAGCCAGACCGAAGCGGCGCCAAAGAGCGCGCCGGTGAGGGTGCGCAGCAGCCAGGTACTCTCGCGCCAGCCAAACAACTGGGTGCCACCGTCGAGCGCCATGGGGATGAGCAGGAGCAAATACCAGCGGAAGCTAAGCATTGGCAGCCGTTTGCGCACCAGCGCAAAGAGGAGACCCGCTGCCAGGACTGAACCGTAGATCGCCACATCGCGCTGGCAGATCGCAACCTTGAAACCGAGGAACTCATTTCCCACAAACTGTCGTTGCGCCAACGGTCCCAGTCCGGCCGCCATCCCCGCGGCCTCTAGGGCCAGTTGATTGGGCGCTGCTTCCGGCCCAAAGAGAAAATAACTATGGTCAGGCAACTGGTGGCACATGATCGAATAGACGGCGTAAATCACCCGCGCCGGCGCCGTCAAGCCAACACTCATCAAGACCGGCGCCAGAAAGGGCAAGACGACATAAGTTCCCCACGCCAGGTTGAAGATCGCCAACCAGTGACGGGCTATGCCCAGCACCAGGGCGCCGGCAACTCTTGTCACGGTTGACTCGAAATCGCGCCGCTGGGCTGGTGAATGGGTTGTTGGTTCTCGATCAGCGTTTGATTGCATGTTTCACTTCTGTGTGCGCTGAGCAGCCGCACACAGCGCCTGATAGACCCCGTGGAAGGTGTGGGGTGGATAGAGCAGTTCGCCATCCTCAATGTCGAGCACGGGGATCAGATAGCGGTACTGATTATACATCGCCGCATCCTGTTCGATGTTGTATTCTTCCAGCTCAAAGCCAACCTCTGGCTGCATCACCACCAGATCGGCTTTTAGCTTATCGCACAAGGAGCAGTCGGGTTTGCCGTACAACCGGACACGCATGAGCCAACGCCTGCTTTACTCTTTGCCACTGCCGACTGCGGCGCCGCTCAGATAACCGATGTAGGCCGGCACCAATGGCAAAACACACGGGCTCAGAAAGCTGATAATGCCGGCAAACAACGCCAGCGGCGCAGCGCCCAGCAAGCTCAGGCTAAAGAGGTCGCTGCCCGCACCTGCCAGACTACTCACCCAATCTTCGCCTGCCAGCACCCAATCGTTCATGGCAAAAATCAGCCGGTTGACTGCATCGAAGCGGGTGGTCAACGTGGCAAGTGTGCCTGTCCACAACAGATAGGCCACGAACAGGAGAAAGATACCACTGATAATACCGACGATATTCGCATGGCGATTGAGCCGCCGCAACATGCCGGTGGTAGTGCCAAAAGCTGCCCCCGTCAGCAAAAAAGGAATGCCAAGCCCCAGGCTATAGATCGCCAACAGCGATGCGCCCTGTCCGGCCGTGGCGCTGTCGCTGGCGAGAAAGAGAATGCTCGCCAGGATCGGCCCCACGCACGGCACCCAGCCGGCGCTAAAGCTGACACCTAACAAAAAGCTGCTGGCATATCCCCACCCCCGGTTGACACGGTGCATGTCGGCCACGCGCTTTTCGGTATAGAGCAACGCATTAAAAAAGTCAAGAACGCTGACCAGCGCTTCTGCCGCCGGGTTGGTGCGCAGATCCACCTTCCGGCGGATGAGATCCACCAGCCAGCGGAAGACACCTAGCGTGACCAGTGCAAAGATCACCAGCAGAATCGCACCCAGCCGCTGGATCGTCGGCAGGTATTGGTTGAGCCCCTGCCCCAACAACCCCACCGCCGACCCAATCAGCGTGAAGACCGTGGCGAAGCCCAGTACAAAGGCCAGCGAATGCAAGAAAACCACAAGCCGGTTGCCTTCACGTTGCACCAAAGGCCGTGTGCGGACCGTAGCCGCCGGCGCCTGATTTGTGTTCTCCTGCTGGATTATCTGTGTCATACAATCCTCATTACGTTACGCAATTACACTAGCAGACCTAGGAATTATGTTGTTTATACCACTTTATCGTACCTTTGTCGGCCCAACTGTAGGACAGTCTACGCCCCAATCCTTACACAGCGATTACACGCAGATTAGAAGTCAAGGCGAATTGCGGAGCTGCTCGAAATAGATCCACATCTATCCCCCGACACCACTAGGCACTCGCTACCGGGCGTATCCCAAGCCGCGATGGAGTGGGTTGTTGGGCGCCACGGGCCGTACCCCCTGGATTTGCTTACCGCACAACCTGCCGTTCGACACTGCGGCTCGCAGCAGTGTCGGCCAACACCTCACCCACCCAACTGTTCAAGCTCTTGTTCGCCAGTTTGGCCTGCACGGCAATTGCGCGATGCAGCTCGGGTGGAATGCGGACTGTAAACGTACCCGAAAATGGCTTCTCCGGTTCTTCGCCTCGTTCGGCACAGAAAGCTAAATACTCCTCCACCGACGCCTGGAATGCTTCTCGCAACTCCTGTACCGATTCTCCCGCAAAGGTAATAACATCGCGCAGATTGATCACTTCCCCGTAGAAAATACCGGCCTCGTCATCGAATTCAACTTTGCCCAGGTAGCCCTTATACTCCATCATGGTTCGATGCCCGCCTCCTGCAGAAAGCGCCGCACCGCCTTCACTGCGCCTTTGTTCGCTTCTTTCTGCGGATGCGGCCGATGAAATACCGCTCGTATCCCCAACAAGGCTACACGCACCCGTGAGCCACTCCCCTCTGACACTTCACCTCCTAGCGCCACAAAGAGTGTCTCGATATCACGCCAGACGATGTCGGCACGCTCCGGTCGAGCAAAGATCGCTTCTAACGTTTTGCGGTGCTTGGCATTCATCGCACAGGATGATACCACATTTTGATACCATTATCAACTGAGAGGCAACTTGTCGAACGGCTATTCGATCTCGTTCTATTTGGTACTACCCGCGTGAAAGCACTACCCATCGATATTTAACGGCCCGCGCGCCCTCGTTCGGCCAGCATCTCTTCCAACGTCGACATCTCCTGTTCGAGCTGGCGCTGGCGTTGGCCGAGGAAGACCACATAGCCGGTGACAATGAGCCAAAAGCCGATAAAGGCGGCAGCTAGAAAAGTCATCTGATTCCTTCCTCTCTTGATGGCAGTTGTTCTGGGTGGCGGCTCAGCAATACCCTGTTGTTCATGCTATCACAACCGCAACTGGGCTTACTCCATCTCTTCACGTAGAGACTCGATCCGATCTTGCAGACGCAACTGCCGCCAGCGCGTGATCATCAGCGCGCTAAAGAGCAGGCAAAAGCTGACCAGCGCAACCGTGATGGTCTGGGTCATGGTGGCGCCGATGCTAAAACTGCCCTGGGCCTCCTCGTTAGCGCCGTTGAAGAC
>QEUW01000419.1 GCA_003577005.1 Chloroflexota bacterium | reverse complement strand
GACCCCTTGCAAACCCATCTTCTGGCGCTCTATACCCATGATGGCGACAATTGGTTCGAACTGGCGCACATTGAGCTGGCCGATAGCGACGATCCGGAGAATCCAGCCGTGGCGCCCGGCTATGTAGGGGATGGCGATGTAACGCAGGTGGCGATTGAGCCGACCCACATCTGGATCCAGCTGGAAGGGGGTGTCGGTGCGCACAGCGGTGTTTACGGTCTCTTTAGCTATGATGGTGCAACCTTTGCGCTGCAAGTGCCCGGCTTCAGTTCGAGTCCGGGCGTCGGGCGCTTGGCCGACCTGAACGAGGATGGCATCCAGGAAGTGTTGCTCGACGCAACCGACTACTATGTCTTCTGTTACGCCTGTGGTGTCCGCCGCGTCGATTATGCAGTCTGGCGCTGGGATGGCGCTCAGATGACGCCGGTGACGCTCGAACCGCTGCCGGCAGATGCCCCCAGTGAATTACAGTCTATCAACGAGCAGGCTCTGGAACTGGTCGCTGCGGGTCTCTGGAAAGACGCCCTGGCGACGGTCGAAGAGGCGCTCACCCTCAGTGTCAGCGATCCCAGTGGTACGTTCACGTGGAACAGCGCCGTGATCCGTCTCAACGCCGAGGCCAAGCGCGACGCCATCGCCGACAGCGCCTACCCGTTGCTGGCGCACATCTTCTTTGGAGATTTTGACGCCGCCGTCGAGCTAATCCGTGACGAAGCCTGGGCCGACGGCGCCTTTAGCCCCGATTCCCCGTTGATCGTGGGGACGGTGGCCGAGGGCTGGGAGGAGGCGCTGGCGGAGTGGATCATCAATACGGTTGAGCCGGCGCTGGCTTATGACCCTGATCTGGCCGCTGCCCACTTCCTGCGTGGTTGGGCCACCTATGTGCAGACCCAAGATGAGGCTGCCGCCCTGCCCGATGTGCAAAGGGCAGCCGAACTCGCGCCCGATGACGAATTCTATACAAAGAGTGTCGAATTCTTGGAGGGTTGAGCCGTGCCCACGGGCGTTCTCTACAAGATGGACCTGGTTGGCGTCGACTGGAACGCCATGAAGCAGGCGGTGGCCGCAGACGACTTCGACAATGGGCGCACACCGGAACAGCTACGACGCTCATTCGAGAACAGCGCCGTCACCTGCATCGCCTACGCCGGTGACCAGATCATTGGGACAGTGCGCGCCTTGGCCGATGGCGTTTGTAACGCCTATATCGTCGATGTGTGGACAAAGTCTGCCTTCCGCCGGCAGGGGATCGCCCGCCGCATGATGAAGCTGGTTTGCGAGCAGCTGCCGGGGCACCACGTCTACCTCTTTACCGATGATGCGGTCGATTTTTACAGAAAGCTCGGTTTTCAGAAACAAGGGGTGGGCATGAGTAAGATCGTCGGCGAATGGTTGCACTCTGCAGCGGCACCTGTAGACTCAGAATGAAGGCGAGCTGGAGCCGTACAGGGGTTCGATCATCCCATCTCGGTGCATGTGCAGGACTGTCCTTTCGTACAGGTCTATATCCGGCGATGGATCAGACCATACGCGGTTGAACTGTTGTACTCTGTACTCATCCCCCATCGGTTTACGCACCATAACAACAGTTTGATAAGGAGGAGCCACGATGGAAGCAAACGGAGCAACCGCCCCCCGCTTTGTTCACGCCGCACCACTCGCCGCGCTGCGCAAGAGCGGCTATCTCACCGTCCAGGTCGAGGGCCACACAGTCGCCCTCTTTGAACACAACGGCCAGGTCTATGGTGTGGACAACCGCTGCCCGCACATGGGTTTCCCACTCGACAAAGGCTCGGTCAAGGATGGCATCCTCACCTGCTACTGGCACTACGCCCGCTTTGACCTCGCCACCGGCGGCACCTTTGACCAGTTTGCCGACGACGTCCGGGCTTTTCCCGTAGAAGTGCGCGGGGATGAGGTCTGGGTGGATGTAGCGCCTAAGGCGGATGCCAAAGCGCACCAGCGCGACCGGCTGCGCGTGGGGCTCGAACGCGACATTCCCCTGGTGATCGGCAAGGCAGTGCTGACACTGATGGAGAATGGCGGGGATGCGGTGGAACCCTTCCGCACGGGGTTGCGCTTTGGCGCTGAATACCGGGTGCGTGGCTGGGGCCAGGGGCTGACCATGCTCGTCTGCATGATGAACTTGCTGCCCCACCTGGCCGCCGAGGATCGACCGCGTGCGCTCTACCACGGCCTGTCGGCGGTGGCGCGCGATTGTGCCGGTTCGCCGCCGCGCTTCTATGTCCGCCCGCTGCCGGGGGATGGGGCCGACTTCGCCACGCTCAAACGCTGGTTTCGCCAGTTTATCGAGGTGCGCGACGCCGAGGGCGCCGAACGGTGCATCATCTCGGCGGTCCGCGCCGGGGCGGATCACCGGCAGATGGCCGATATGCTCTTTAGCGCCGTGACCGACCACCGCTATATCGACGTGGGCCACCCGGCCGACTTTACCAACAAGGCCTTCGAGGCGCTCGACATCGCCGGTTGGGATCTGGCCGAGCCAGTGCTCACCAGCCTGGTGATGGGTTACGCCAACGCGGCACGCATGGAGGAATCCAACGCCTGGCGCTACCCGGTCGATCTTATCGCGCTGTTGGAGGATGCCTTTGCCGCTCTGCCCGCTGCACTGGCGCAAGGGGAGGGTAAACGAGGTTGGCAGGGGCGCGCGGCGTTGACACAAACGCTCTTGCAAGACGACCCAGCGGCCACCATCAGGGCGCTGCTCGACGCCTTGCGCAACGGCTGTGATATGGTTGAACTGGCGAGCACCGTGGCCTACGCCGCCGCGCTGCGTATTGCGCGCTTCCACACCAGCAACGAGTTTGGCGACTGGGATACGGCGCTCCACACCTTCACCTTCGCCAATGCCATCTATCGCGGGCTGCAACGGGCGCCGTCGGTGGAGTTGCTGCGTGGCGTCTTCGATGCGGCGATGAGCATCTATCTGGATCGCTTCCTCAACATCCCTGCGGCCCGGCTGCCCGAACCCAACGGCGCCGCGCGGAATGGCGCTGAGCTGGCGGCGCTGGCCGCGCTGCTCGACCAACAACAACAGGTCAACCAGGCCGGCCAGAAGGTAGCCCACTATCTCTACGGCGGTGGCGACGAGCGCCAGTTGCTGGCCCAGTTGGGGAAACTGCTGCTGCGCGAAGACCGGGATTTCCACACCATCCAGTCGGTAGAAGCCGCCTTCCGCCAATACGAGGTGTTGCGCGGGGCGCTCGAGGCGACCCATGTGCTCGTAGCGGCGGCCCGCTATCTGGCAGCGCATTCGCCCACGGTACGCGCCCAGGGGCAGACCTATCAGATTGCGTCACGATTGCATCGCGGGGAGCATCTTTTCGAGGAATCCGACGCCGGGTGATGCTTTTGTCAGGAGGGGGCAGATTGGCTTGTTCAGACGAGGATGGAGAAGAACCATGAGCGCACCGGGCGTACAAATTGGCATCAACGGACGGTTTTTCCCTGCGAATTGGCGACCGGCGCGTGACGAGATCAATTTTGCGAGAGAGCACGGCTTTCATGCTATCCAATTCCCAGGCAAGGAAGAGGGCTTGTGCTCCGAACATTTGGGCGATGAGCTGGAGCTGATTGCCGCGCTGCTGGCCGATGCCGGCATCACCGCAGTCATGGAGATCGTCGTACGCATCGACGCCCGCGGGCGCACCAAGAGTGGTAAGACGCCGGTAGAGGTGTTGCAGGCCAATCTGCCGGCAATCACAGCCTTGCCCTGTCCTTTTGTGCATTGGCATCTTGCCCTCAACGAGTGGCCGGGCGAACCTGCCGTCCGGCGGCTGGAGGAGGCGCTGGCGCCGCAATTTGCTGTTGCTGTGGCATTGGCGCAAGAGCACAAATTTACTTTTGGCCTGGAACACAACGAACCGGATCTGCTGCTCTTTGGCAACCCCGCCAGCTGCCGTGCGACCCTCGAAGCAATACCCGGTCTGGCCTTTGTCTGGGATCTCAACCACACCACACCCGCTGATCTACCGGCCTATCTTGACCTGACCCCACGCATGAGTATGTTGCACGTCTCTGACACGCCCTTGCCTGAGGTCAACCATCATCTGCCGCTGGAGTTGGGGACGATCGATTTTGCCGCTTACTGCCGGGCGCTGGCGCAAAGGGGCTTTGCCGGTCCGGCAATCCTCGAAATCGGTGGGTTGCCCAAGTCGGGCGGTTATGGTCGCGATACGGATGAGGCGCTGGTGGCGTCGCGCCGGCATCTTGCGCAGGCAATGGGAATCACCGCCTGAGGGGCGGCTGGCGCAGGGACACCCTCAATGACAGGGATAAAAGCCGCCAATCTTGCGATACGGTTTCTGCTGGAGCTCTGCGCCCTGGCCGCTCTCGGTTATTGGGGCTTTCAGGCGGGGCAAGGAACGCTTGCCAAGATCGCTTTGGGTATCGGCGCACCCTTAGTGGCTGCGCTGGTCTGGGGTGTGTTTGTTTCGCCGCGCGCTGCGGTCCCGGTGCGCCTACCAGTGCGTTTATTGCTGGAACTGATCATCTTTGGCGCGGCGGTCGCCGGTCTGGCCGTCGCCGGGCAGCGGACGCTGGCGTGGGCGCTGGCGCTGGTGGTGGTGATCAACGAAATTCTGCTGTACGTGTGGGGTCAGTGAGCACGGCGCCGATACGAGGGAGACGGCTTTGGCTGCTCATCGCTTGCCCAGTGTAAAGACTGCGGTTGTCGCCAGCAGATTTTTGAACTTCCAGATGCCGATGCGCCGGCCGCGCGCCAGATAGACCTCTTGTTCGATACGCACACCGGTCTGGTCGCAGAAGTGGGCAAAATCGGTGATGGTGAAGGCCTGCATCCGGGGGGCCTCGTACCAGCGATGCGGAAGGTCTTCGGTTTCGGGCATACAGCCGGTCACTAGCAGTTGCAGCCGGTAGCGCCAGTAGCCCCAGTTGGGAAAACTGACCACCGCCTTACGCCCTACCCGCAACATCTCGCCCAGGATCTTGGCTGGGTCGTTGAGAAAGGGCAATGTCTGGCTGAGGACCACGTAGTCAAAACTAGTGTCTGGGTAATCGGCCAGCCCCTCGTTGAGGTTGCCCTGGCGCACGCTCAACCCGCGGCGCACACAGGCCAGCATACCTTCTTCGCTTAATTCGACGCCGCGCCCTTTGACCTGACAGTTGCGGATCAGATGATCCAACAGGTCGCCGTTCCCACAGCCCAGGTCGAGCACGCTCGCCCCCGCCGGGATCAGTTCGGCGATGATCTGGAGATCGGGCCGCAGCAAGCTCGCGGAGTGCCGTTCGCTATAGGTAGATTCAGCCAAAACAGTCACAGGCGCCTCGCTCGCTAATTATGCCAGCACCTCGGTTTTCAGACGCAGCGCTGCCTCTTTGGTTAGCGGTTGAGTGGCGTCCGCGGCGTTGGCGCCGTTGCGGTAAATCACCGGCCCCGGTCGTTTGACACCCTCTTCGCGCACCAGCCGGTCGAGGAAGGCTGTGAGCAGTTCGGTCATGGTTTCGACCTCGAGCAGAAAGGCGTCGTGCCCCCAGGTGCTTTGGATGTCAAGATAGGTAACATCTGCGCCGGCGGCCATGAGTGCGCTGACCAGCTTTTTGCTGTGGTAGCTTGGATAGAGCCAATCGCTCGTAAAACTCACCACCAGAAATTTGATGTACGCCGAGTTGGCAAAGGAAGCGGCCAGCGAACCGGTATGCTTGCTCAAGTCAAAATAGTCCATCGCCTTAGTGACGTAGAGATAGCTGTTGGCGTCAAAGCGACGGGTGAAGGCATTGCCGTTGTATCTCAGATAGCTTTCGACTTCGAACTCGGTGTCGAACTCGTAGCCATAGCGCTCGATATTGCGCAGGCGGCGGCCAAATTTCTGCTGCATGGAGGCTTCGCTCAGGTAGGTAATGTGGCCCACCATGCGCGCGACCGCCAGGCCGGCATCGGGCTTTTTGCCGGTGTCGTAGTAGTCACCCTGGTTCCAGTTGGGGTCGGCGTAGATCGCCTGACGTCCCACTTCGCTAAAGGCGATCAACATGGGGCTGTGGTGCGCCGTCGTCGCCAGCGGGATCGCCGACTTCACCCGCTGCGGATGGTTCGCTGCCCATTCCAGCACCTGCATCCCGCCCATGGAACCACCGGCTACACAAAGTAGTTGGTCGATGCCCAGGTAGTCGATGAGCTTGACCTGCGCCCGCACCATGTCGCCAATCGTCACCACCGGGAAACCAAGTCCGTAGGGTTTGCCGGTAGCCGGATTGATGCTCATCGGCCCGGTGGAACCATAGCAACTGCCCAACACGTTGCTACAAATGACAAAAAAGCGGTCGGTATCAAACGCTTTTCCGGGCCCGATGCAATCGTCCCACCAGCCGGGTTTTCTGTCCTCTTCACAGTGATAGCCGGCGGCGTGTGCGCTGCCGCTGAGGGCATGGCAGATGAGGATCGCGTTCGACCGGTCGGCGTTGAGCCGCCCATAGGTCTCATACGCAATCGTCACCGGGCTGAGCGACGCCCCGCTCTCCAGACAGAAGGGCTCATCTTCAGCAAAGGTGAATGTATGTGTTTCAACAAGGCCGACCGAGTTGGTGCT
>QEUW01000418.1 GCA_003577005.1 Chloroflexota bacterium | reverse complement strand
GTGCTGATGGGACCGCGCGTCAACTCCTGGAGCATCACCTTCTGCAAGAGCCGGGCCGTGGCTTCGGCAGTCTTGACAAAGATATTGCCGGTAAAGCCATCGGTCACAACCACATCGACCACGCCCTCGATGATCTCTTTGCTTTCCACATTGCCCTGAAAGTTGATACCGGGCGTCCGCCTGAGCAGTTCCACCGCTTCGATCACCAACTGGCTGCCCTTGCCATCCTCCTCGCCGTTGCTGAGGATGCGCACCGTCGGGTTGGGGATGCCCATGACTGTCCGCGCATAGATCGTACCCATAATGGCAAACTGCGGCAAATATTCTGGGCGCACATCGGCATTGGCGCCGATATCGAGCACCACGCAAAAGCCGCGCTGGGTGGGGAAGGGAGAAACCAGGGCCGGGCGCAAGATGCCGCGCATCCGCCCGATGTTAAGAATGCCCGCCGCCAATGCACCGCCGGTGTTCCCGGCGGTGACAAAGGCCTGCGCCTCACCCCGTTTGACCAGATCGCAGGCCACGACAATCGAGCTGTCGGGCTTGGTGCGGACGGCAGTGGTGGGTTTGTCGTCCATCTCGATGACCTGGTGGGCGGGGACAATAGGTAATTTGAGCCCACTGGTCGCATGTTTGGCCAGTTCACGACGGATCACGTCTGGTTTGCCCACCAGAGAAATCATCACTTTATAGGCGCGGGCTGCCTCCACGGCGCCAGCCACGATCTCATGCGGGGAATGGTCCCCACCCATCACATCCAACGCAATATTCATACTTGCTACCTCAAAACAGATCGGCAGGGTGACCAAGAATCGCCACCGTGCCTGGGCCGGCCAGCGTGGCGATTGCGGGGCCGATCTCGACGATAAGAAGTTCGCGCACATCCAGACGAGCCTGGGCGTCCTCCCCTACTCGCCCGGCCTCCTCGGGTGCGTTGGCGTGCGCAACGGTCAGGTTGACAGGGTGTTCCCCTATATCGGCCAGAAAATGGTCGACGATGGTGCGCAGCGAACGGAGCCGGCCGCGCACCCGGCCAATGGCGCTAAAACGACCGTGAATCACCTCCAGCACGGCCTTGACCTGGAGCAGATCGCCCACCCCGGCCTGAAAGTTGCTCAAACGGCCGCTGCGCGCCGCATACTTGAGCGATTCGACCGTGGCATAGCCGGTAGTTGCCTCACGCAGCCGGGTCAGCCGGTCGAGCAGCAGTTTGCGGTCGATACCCTGCTCGAGCAGGCGGGCCGCACGAATAGCCTGCCATCCGCTGCCCATGCTGGCGCTGTCACTATCCCACAAGATAAAGCGCTCTAGCCCAAACTCTTGCGCCGCCATTTGGGCCGAGTTGTATGTGCCGGAAAATTTGCTGCTCACCGTGCAGACCAGCAGATGCTCGGCTCCTTCGTCAAACGCCTGGCGATAGGCGTCGGCAAAAAAGGCCGGCGGTGGCTGGCTGGTTGTCGGCCACTGGCCGCCCTCGGCAATCCGCTCATAGAAGGCATCGGCCGTGAGTTCGACGTTGTTCCGGTATAACTCAGCGCCAAAATTGACGAGCGTCGGCACTTCGATCATGCGATACTGCGCCTGGAGCGCCACCGGCACATTGCTGCTCGAATCGACGATGATCCGGGTAGTATAATTATCCAACGTCAACGCTTTATTTGACATCGGGGCTGGGACCAGTGTACTGAAGGCGAAATACCAGGTTCTATACAGGTGAATCGATAAGAACAGGTAGAGACGTAGCACTGCTACGTCTCTACAGTTCCAGTCCACAGTCCGTTTACTAGTCAGTTTACTACAACACAAAGCGAAAGTCGAAGTTGCGCAATTGTAGGGGTGCGTCTAGGATTGGGGGCGGCTTGCCGGCCCCGCATTCCGGGAAAGGGCCGCCGTCGCGGTGAACGTTCAGAAACTTTCCGGCCCTTTCCCGGAATGCGGGTTTGCCCAAATTTTGGACACACCCCAATTGTAGGGCAAGATGCCACCTTGCACCGGCTGCTTAACCAGGCTGGGCTCACATGCTGCGCAGGCGATTCATCGTCGCAGGCAACCGCGGCAGCAGATCGGCCGCCATGACTCCGGCCGGCCCAATTTCGTTCTCACAGACCAGACCGGCGGCGCCATGCAGCCACGCCCCCAGCCCGGCTGCCGCAAAGGGTGCAACGCCCTGCGCCAGCAACCCCGCTATCGTCCCGGCCAGCACATCGCCTGTGCCGGCGGTCGCCAGCGCCGGCGTGGCGACCGGCAATACAGCCAGCCACCCTTCGGGGTCAGCGACGACCGTGTAGGGCCCCTTTGCCAGGACCACTGCCTTCCATTCGGCTGCTTTTTGGCGGGCGAGAGACCAGCGCTCCTGTAGCACCGTTTCGACTGAGACTTTGCACAACCGGCCCAGTTCGGCTGCGTGAGGCGTTAGCACGGTCTGGGCAGGAAGCAATGCGGGCCAGCCGGCGCGCTGCGCCAGTGCGTTGAGGCCATCGGCGTCGATCAGTGTGGCCGGTAGTTGAGCCTGGCCCAACAAATCGTAGACAAACCGCTGAGTTGTTGGCGCCTGACCTAGCCCACAGCCCAACAAAAGCGCATCGTAACCCGGCAGTGCCTCTCGTACAGCGGGTGCTGCGGTCTGGTCGATGGCGCCTTCTTCAACGCCCTCTCCCGCGGGCAAGGGCAGCCAGGTTGGTTCTGCCAACCGCCCGGCCATGACCGCCCAGACTGGCTTTGCCACGGCGCCCGTCACCAGACCGGCGCCGCTACGGCCCGCCGCGGCGCAACTCAAATAGGCAGCGCCGGGGTAGCGAGCAGACCCGACCGCAGCGAGGACCTTGCCAAAGCTCCCCTTATGGCTGACCTTTGGCCGCGGCGGCAGCCAGGACCGCACCACCTCGGGTTGGAGCAAAAAGGTGCGGAGTTCAACCCCTCCGTGCGGATAGACGCCAATATCCGCCACCTCCAACTGGCCGGTGACATCCACGCCCGGAAACTGGTAGTGGCCGTACTTGGCGTAGGCGAACGTAACGGTCAGCGTTGCCGCTACCGTATGCGGGTCCACCGCACCGGTATCGCAATTGAGGCCGCTGGCGCAATCTACCGCCACCACGTCGAGATGCGGTCGCTGTGCCCGGGTGTTCTGAACGGTTGCCAGTAACGCCGCAAGCTGGCCGGTGATAGGCCGGTTGGCGCCGGTGCCCAGGAGCGCATCGACGATCACCGTGCTTTCATCGAGCCATTGGCGCAAGTGTCCAAAGCCGGCGTCCTCGTCGGCGTGACCAACCGGTATACCTAGCGCTCTCACTTTCGCATAGTGCTGCTCATAGTCGTGCGCAGGATCGGTCCGTCTTTTCCACAAATAGACGCGCACCGGCAACCCCGTCTGGTGTAAATAGCGCGCACAGACCAGACCATCACCGCCGTTATTGCCTGGCCCAACCAGCACGGTGACCAGCGGGCGCAACACTCCGTAGTGGGCCACAAGAGTATCGGCCACTGCTTTACCGGCCAGTTCCATCATCGTCGCGTAGGAGTGTCCGGCGGCGTCGGCGGCCCGCTCGACGGCCTGCATCTCGCCGACCGAGACTAGTTTTCGATGATGGGGAACGGTAAGCGACGGTGTGGATTGCGTCATAGCTTGATCAGCCACGCATAGGCGCTTCGGGCGGCTGGGGGGCTAATCCCATTTCCTGCAACAAGCCGACGAGCGCAAAGTTGCCGGTGAGGGCAATCAGCGCCGGTGCGAGGAGGATCATGGGCAGCGTGAGCAGAACGCTGATGGTCAACAGAACAAGTTGGAAGACGAGCATGAGAAACGAGTAGAGCGGATTCTGCAGCGCAAGCAAAATCCCATTGCGCAACGCCATACGAACGCTTGGTTCATCTTGCTGCCACAACAACGGGAAAAAATATTGCCCAGCCATCAGGCTAAACAGAAAGAGCCACAGCCAGACAACCCCAATAATTTGCAGCCAGCCCTGGCTGTTGAAATAGAACCAGATATTGAACCCGATCGCAACCGGGATGAGCAGGCTTAAGAAAAAGAGGATAAAGCCGCGACGGCGATGTTCGCGTGTCCCCTCCCAAAAAAAGCCGGAGTCGGCGCGCTTATAATTGGCGATGCGATTGGCGACATTTTGCATACCCACTGTAATAGAGGGCTGGACGATCAACATAATTAGCAACAACACGACCAGCGCGCCAATCCCAAGCGGTGTCGGTAAGGTCTCAAGCACACCACCGGCATACTGAGCCACCGCACCGAGCAACAAGAGCAATACAATGGGCACTGCCCACCAGACCAAACTCAGAAAGACGCAGAGAAATAAATCATCGTACGCGGCCTTGAGGACGCGCCCCATGATGAGGAATGCCTTCATGTTTTCCTATTCTGGCCTCTATCGCGGCCAAATCTCGTCTGTTTATCACACAGTTGTGGGCATAGAGTATATCATAGATCGCAAAAAATCAGAACTTTACCGAGCCTTGCACACCCAGAGAACTTTATTTGCCCGCAAATTGACCCGATTTGGATAGTATATGTAGATTTTCGGAATGGCGTCTGCCATCTCATGAACGAACGGCTGGTCGAGGCGGCCTTGCGCGCCGGTGCGGTGGGCGCCAAGATTTCCGGCTCCGGCGGCGCGGGGATTATCATTGCGTTGTGCGAGCCAGGCAACTGTTGCCACCGCGCTCTTGCTAGGCTGCCCACTCGTCACCTCTGATCGCCAAATGCACTTATTTTACCCATTTACGATCTGGTAAGTACGATCTGGTAAGAAGGACAGAGAATGACCTACTTCCGCATCATCGACCTGACCGTCAAGGGGCGGACGCCTCGCCGATGCGGGTGGTCGCACTGGAGATAGAATGAAGAACAGCAGGTTCACAGAGGACACTGAGAAGGCGCAGAGAGCACAGAGAATATCCTCAAAAACCTCTGTGCTCTCGGTGTCTCCTCTGCGTTCTCTGTGAACCCGCTGTTCCTCGATAGGAGCAACTGATGTCAATCACTCGAACCCCCCGCCTGGGGGCGGCGCTCTTCAACGGCGATCATGGCCGGCTGGCTGAGGAGGTGGCGCGGCTGGAGGCAGCGGGGTTGGACTTTATTCATTTGGATGTCTTTGACGGCCATTTTGTGCCGGGTCTGGGTTTTTCCCCGCATACGATTGCCGCGCTGCGCCCGCTGACGAATTTGCCGTTTGAGGTGCATCTGGGCGTGGTCGATCCGCTGCGCTTTGTGCCCTACCTGGCGGAGGCCGGCGCTGACTTGCTCATTTTTCATGTTGAGAGCGTGGCGATGCTCTACGAAGCCATCTCTGCTGTGCGCGGCCAGGGGGTGAAGGTCGGGCTGGCCTTCGCCCTGGGGACGCCGTTGGCGCAACTGGAGCCGGTGATCACGTTGGCGGATGCCGTGTTGTTGCTTGCGCGGGTGACCGGCGAAGGCACCAGAGGCGCCGCTTTCAATCCACTGGTTTTGCCCCGGATTCGAACTGTGCGTACAATGGCGCAGTCAACTCATCCGGCGCTGGATGTTCAGGTTGCCGGCGGGGTCAAGCGGGAACATGTCGCCGGCCTGGTGGCGCACGGCGCTTCGTCGCTGGTCCTGGGGGGTGGGATCTATAAAGTCGCGGATATGGCGGCAGAGGTGGCTGAGATCCGGCGCCTGATTGCCGTGGAACGGTCGATCTGAGTGGGCTGACAACATGGCCGGCGGGACAGTGATCTTTCTGAACGGTACGTCGAGTTCGGGCAAAACGACCGCTCTCAAGGCCTTACAACAGATCTTTGACCCACCCTATTTCGCAATTGAGTGCAGAGGCGTGTGCAGCCACCATCAAACGCCATATCGAAAGCGGGGAGCCGCCCACTGCCTTTGCATATCTTGCTGCTCGTGTAGAGATTTGAATCATGTCGAACCTGGTTTGCCGGGTACAGGAGAACGGTCGATGCAGGAGATAAATGAGCGGGGCGAACCACGCGATGAGCTAGAAGAAGAGTCGATGACCTATCACAATTTCGACCGCCTGACCCGGGTTGCTTCCTGGGCGGCGCTGCTCTCCTGGTGTTTTCTTGGGCTGGGCGCAGTCATGTTGATCTTGAATGTGGTGAGCCTCGTCCAACAAATGGGACCATTGGGCGCTGGCATGCAACCCCTGATGATGCTCGCCTCGTTCCTCAGTTCCTTCCTGACCGTCTTCATCAGCCTCTTTTTCTTTGTCCTGCTCCAGGCGGTCGCCGAAGGCATCTATGTCTTGCTCGACATCGAAGATAATACCCGCCCTCCCGGCGCAATCCCAACCGACAGAACGTTATGAGTCACTCTGGAGCACTGTTGCAACGTCTATTTTCACTCGAAGGCAAAACCGCCTTGATCACGGGCGCGTCCGGCGGGATCGGGGCGGCGCTGGCTGGAGCGTTGGCCGAGGTGGGGGCCGTCGTCGGCGTCCACGGTCGGTCGGAGGAAAAAGCGGCCGCAACCTGCCGGCAGATCGAAGCAGCGGGCGGGCAGGCGCACGCTTTCACCAGTGACCTGGTTGACATCGACGCCAACTGCCAGCTCATCGCCGATGCGGTGGGACGAATGGGCCGGCTCGACATCCTGGTCAACTGTGCCGGGATGAACCGGCGCAAACCGGTCACCGAGGTGACACCCGACGATTACGACACGATCATGGCCGTCAACCTGCGCAGTATCTTCTTTCTCTGCCAGGCGGCACACCCGCACCTGAAGGCACAGGGCGGCGGCAAGATCATCAATATCAACTCGATCAACTCGGTTTTTGGCCTGGGCACCATCTCAGTCTACGGCGCCTCCAAGGGCGGACTGGCGCAGATCACGCGCGTCATGGCGGTGGAATGGGCGCCGGACAATATTCAAGTCAACGGCATCAGTCCTGGCTTTATCCGCACACCGCTGACCGAGCAGGCGCTGTGGGGCACACCGCACCGGGCGAAGTGGTTGTACGACCGCATCCCCCTGCGCCGGCCCGGCGAGCCCGGCGACCTGATCGGCGCAGCGCTGCTGCTGGCCGGCCCGGCGTCGGACTACATCACGGGGACGACGATCCTGGTGGATGGTGGCTTCCTGGCCGGCGGCTCGTGGGAGGCGGACCAATCCGTGTAGCGTATCGATCCAACCTGAAGGAGAAACAATGAGCAGCTCAGAACGGGTGGCCTATTTCAACGGTAAGATTGTGCCAGAAAGCCAGGTCCTGATCCCCTTCCGCGACCGCAGCTTCAAATACGGTGACGGCGTCTTTGACATGACCCGCACCTTTGATGGCCGTATCTTCAAGCTAAAGGAGCATCTGGAGCGGTTTGAGCGCTCGCTCAAATATGCCGGCATTGACCCTGGTCTGTCGATGGACGAACTGGCTGCCATCAGCGAGGAAGTTCTCCAGCGCAATTTGCCGCTGTTGCAGCCGGGGGAGGACTATTGGGTCGGCCAGCGCGTTTCGCGCGGGGTGGACCTGGTCGGCGGTGACTTCTGGGAGAATGCCGGTCCCAATGTAATCGTCGAGTGTACGCCGCTGCCGTTCAAGGCGCGTGCCCGCCTGTACCGCGACGGCATCGATGTGATCTTTCCCTCGGTGCGGCGGGTTCCGCCCGAATGTTTGAGCCCCAATGTCAAGAGCCACAATTATCTGAACCTGATCATGGGCGACCTGGAGGTACGCAGCTACAACCCCAATGCCTGGTCGCTGCTGCTGGATACGCGCGGCTTTCTGGCTGAGGGCACCGGCAGCAATGTTTTTCTGGTCAAAGATGGGGTGTTCTATACCCCGAAAGAACAGTATGTGCTGGCCGGCGTCAGCCGCGAAACCGTTATCGAGCTGGCCGAACAATTAAAGCTGACGGTTGTTGAAGAGGATCTGACGCCGTACAACGCCTATACTGCCGACGAAGCCTTTATCACCTCCACCAGCTTCTGCATTTGTCCCGTTCATTCGTTCAACAACAAGGTTGTGGGGAATGGCCGTGTTCCTGGCCCGGTGACCAGACAGTTGACCGCGGCCTACATCGATCTGGTCGATTGTGACTTTGTCGAGCAGTATCTTCGTCACCTGTAGTTCTAGATTCTGTTGGCATTTGTGTCGCAGCGATTGGTTCGACCGGGGTTGCAACCGTGCGTTGCATCGTAAGGTGCGATGCATGTGCCAGGTGCAACGCACTTTTCAAGTGCATCGCACCTCTGGAACAGCTGAAATATCAACAGAACCTAATAAAAAATCGGCGCCAGACCCTGGTTACAGCTCTGTGGCGCCGGTTTTGCTTTACAACGTAATCGTCTCTTCGCGCCCACTAACCGCCGAGCGCTGGATGGCATCGATGATACTCACGGCGGTGAGCGCCTGCTCCGGCGTGACGATCTCCGCCGCCGGGTCGCCCTCGAGGTGGCGGACAAAATTCTCCACCATACGTGGGTAGGAGCTGGTCGGTGTGCGGGGCATCTCGACG
>QEUW01000417.1 GCA_003577005.1 Chloroflexota bacterium | reverse complement strand
AGCAAGACCATGAGCGAAAAGGCAAACTCCACCAGCGCAGACCCGCTTTCCTGGCTTGTGTGCCGGCGGCAAAATTGCTCTGGATGGGTATAGTCGATTCCCGTATGACCCCTTTCGCGGGCAGCCCCACTGGTACAGTCGAACAATCGTGTGCATACCTTTTTGGCTTTACACTGTGACAAGATGGCCGGCGGTGATTCAGCTTGCCATCTCGTTGGTTTGTCATCCTCGTGGCTCTGATCATAGCGGGAAAGCGCCGCGTCGAGAACAGCCTTAAGCCTAGTTTACGTGCAAATCAACGGGATAGGTCAGGCATATCCACCAGTCTTGGTGCGGTCTACGTCAAAAGTTAGCGATCAACCTGCACCAGGTATGACTACTGGCAGTGTACGTCTGTGTTGCGACAAATGGATCGGGTGCGGGAAAAATGTCGTACAACCATGCGAATCATGTCTGATAGACACCGCGTCGGAGCTCTGCAATAATCAGTAGGCTACGTAGGATCGGTGTGGTCTTGCGAAAGAATGATTCCCCCAGGGTTCAGCGATGGTGTCATTTCCTTTTACAGCGGACGATGGAGAAGCCAGTGGCTTTATTGCGGCCCCAGTAGCCGTCCTAGTCACAGATGACCGGGGCCAGATTGTCTACGCCAATCCCAAACTGGAAGAGGTCTTTGGCTATTCGATGGCCGAACTGGTGGGCGCACAAGTGGAAGTGTTGATCCCGCCGCGCTTTCGCGAGTTGCATCGGGAGTACCGGCGACGCTACATGCTCAGGCCCAGCGTACGGAGCATGGGGGTTGGGCTCGATCTGGTGGGGCAGCGCAAGGATGGCAACGAATTCCCCATCGAGGCTGGGCTAAGCTACTTTCAGCGCGATGGCAAAACCTATGTACTGACCACCGTGGTCGATCTAACGCGGCGCAAACAGATGGAGCAGGCATTGCGCCAGAGCGAAGAACGCTATCGCAAACTCGTTGAACACCTGCCCTACGGTCTCTTGATCAACCGGCAGAATCGGGTTGTCTATGCGAATCCAGCCTGCCTGCGGCTCTTTGGCGCAACCCACCAGGAAGAACTGGTGGGACGGTCTCCCTTTGACCTTTTTCACCCGGATTACCATCCGCAGATCCGCCAGCGGATCGAGTGGCTGCTTGCAACGGGGGAGCCGGTCTCGGCATTGGAAGAAAAAATCGTGCGGTGTGACGGCGCCGTTGTGCCGGTGGAAGTGGCCGCCACCCCGTTTCAGGATGGCGAAGGAGTAGCGATCCAGGTGATCCTGGTCGATATCACCGAACGCAAACAAGCCGAAGAAGCGCTGCGGGCCAGCGAAGAACACTTCCGGCTGTTGGTAGAAGGGGTCAAAGACAATGCGATCTTTATGCTCGATGCGTGCGGCCACGTGATCAGTTGGAACACCGGCGCAGCGCATATCATCGGCTACCAGGCAGAGGAGATCGTCGGGCGCCATTTCTCCTGTTTTTTTTCTGCACAAGAGGCCGCCGCCGGTAAACCAGCAGAAAAACTTCAGATAGCGACAATCGCAGGCAGTGTACAAGATGAAGGCGTGCAGGTGCGCAAAGATGGGACACAGTTCTGGGCCAGCTCGACCTTGACGGCACTTTATGACCAGACCAGCCAGTTGAAAGGGTTTGCCACACTGCTGCGCGACGTCACTGAACGTCGCCAGGCCGCCGAGCAGCTAGAGAGCCGTGTAGAGGAGCGCACACGCGAGCTAGACCGGCGGCGTGAGGTCGCTGCCGGTCTTCAGCAAATTCTCGCTATGCTAAATCGCAATTACCCACTCTCTGAGATTTTAGACCACATCCTAGCCCAGGCGACCAGGTTTCTTCAGGCAGACGCAAGCATCATCTTTCACGCCGATGAGCAGCGCGGCCAACTGATAACCCTGGTGAGTCATGGCGTGGCAGATTCGTCATTGCAGGGGAGCACGTTGCCCCTCTCCCGGCAGATACGCCCTTTTCTCAATCGCGAGGGAGAGCCGGTTGTCCTCTTTGACATCGCCGACGTCACCGCGCCCGATGAGCCGGCCTTGCATGCGCACTTGGAGCAGCTTCTGGCGGCGGGCTTCCGCTCGTTGCTCTGCATTCCGCTGTTGATCGACAACGACGTGTATGGCATCCTAGCAACCTATTATCGTGGCCGCCACATCTTTAGCGATGAAGAGATCGACCTGGCCTATTCGTTTAGCAGCCAGGCGGCGCTGGCCGTTGAAAACAAGCAACTGCGCAACCAGGTCGAACACGCGGCGGTGGCCGCTGAACGCAACCGTCTTGCCCGCGACTTGCACGATGCGGTCACCCAGACGCTCTTTGCCACGACGCTGCTGGCTGAGGCTCTACCAAAGATCTGGGATCGCGACCCGTCCGATGGCCGGCGCCGCCTCCACGAGTTGCGCGATCTGACGCGCGGCGCCCTCGCCGAGATGCGCTCGCTTTTGCTCGAATTGCGCCCGGCCCGGCTGAGTGAAATCGGTATGGCCGACCTGTTGCAACAACTGGTCGATGCTATGAAGGCGCGCACACGTATCCCCGTCCGGCTCCAACTTGACGACGCAATTCCGATCCCGGTCGATGTCAAAATAGCCTTTTACCGGATCGCACAAGAGGCGTTGAATAATATCGCCAAACATGCGCACGCCCAACAGGCCGAAGTGGTCGTACGCTCCTCATCGACAGGAATGACCCTGGTCGTGCGCGATGACGGCTGTGGCTTTCGTTTTGAACATATCCAGCCACAAAACCTCGGTTTGAGCATCATGCGCGAGCGTGCTGAAAGCATTGGAGCTGTGCTCTTTATCAACAGCGCCCCAGGCGATGGTACATTGATCTCGGTGCAGTGGACCCACAATCAACGACCGGGACGATAGCAATCCAAGGTGTAAAAGATGAGTAACATATCTGCAATTCGTGTGATGCTGGTCGATGACCATGCAGTTGTCCGTCGCGGCTTATCCGCCTTTATCTTGACACAGGACGATCTCGAACTGGTGGGCGAAGCAGCCGACGGCAACGAGGCGGTGCGTCTGTGTGAACGTCTGCGTCCTGATGTCATTCTGATGGATTTGCTCATGCCGGGGATGGATGGTGTTGCCGCCACCCGCCACATACGCGTACGCTTCCCGGAGACTGAGATTCTGATCCTGACCAGCTTCAAAGAAGACAAGCTCGTGCAGGATGCGCTTGAAGCAGGCGCTATCGGCTACCTCTTGAAGAATGTCACGATCGATGAACTGGCCAACGCGATTCGCGCCGTCCACAGCGGGCGCCCCGTTTTGGCGCCGGAGGCTACCCGTATCCTCATCGAAGCGACCAGCCGCCGGCAGACGCCGCCTATAGGCCATGACCTAAGCGAGCGCGAGCGCGAGGTGCTTGCGCTGATCATGAAAGGAATGGACAACCAGCGGATCGCTGAAACCTTGATCATCAGCCAGGCTACGGTGAAATTCCACGTCAGCAACATCCTCTCTAAGTTACATGCCTCTAGCCGGACCGAGGCCGTGGCGATTGCGCTTGAGCATAATCTCGTGAGCGGCCAACGCCTCGGCTCGACACACTCGTGAACACAAGGGCGAATGGCCGGTTTCCCCTCTGAACTCTGTTACGATACTGCGTCCTTCTGCGCACTTCGTTTGGCATTCCGGGAAAGGGCCTTACGCATCTGGTCACACAGAGCATCTTCGGCCCTTTCCCGGAATGCCAGGCAGGAGTGGCGCAAGATCTTGAACCGCGCCTCCTGCCAGGGTTACTCGCCTGGCAGTACTCAAAGTGAACCGAAGCAGCTTGTACCACCGTCATTTGGCTTGTCGATCAGGTTATTTCTCCATCAAAAATGCAACCCCGGCTCAGCCTTCTGACGTATATGTGCTCGGCGCAGGGCTGGCAAAAGAACCATTAGTGCGGATGGATCAGAATCCGGCGAGGCGACCGGTCCCATCGCACGTTTAAGAGCGTACACTTTCAACCGGTGATAGCAATGCCAGAATCTGCCATATAGCCTGTCGCTGGCATGGCTCGTATGGGGCAACCCACAGCCGTACGCCCTGAAGCGTATTGGTTGAAAGGAACGTAACGTGGTTCAAAATAGAGCAGTAAATCTTTTTTTTGTAAAGTGTGGACGCATAATCGAACAGGTCCCCTTACCCTGCACTAGCACTCATTTGCTGGCAGCAATGTTTGGACTGATACTGGTCGTCGTTGCGGTAACGCCAGTCCAGGCGCACAATCTCACGACGCCGCACAGTGTTGACGAGCGGCTGGCGCACGAAGGCTTTTTCGTCGATCAAGAGCGATGCGGCCCAGGCTACCGGATCGAAGGCACCGACTTGTGTAGCCACGGCCCGGACGCCGCCCCGCCAGGGCTAGACCCTGCCCGCCCGGTTCCTCCGCTGGACGGGTCGGTACAGGCGAGTGGAATCCTCTGTGACGGCGACGGTGTAAGTGGAAAACGGGTACAGATTCTCTATGTGCGCGCCGAAGATGACCCCGACCGCTACGCCGAATACGTCGAGTCGATTCGCCAATGGGCGGCAGAGATGGACGACATCTTTGCCACCAGCGCACGTTTAACGGGTGGCTACCGCCGCATTCGCTTTGTCACAGACCCCAACTGCCTGCTGGATGTTCCCCACGTGGTGGTGCCGCCAGGGGCCACAGCCACCTTCCGCGCCACAATGGCAGCCCTCATCGAGCTTGGCCACACGAGCGAAGACCGCAAGTACGTGGCGTTTGTCGATGCGCGCGTCTACTGCGGAATTGCCACGGTCAGCAGCGACCCGATCCCGACCCCCGACAACCACAGCAATCACCGCACCGGCTATGCGCGCATCGACCAGGGCTGTTGGTCTGGTTCGGTGGCTGCGCATGAATTGGTGCATAACCTGGGTGGTGTCCAGCCAGGCGCCCCCAATGCGAGCGGTGGCTGGCACTGTGTCGATGAGTTTGACCTTATGTGCTATTCCGATGGACCCTTCTATCCGTCTTTGAAATACGTGTGCCCGGTGAGCTACGCCATCTTTCTTGACTGCAACCATGACGACTATTATCACACTGACCCACCCGCAGGTAGTTATCTGGCAACGCAGTGGAATGTGGCAGATAGCGCATTTCTGATCGCTACCGCCCCCCAGCAGAACAGCCCGCCTACGATCGACCTTCTGCTCCACAACGGTGATGAACCGCTCGTTGCGCCGGCCACGCTGACAGTGACGGTCGAAGCATCGGACGACGACGGTGTGGTGACCGGCGTGGAGTTTTACGAGGGCGCCAATCTGTTACATCGCTCAACCACCCACCCTTACAGCTTTACCTGGCGCGAGATGATCAGCGGGACGTACACGATGACAGTGACCGTCTATGACGATACAGGAGACAGTACAACTTCCGACCCGCTCTCGATTGTGGTGACAGCGCCGCCGGTGTTGCCAAGCGACCAGGAAGAAGATAGTGATCAGCAAGAAGACGATGAGCCTCAAGTCGCAGAGCCGCTCTTCTTGCCATTCGTTGTCCGTGAGTGATGTATGCCAGGGCTGCACAGCCCTGGCGACGACCTGGTGGTACAGTTACGTCTGGTCGACCCGGTGTAGCTCAACGGTGCGCCGCTCGCCGGCGTCCAGACTGGTGAGTTTGAGGGAATGATAATCGCACCCCCAGAGGCTCTCCTGGCGTATCGGCTCATCCGCCGGAACGATGCCCGGGGGCAGCAGGACGGTCAGCGTTGCCAGGGCCTGCGGTGTGTGGATGGTGCAAGTGCGTCCGTCCCACTCGATGCGTACAGCGTTGCGCGCCCGCGTCCACACCAGCCAGCGGTCGGGAGAGAGGATCGGCATCCCGGCGGCCAGGGCTCGGTCCCACGTACCTTCGATCAGCGGGCTGGAATAGGTGGCAAAGCTGACCGGGTGCGAGTTGATGGTGATGGGTGTATAAAACGTAGCGGTGGCTTCCCGCACCATCCTGTCCACCTCTTGCAGCGCCCGTTCGACCGTCCACTTAAAACTAAAGACAAAGCGGGGGTGGATCAGCACTTCCTCGGTCCACATGGTCGGCTGCTGGTAGCAATCGATCAGAGCGCCGTCCGTGTCTACAAAACGCAAAGGGCGTCCCGACCCAGCCATATAGCCCAACGAAAAGGGATGGACGCTGATATAGTTGAGTTCCATCGCCACGCCCAGATCGGCCAGGATGCGGGCGGCCTCCACGTAGCCGAGCCAGCGCACTGCATGTTGGCGGATGGTCTGCGCCGGGCGGCCATGTTCGGCTCTGTGGCGCTCGACGTTGTTACGCAACATGGCCGCCACCTGAGCGCTCTGCGGCTCGTCTTTGGCCAGCTCGCGTTTGACATCCGCTTCGAGCGCCGGGTGGACCGAGAAGGTGTGGCCGTCTTCTTCCCACCGCTTCATCAGGTCGCAATTGATTTTTGTCTCCGGCACGACATAGAAGGTGCAGGTGGCCTGGCGCTGGCGCAGACCGGCCAGCAGCGCCTCGAACTGCTCTATGGTGGACCAGTCGTCGTCGCTGGTCATGATCAGCGCACTGTGTTGGTTCGCCTCCGGGTAATACCAGAGGCGCGGGCGCGGGGCCAGCGTCTCGATGATG
>QEUW01000416.1 GCA_003577005.1 Chloroflexota bacterium | reverse complement strand
GGCGACGATGGCCCGCTTAGCGCCGCGGCGTCCAGCGAGACGGTAGTAGAAGGAGCGCAAGTAGGTATCTTTCACCTTGATCGCCGCGTGAGCGGCCTGCACCAAGGAGGAGCGCAGCCAGCGGTTGCCATGGCCCGTGCGGCCTGAATACCGTTTGCCGGCACTTTCATTGTTCCCAGGCGACAGCTTGGCCCAACTGGCGATATGGGCTTCCGTCGGAAAGCGGTTCATATTGGGTCCGATCTCGGCCAGCAACTGTTCGGCGAGGCGCTGGCCGACGCCAGGGATGGTATCCAAGAGTGCGACCGCTGTCGCCCAGTCCGGCCGGTTATCACCGCTGACCGTGGGGGCTTGGGCCGCCTCCGCTTCCGCACCTTCCAATGGCGGCGGGTCGGTTGGTGGCGCTCCTACCTGCTCGATGTGTCGGACGATTGCGGCGTCGAAAACGGCGATTTGCTCGTCCAGAAAGTCGATCTGCGCCAGGTGGTTGGCAATCAGAAAGCGATGGTGCTCCCGCACATGGCCCGCCAAGGCGCGCTCTAAGGCGGGCAGCTTGTGGCGCAAGCGGCCTTGTGCCAAATCGGCCAACGCTGGCGCATCACTCTGGCCTGCCAGGATAGCGGCCAGTATGGCGCGGGCCGAGGCACCGGTGACGTCGCTCGCCACGGAGGTCAGCTTGATGTTCGCCCATTCCAACACCTTGTGCAGGCGATTGACCACGGTCGTCCGGTCCTGTACCAGACTGGTGCGCTGGCGGGTCAATTCGCGCAGGTCGCGCTGTGGCTGGGGTGGGATGAAACTACCACGCAGCAGCCCGTGACGTAGCAGATCGGCCAGCCATTCGGCATCTTGCACATCGGTCTTGCGTCCTGGCACGTTTTTTGGCACTCACCACTAGGAGCTCGAAATGACCTTCGAGCAGGTTGTAGATCGGCTTCCAGAACTCGCCGGTGCTTTCCATGGC
This sequence comes from Chloroflexota bacterium, assembly GCA_003577005.1. The sequence continues at coordinate 7,935 of QEUW01000416.1, read as the reverse complement.
GACATGGGTGATCTGTTGGCTCGTCAACCAGTCGGACATCGCCAAGATATCTGCCGTCATGGTGCCAAAGGTCCGTTGCTCGATCGATTTCGCACTCTGCGAGCTTGGCGTGATACAGCAGACAACGACGCTCTTCTTATGCACATCCAGACCGGCACAGTGCGTGTGGATGACGTCCATACTGCGTCTCCATCGTAAGAGTATGGCTGGCGGGACGCCCTGACAGGAGGACTCGGATCTACGTGCTTCCCAGCGGCTGCCAGGTACCACAACTGGTTGTGCCGCGTGGCATCCAGGTCCGTCTAAACTACAGGCTCTCGGCAATATGGTCTGTTCGACCTTCGCGCCAACCATGTGGCGCGAGTATAGCCATTTTCATCCCTCGTTGTCCAGCAACGCGGGTGGAGGTCTAACCTCTATGCAGTGGGATCGGCATGCTCGACTTTCAGGCCGATCATGGGATAGGGTATGAACTCTGCGTCCGAAACGCTTGGCTACTTGCAGCAAGGAACTGTCTGTAGGACATTGTCTGCTGTGGGCATCTGAGCGCGGTGAGTGACATAGGAGAAGGCCCTGAAATGTACCTCAAGTATAACACGCACACGCCACTTTTGTACATTGCTTGTAGCGAGTGACGGTAGGGGGTGCGGCATGATACCCGGCATGACACTCATGCTGGGGACAGATGTACTCGTCTTCTGAGCGGCGGCCTCATTGAGAACCCTAGCGCGGGCTGCTCAACTACCAGTCCAATCTGTTCGTCAGGGGAATTACCGGCGACGTTGCTCTTCCAGCTAAGTCATTTCGGCTTCACAGGTCCCGACATCGTTGGATTCGTAATGTCCTAAATATCTCCAATTAGGACAAATTTCGCTTGTCACCACCTCACGCCACGGCAGACTGCGACTAATCTACGCTCAACGCCCTTCCCCTTGTGTCGTCCCTGCTGGACTTCGGCGCCAAAATGTCTTATTATTGGATTACTTTAGACATGAATGGTAGCCCGATGAAACAACTCACCGTACGCAAAAATCAGGCGCTGGTCGTCAAACAACGGAAGCGCCACCCCAACCGCGCCCTCACCGAAGCCCAGATCCGCCAGCTGCTGCACCACATCGACAACATCCGTGACGACGCTCTCATCCGGCTGGGGCTCGCTGTTGGCCTGCGGGTTTCCGAAGCCGTCGCCATCCGCACCAGTGAGATTGACTTCGAGTGGGGGCTGATCAACATCTGGGATGAGAAGAAAGATCGCTGGCGGCTGGTCATGCCGACGCTCGACGCCTTGAGCGCGATCAAAAAGTACCTCAACGCCCTCTCCAAACAGCCGCAATACCTGTTTCCCATCTCCACCAAGACGGTGGAGCGCATCATCCAACGCCACAGCCGGGCGGCGCTGGGATTTGTCATCAGCTGGCATGCGCTCAGGACGACGTATGTGTCGCGGAGCGTGGAGCTGGAGCAGTCGCCCGCCGTCGTCATGCTCAACACGGGGGACAGTCCGGCGACGATCCTGAAGTACTACACCAAGCTGCCGGAGGTGGTGATGCGGCGTTTCGTGGAGAGCAAGCCGGTGATTCCCGCAGAGCAGGTGTAGCGCATGCCGCGGCAGAATCAGGCAATACCCGCCGGATCATGATAGAATCTCCAAGGCGTCAAACATCGGATTCCAGTGGAATGGCTACCATGGGCTTCTCCGGTCATGGTACAATGTCCGCCCGACCTGCCTTGCTGCCTCGGAGCCTGTGCTCGCCCGCCCTGAGGCGCGTCCGAATCGATCGGAATCATGGGAGGTTACATCCATGCCGTTGGATCTGTTGTGGCGCCTCTTCCTGGCCTCTGCCCAAGTGGGTATCTTCGGCTACGGTGGCGGCCCGTCGATGATCCCGTTGTTCAAACAGGAAGTGGTGGATTCCCACGGCTGGCTCAGCCCACAGGCATTCGCCGACAGCTATGCCATCGGGAATGCGCTGCCTGGCCCCATCGCCACCAAGATGTCGGCCTACCTCGGCTACAGACTGGCAGGGCTGCCCGGAGCCACTGCCGGGCTGTTGGGGATGGTGTTGCCCTCGGTGCTCCTCATGCTCGCCTTCGCCGCGGTGTTGCTGATGTACAAGGATGCACCGGTCATCAAGGGCGCATTGCAGGCGGCCCGTCCGGTCGTCGTTGGCTGGCTGGTCTGGACGGTCTACGACATCTGACCCAGCGCTATCACGGCGCGTTGGGATGCTCTGCTCATCGTCCTGATCACCTTCGTGGCCGTGACGCTGCTGAAGGTTCATCCGGCGTAGATCGTCCTGGTCGCTGCGATCGGGGGTGCGATCGTCTACCGCTGACGTCAGCAGCGCTGGAATGGGTCCTGTTGAATCGGTATACAACGGCGTGTACTGTGTCCTCTGTTGTGTATGGCCAGGTTCGTCTCACCCAAGACACTTCCGGTAGGGTTCGGCATGACAGAACATGAGATTATGGTTGTGCTCCTGGCCGTGGGTCTATTGCTGGCGGTGGCCCGGCTGCTGGGCGAAATGGCCATGGCGCTCCACCAACCCGCCGTCCTGGGCGAGATTCTGGCCGGTATCGTGCTGGGCCCCACCATCCTGGGCGCGCTGGCGCCCGCGGTTGAAGAAACCCTCTTTCCCATAGGTCAGCCGCCGCACACCATCCTCAACGGGCTGACGACGGTGTCGGTTGTGCTGTTCCTGCTGGTGGCCGGGACCAAAGTCAACCTCTCCAGCATCTGGCGGCAAGGCCGGGCGGCCTTCAACGTCAGCATCGCTGGCATCGCCTTCCCGTTTGCCCTGGGCTTTGCCTCGGCCTGGTTCCTCCCTTCCCTGCTGGGTAGTGGTGTCCGCACCCATTATCTGCCGTTTGCACTCTTCTTCGCCACCGCGCTGTCCATCTCGGCCCTGCCCGTCATCGCCAAGACACTGATGGATCTGGGCCTCTACCACACGGACCTGGGGATGGTCGTGATCGCTGCCGCCATCTTCGACGACCTGATCGGCTGGATCATCTTCGCCGTGATCCTGGGGATGATGGACGCGCGCACCCAGCCGACCCTGGCCATCGGCCAGACCATCGCACTCACGCTCACCTTCGCGGCCCTCATGCTCAGCGCCGGCCGCTGGGGTTTGAACCGCATCCTGCCCTGGCTGCAAGGGCGCATGCGGGGGGCTGGCGGCGTGTTGGGGTTCGGGCTGCCGCTGGCGCTCTTCGCCGCGGCTTTCACCGCATGGATCGGCATCCACGCCATCTTCGGTGCCTTTCTGGTGGGGGTGGCGCTGGGCGATTCGCCCCACCTCAACGAACGTGCCCGCGCGACGATGAGTGAGTTCGTCTCGTCCTTCTTCGCCCCGCTCTTCTTCGCCAGCATCGGGCTGCGCATCAACTTCCTGGCGCACTTCGATGGGGTGTTGGTCTTGACCGTGCTGCTCATTGCCTGTGTCGGCAAAGTGGTCGGCTGTGGGTTAGCGGCGCAGGGGAGCGGCATGGCGCGCGTGGATGCCTGGGCGGTGGGTGTCGCCATGAATTCTCGAGGTGCCATGGAAATCATCCTCGGTCTGATGGCGCTGCAATACGGCATCATCGAGGAGCGCATGTTCGTGGCGCTGGTGGTGATGGCCTTGGTCACCTCGGCCATGAGTGGCCCGCTGATGCGCGCCCTCCTTGCCCATAGGGGAATCGCCAGCCAGCGCGTCCTTTAGAGCGTGTTCTGCACTGAAGGCCCTGTATGGTAAGCCCAGGGCAAGGAGATTCCCAGGGATGGTGAAGAACAGTTTCGACAGAGGCCCGGAAGGTTGGTGCACCTATGATTACCACGCCAGCGTCATCGCCGGCAACGAGATGTACTTCATGACCACCTGGCAGCGCAACGGCGGCGTGAACGACTCAGGCTATATTTTCACCGATCACTACCGCTGGAGCGCCGACACGCCGGAGAATCCCGTGTCCATTCTGGCCCTCCTCCATTACCACCCCTGGGTCGGCGGCGACCCGATTGACTTGCGCGATACGGAAGTCTCATGCTATCTGCGGGGCGATGGCCTGAACCTCAACACCGCCAAGTGCTATTTCTGGGTGAACATTCTGGGCAACCGCTGGCACCTCCACAGCCAGCCCATTCCCATTTCTGACGGGCGCTGGGCCGACGCGCCGACGGTGCTGCGGCTGACGGTGGACGAGTCGAAATGGTACCGTAGCTGGTCTCACGACCCTGACCGGCCTGCCCGGTTGGCCGACGTGCTGGCGCGGGCGGCGAGCTATGGCTTTTCGTTCGTCGGCTTCGGCTCCGAGGTCACCGGGCGGCTCTCACTGGACGAGTTCGAGATCCGGACGAGATAAACCAGCGGAGGCAAACACGGTCGTGAAAACCTTGCTCTTTCTCGACAACTGGCTGATCGAACGGCAGGCCTGCCTGGAACGGGTGTGGGGCAAACCCCACTTCGTCAAGGAGACCTTTACCGAGTCCCCCCCCAACTGCCTCGGCTACGGCGGCTGGCACACCGTCTTCCACGACGCGCGGTTGGGCAAGTACGTCATGTACCTGGCGGTCTATCCGCCGGAGGCCGATCCGGGTACCTTTGTCGTGCGGCTGCAATCGGATGACCTCTACCACTGGCCGAATCCCGGCTTCGACGCCTCCGTCTCACCCGCCTGGAGAGGCTTCCAAGATGTGGTCGTGGCCGAGAACGCGGAAAGCGGCTATGCCTTCTGGCCCGAGTTCATCCACCCCCTGACCGGCACACCGCACGCCGACCGGGGCTACCTGATGACCTCGTTCCACCCTGACTGGTGGAAACCGGGCAAGAAGGTTCGCCAGAGCGTCTTCGGCTTCTCCCCCGACGGCCTGCGCTTCACCATCGACTACGACCACCCCTGGCAGCCCACCACCGTCGACGCCTGGTGCGGCTCGCTCTGGGATGCCCCCTCCGGCACCTACCGCATCCACAGCCGACCGTATTACGGCGACCGGCGCATCGCCGTGGTGACGACCACCGACTGGAAGCACTTCACGCCGCGGCAGGTGGTGTTGCAGCCCGACATCCTCGACCCGCTGGGAACGGAGTTCTACTCCATGCCGGTGATCCCCTACGAAGACGTCTATCTTGGCCTGCTGCAAGTCCTGCGGACGGACACCTTTGAGGAGCGGCGGGTGAAGGGGAGTGGGCGGGTCGAGACGGAACTGACCTACAGCTACAACGGCCTCAACTGGTATCGCACTGTGCGGGAGCCGCTGCTGCCGGTGCGGGAGTACGGGCAGGTGGGGGGCGGGCAGAACTACGGGATGGACATGGTGCGCACGCCCGACGATAAGCTCCTGTTCTTCTGCCACGCTGCCCTCGGCGAGCATTACGCCTATCCCGACATGATCAAGGCGGGGTTGAAGACGCAGGGATTCTTGACACCCTTGCTGTACGAGCTGCGGCTGGACGGCTTCTGTGGGTTGAAGACGTGGGGCAAGGACGGGCTGCTGCGGACGCGAGCCATTGTGCCCCAGTCGGGTACCCTGAGCCTGAACGTCCGCACAACCCGCCATACCGCCGTGCAGGTGCAGCTGGGTGGACATCTCGGAGTTGGTTGGGCGTCCGATTCGCGTCGAGGTGGCGATGCGGGAGGCGGAGCTGTACGCCATCCGCGTGAAGTGCCAGGTGCACACCGCCAATCAACCGGTGGACGGCTTGCGGTGACCGTCATCCCGATGCCTCCCTGACGGCGACGGTGTTCCAACTGACGGCCCAGCCGCGGCTGTCGCCACAACGGCATCCCAGATGGCGATTCTGGGAACGGAGTGGGGAGGCAGAGGGAGAGCGAGCTAGCGGAGCAGCTGCTTCGGTATGCGTAGCAGCAGTACGATCATACGATCCATGGCCCTCTTGTGCTTCCCCAACGCAGCGCGGAATTGGAGAAGAATCGGGTATAGGGCCCTTATTGCTGAGGATGACAACATCGCCCGGGCGAGCGCCGTGGGCACTTGCGCCACATTACCTGTATCACCCCTATCCCCGGCGGGTCCTCTTTGCGTCCGCAATCTTGCATATGGGGACGTTGTCGATGCCATCGGCAGGCGGGAGGCACAACGCTGCTGGAGGGTGATGCATCGCTTCGTGAAGAACAAACCGGTCGGCTAGGCGGAGCCGGTGGTGATAGGCTGAACGTTCCTTTTTGATACTTGACATAAAGTTGTTTCCGGTTTTTCCTTGCTTGCGAGCCTTCTTGTCCGAAAACTTATCTCCAAATCAACACACCACCTGTTGCATTCTCAGTTAACGTGAGTTCGATACCGTTGGCGAACCTCTCATGAGCGGACAAGAGCCGCAAACCGCGAGGTTCTTGTTCGGGCCAACGGGATCTCGTTCAACCAGTGGATCACACGCAGAATGTTGGTCGCGGTGGCGGTCACCAGATGCTGCAGATGGGTTTTCTGGAGGCCAATGTAACGAGCCCGCCGCAAATCGGCGTTACGAATGGCCTGAGAGAACGTTCCCTCCACACCCGCTCGCTTGCGATAAGCGACTTTGAAAGCATCTGTCTCCTGCCGTCCTCGCGCTGCTTGCAGCGTCTCGTGCCGCTCGGCAGGATAGCGCAAGGTCAGACTGCGCCCGCTGGCTTGCGCATGCGTACAGAGCGCACGCCGCGAGCAAACCTGGCAGCTCTCCTTGGCGAACTGAATCTGCACCACCGATTCCCCCTTGGCATCCTCAGCCAGGTGCCAGGCCACACTGTGCTGCCCTTGCGGACAGGTGACGGTTTGCTGCTCCCACGCCACTTGGAAGCAAGAAACGTCGTACGCTCCTGCGGTGCGTGCCTGCCAGCTGGGGTCGCTGTGCACCGGACCGATGAGATCAATGCCGTAGGTTTCCCGACTCTCGATAATCCGTTTGGCACTCACATAGCCCGCATCCACCAGCTGCTGCTCGGGCAGGAGTCCTTTGTCTGCCAGGTCGGCCTGAATCGGTGCCAGTGCATGATGGTCTTGTTGGGTCGCCAGCACCGTCTCCACCTGGGTGATCAGATGGGGTTGGTCATTGTCGCAGGTCTCGGTCAGGTGGACTTTGTAGCCCACCCAGTAACGGTCTCCTTTGCTGCCATAACGGGCCTGGGTGTCATAGGGCGAGCGGAGCCATTGACTCACCGGCGGCATGTCCTGAGGCTGACGGCGCTTGACTTGTCCCTCATCCACCCAGTACTGCTGCAGCCAGACCTGACGCAGGGTTTCCACCGCAGGCACCTGCCGTAGCCAGGACAGCTCCTCCGCCGTATACACGGATTCCAGTAGGTGATACCCATCCTGACCGATCGTTTCAATAAGCTGCTGGCGCTCCAGCTTGCTCTTGGGCAGACGAAATTCATCAAAGCGCTCCCGGTAGCGTTCATACCACTCTGGCGTCACCTGCTGCCGGAGCCAGTCGGGGGCTACCGTGGCCAGGCAGTTGAGCGCATGGCGCAGGGTTTCGCCCACGATCTCTAATTGGTTCAGTTCCCGCACGGCGGCTAACACAGAGGTGGAATCGGTGCGCTGCTGGCCGCGGGATTTCAACCAGCCACGCTGGCGGAACCGCTGCAGCAGTTCATCCAACAGCATCTCTCCCGCTGCGCCTTCGACCAACCGGGAGCGAAACTCACTCAGCACCGAATAGTGGAATCCTGGGTCGGTCAACTTCAGACTGAGAGCGTACTTCCAGTCAATGCGACTGCGCACCGCCTCGGCGGCCTGCCGATCGCTCAGGTTCTCGGCGAACTGCATGACGGTAACCAGTGCCAGACGCCAGGGGCTGATGGTCGGTTGTCCATCAGTTGGATACAGCTCTGTAAACACATCATCGGTGTAGAGGCTGCCTAGTCCTCAGTTAGGCTAGATTTTGAGATTCTGGCTCATGGGGTTACACTCGCCCCATGGGCAAGCATCAGCAGATCACATTAACAACGGAACAACGA
>QEUW01000415.1 GCA_003577005.1 Chloroflexota bacterium | reverse complement strand
TCATCTTCTACCTGGCGGATGTGCCGGGTGGCGAGGTCGTCACGCTCAACTACCGGCTGGTCGCCCGCTTCCCGATCCGGGCACAGACACCCAGCAGCCAGGCGTATGATTATTACACACCGGATAACCAGGGGGTGAGCACGCCACAACGTATCCTCGTCAAGCTGGGGACACCAGAGGGCGAATAAGGATCACGTCAATGGATAACCCGCAGAAGATGCTGTTTCGAGTTCGAGAACTAGGTTCTGTTGATATTTCAGCCTGGACAGCGGTGCGATGCACTTGAAAAGTGCGTTGCACCTGAGACGTGCATCGCACCTTGCAGGTGCAATGCACGTATGCATCCCGGCCGGCTCGTGCGCTGCTGGACCATTGTAAACAACACCTAGAAAAAACAGAGGGTGCGGTATGCAGCCGCACCCTCCGTAATTCGCCAACCGTATCGTTTTGTGTGATGTTACTGGCGATTACCACACTGGAATGACCAGTCTCTGCCCCGTGCGGATCAGATTCGGATTCTTGACCTGCGGGTTTGCCGCCAGGATCGCCCGCACCGATGTGCCATAGCGCTTTGCAATGAGGGTGAGTGTGTCACCTCGCCGTACAACATAGGTTTTGGCAATGTGGGTTGGGTACTTTTTTGCCGGCACTCGGTAAGCGGGCATTCGGTAATATGGCTTCGGCGGGACATAGGAATGGTGATATCGTGGCGGATACCGCGGAACCACGACCCGCGGTGGTCTGTAACAACAGGGCCGCTTGTGATGGGCCAGTGCGGTGGAAGCGAAGGACGCTGTCAGCAGAAAGACGATCGCCACCGTGAGCAGGGTTTTCCTTAGATGCTTCATCATTGGGAGCTCCTTTGCTTCGTGAGCGCCTCCGGCAGGCAAGTGGCCCGCACCAACGTCCGCGAAGCGTCACATACGGGGTTCGCGTAACAAAGTGAAAGGAGATCGGCAATAAAGTCTCGCCGCGGCTACTTACTACTTAGACGTCAGCAACCAACATGGAGCAAAAGAAGCAGAGAACCAACAAACACGGAGAGACGACAAGAGAGACAAAAGAAGAATTGACCTTAGTTTATACTATCAGCATCCCCTTGTCAACTATCCAAAGTTCCTCGACTATCCACTGGTCATCGGCCCCTGCCGCTACCGGGCGGAGCGGGCGGGCGCCGGTGCGGCGCACAGCATCGAGCAGCCACCCGAGCGGTGAATCGGCGCGCACAGGGGCTGCGGTGGGGATTTCACCCTGGTTGAGCGGCGGCAACTGTAGGGCATCGAACGATACAGGTGTTGTAGTGATAAAGATTTTTACACTCTCGTGCGCCAGCCGCTCCTGCGTGGCGGCGCCAGTGGTCGATACACCAATGGTCTGGGTCTTATAGCCGGGCGCCAGCTTTTCCGTATAGCCACGGTCAGGAAAGACCCGCCGGATAGCGAAATCAGCAGTCAAGTGAAGAATGGTCACATAGAGGGGACGCCGCGTCTGGTTGTGCAGGCGAAAGGTGATGCGCCCACCGGCTGGTGCCACCAGCGCACGCCCTGCCTGGCGGCTCGGATTGAGATCGACAACTGCCACCGCGCCGCGCAGGGCCGGGCCGGCGGCCTGGTTGCGCAACCGTTCGACGTTACGGTAAATGGTAAGCTGCTCTAGATTTTTAGTAACCTGTGCCGCTCCCGCCGCAGTGGCCGGCGCTGTCGAGAGCACCGCTTCGCCAGTCGCGTCTTGAACCACCAGGATACTACCCTCCCGCAAGACAAAAAAGTCGGGTGTTCTTGCTGCGTCTGCCAGGGCAACGGCCTGCACCAAGATGGAAGGTTTTCCCTGGTTGGCCGTTGCGATGGCGTCACGTACAAGCGGTTCATCGACGGCTACTACCGCCCGCTGTTCACCGTAGCCAAAGACCATAATCTTGGCCCGGCTACCAGGCTCTACCGTCACGGGGCGATCCAGTGAGGCCCAGGCTGTGTCCGTGCCCGCTTCCGTAACCGTGGCCGTAGCCAGGGGACGTCCATTCAAGTTGCTCGTTGGCGGGTAGATAGCAAGACGGCTGCCTGCCGTCAATCCCAGGGCTACACCACCGTTCACTTTGACCTTTCCCGCACCCTCTGTCTCGACCACCACTAGATAGCTGCCGACCGGTTGAACGGCGCCACCAAAGAGCAGATGTTCGCCCGGCCCTTCCAATTGCGGAGTTTGATTGGGATAGAGCACGCGCACCTGGGGCAAGATGCGATCATACAGATCTGCCCAGGTCAAGCCAGGATGGTATTGCTGGAGCGCTTTGAGAAAGAAAAAGGTGAGTGCGCCGCGCCACTGTCCCAGTTCGGGCGGACGATATTCGTTTGCCAGCTCCTCGTCGCGGCAGGCGGCTAACAGCACATATCGGCCGGTTGCCTCTCCACCACCAAACATGGCAGAGCGGGTCTGCGCTGCCGGTGGGGACAACAGTGTTTCCGGTGGGCGCGGGCGTACATCGGGTGGGCACTGGCGGAACAGAGGGCGATTTTCGTCGCGCGTGCGCGTGATATGGCCGGAATGGCAGCAGTCCATCAACAGCGCCACCTGCGCACCCTTCTGCTCTACCTCACGGATAAGCACACCCAGTTCTTTGTCGAGCAGGTCATACTTGCCTTCGTCGCGACTGTCATAAGCGACGACCGTTTCGTCAAGTTGGTCGTTCTCGCCAGGGTCATGGCTGGGAGCCTGCGAACCGTGGCCGCTATAATGGAAGAAGACGATAGCGCCGGCCTGGGCACGGTCGCGCAGATGGGTGCGCCAACCGTCGATAATGGCCGTGCGCGTGGCCGCTTCGTCGGCCAACAGGTGGATGTGATCGGTTGGGACGCCAAGCTGGTTGACCAAAAAGTCGCGCATAGCGACCACATCGGCAACGCACCCACGCAGATGCGGGACACGCCCTATCGCCGAATAGCGGTTGATGCCTACCAGCAGGGCATAGAGATTGCTGGCCATCGCACGTCCCCTTTACACAAACGCTTCGATTGTGGCGGCCACAGGCTTGGATAGATCTTCTGCTTTAAGCGGATATAACGTTGACCGGGTGGCAACCCTTGTCGCCATCCTTGGATCGCAACCGGATAAACAGAGAATGGTGAGAGGCAAGAGGCGGCAGACTCACCCAAAGGATAGCGCCCATCGATGTGGCGGAGGACAAATTCATTCCACTCGCCTTTTGCCTGCTCGCGAGTATAGCCATAACGTAGCTGCAAAACTTCGAGCAGCGTTTCGCTTGGTCCCTTCAGTATTTCAGCCAGATCATCGTCGGTGAGCGCCGTAAAATAAGTTAGAAAGCTTATCCGGAATTGTATGAGCACGGTATGAAGCTGATGTGCGTTCATTGCTGACTCCTCTCTTATATTGAACTCTATACAATCAAATAACAGCAATACGATATGTAAACCATACAGCCTTCATTGGCTGGTGACAATATAGAAGATCACACCGCAGGTGTCTGCTGGTTAACACAAGGTCGTACCCAGCAATCGTAAGGGGCGAAGCGAGACTTTGGCAGAAGCCTCGCTTCGCTGGCGCCTGAACCGCAAAGCGCTGTTTACTATTTCAATGATAAGCCATCCACCGTTGATAAAGCGTCGAAAAAACGTTTGTGCCGGTGGATTTCAGCATGCAGGAACGGGAATGCGAGCAACTGAAGTGCGAGCAGCCTCACTCCTGCTGCGGTCACCGAGTCAGCACTGGACCGGTCTGCGCCCGCCGGTAGAGATCATCAAATTCTGCGCTCCCGTCGTCATCGAGTAATTCGGTATGATTCCCTCGCTCGAAGACCGGCTGGTTGTTGAGGCTAAAATAGCGCCACATCTCTGACGTGTGATGCGAGTCGTTGGCAAAGTAGACATTGACACCGCAGGCGCGGCTAAACTTGACCAGCCGGCGGGGCAGTGTGTGGTCCGCCTCGTCCACCCGGTAGCGTGCGAGCGCCGCTTCGTCGAGCTCGACACCCAAACCCGGTGCCTCGGGCACGCGGGCGTGGCCGCCGATAACATCAATGCGCCCGGTGAGCAAGTTGTGCTCGTACAACTCGTGACAGGTAACGGCGGGCCACTGCGCATGGCTTAATACGGCGCCTAGATGCAGCGCGAGCGTCGTTGTCAGCCCGGTGCCCACCATTTGGAGGAAGAAGGGCATATTTGCCATCCCGGCCGCCAGCCCATCGGCCACGATGCGCGACACCCCGCCGCCAATGACAAAGCCGTCGCAGTAGCCCTCGCTGATAGCCGTGCGGCCGGGAATGCTCCCATAATGGTGAGCCGTGGCGGTGCGGATCTGCGAGCGGAGCAGCTTGTTGCCTGCCACATCGTCAGCACGGATCGGGCCTTCGTAGATCTTGATCTTGGGAAACTCTTCCTCCAGCACACGCAATACCGGCACGGCGTAAGAGACGCCAAGCAGAAAGTCGTTCCAGTCGGCGTCGATACAGAAGTGGTCGGGCGTCGCCGCACTAATACGCCGGATCGTCTCGTGGACATCAAACCACGGGCGCGCCTTGATCTTGATCGAAGTATAGCCAAGTTCGACGGCTTTTTTGGCCTCAACCTCGTATTTCTCCGGCGCCATGTCGTGGTCCCAGAAGGAGATGGGCGCCCACTCGCGCACCTTGTGACCCAGCAGCCGGTAAATCGGCACACCGGCCAGTTTGCCGGCGGCGTCAAAGAGCGCCATCTGCAACCCGGCGCCCAGGCTGTCATCCCACATCAACTCAAAGGGTGAGCGACCGAGGACGCGTTCGGTAATATTCACACGGCCCCAAGTATAATTCTGGATCGTCTCGCCATAGCCGACGATACCGGCGTCGGTTTCTACGCGGATAACTTCGACTTCGGCCCAGCGGTGGATGCGGGCGCGCTCCATCTCGCGGCGGACTCGTTCGACAAAGGGCACGACCAACAGGATACGTTCGACATCGGTGATTTTGGCAGTAGCCATGCGGAGCTTCCTTACTTTTGTGTTTGCTCCTGTTTTTCCAGGAGCGCACTGACTTTTTGGTTGAGCAAGCTGATTTTCCGACTGAGCGCCTCGATGTCACTTTTGGTCGGCACGTTGAGCCGGCTTAGAATTACCTCGATGCTCTCTTCCAATGCTTTGCCGGCCATGTTCATCGTGCTGCCAGCGACTGTACCGGCTGGTGCATCACTGCCGGAGCCGCGCGCGGACGTGGGTGCATCACTGCCGCTGCTTAACTCATTAGCCCACTTTTGCAGATTGGCCTCGACCCCTTCGCCGCGCTCGGCCAGCTTGTCTACCAGGGCGCTGGCCTGCTCAAGGGTCAGCGCCGCCGCGCCCAGGCTGGCCAGAAGCACCTTGCGCGTCAAAAGATAGAGGTTGGCAGTCTGAACAATTGCCTCGTTGCGCACATCGATCACGGTATCTTTCATTTGATCTTGAAGTGACTTTGTATCTTCCTCTGTTGCCATAGGGTTTCCTCTTGGTCTAGCACGATTCTCGATTGGGTTGGAGGTGACTGCTGCTTACTGGACGGTGATCAGATCGCGCAACTGGTTGAGCGTGCTGGGGCCAATACCAGGAACGCGGGTGATATCGTCTACGGCAGCAAAGGGACGGTGGTCGATGATTGCCTGCGCCTTGGCTGGCCCAATGCCGGGCAAGCTATCAAGTTGGTCAAGGGAGGCAGTGTTCAGGTTGATGCGTCCTCCACTAGAAAGTGTTGACCCGGAAGATGAAGTGGCGCCGCTACCGGCAAGGCTGCTAGAAGATTGAGGCGCCGTTGCTGCCTCACCCAGCGTAGGGATGCGGATATGTGCGCCATCCCACAGCTTTTCGGCCTGATTGACCTGCCCAGCGGCGGCTTCTTCTGTCAACCCACCGGCCACCAAAATAGCATCACCCAGGCGCGCCTCGGCGGGCAATTGGTACAGTCCCGGCTGTTGCACCGCACCGCTGACAAAGATCGTAATTGGCGGCGGTGTGGCGGTTGGCGGCGGCGGTGGCGTAGGCTCCGCTGTTGCGGTAGGTGCAGCCGTCGGCGGCGCATGGACCACCAGTGGTGGCGGGTCGGGTTTGCGGAGCAGAAACTGCCCGCCGCCCACCAAAGCCAGCGTAGTCAACGAACCTAACAGATAGTTGAGCACGCCACCCAGTTTTCGGCCGCTATTTTTTGTTGCAGTAGGGTGGGCAGACTCGGCCCAGCTACCCCCGGATTGTGGTAAGGATGCCATCACACGCTCCATTGCCGTAGAGGTGGAGGTTGTCTGGATAGGCTGACTGGCTGAGCCTGCCGCCCTCAATAGACCGCACCAGTGCTGTGCCCAACTTAGGACTGGAACAAAAGAGTACGGACTACTGGTCATCCACCTCGTTACACATCATCCTCACCGATTGTAGGGCGGTGGTCTGCGCACCACAAGCTACATTTGGCGGATCGCCTGCTGACCTAATAGTACTAGCGCCTGGTCATCGTTGACCGGGTGGCTAAGGCCGCCGCGCACGTCGCGGTAGTAACGTTCCAAGGGGAGAGTCTTCAACATGCTGGCACCACCGGCGACGCGCATACAGTGATCAACCGCCTCCACGGCCTTGTTGGTGGCCGTCACTTTGGCGGCCATAATCATCGGGCTGAGTTG